>NZ_PPCG01000071.1 GCF_002913745.1 Campylobacter concisus
AATTTCTCTTCGCTAACGCTTTTGTCTTGCTTGCCTTTTTTGGCTACATTTTCTATTGTATTTTCTTTTTGGATAGTGTTATCTTGTATCGGTGTGTTGCTAAGTCCGTTTATGCTAGTTATCATTTCAGCTCCCCCTTACACCGTCTTATCCACTTTAAGCTTTGCCACTTTTTCTAAAATTTCAAACATACTCTTGCCACTATCAAATTCACTCTTTATAAATTTATAAAGCTCCTTAAATCTCTCATCGGCTTCAAGCTTATAGGTTTGAGATTTTTTAGTAACTTGTATAGGTGTAAATTTCTTCTCTTTCTTCTCTTCTTCGTTTTGTGTTTCAAGATCGTTGATGGAATTTATAGTCTCTTTTGCTAGCTCCTCGTCAAGCTCTAAACCAAAGCGTTCATTTAGTGCAAATTTAGCCCATTTGCCTTTAAACTCATCAACACTCATATCGCTATCAAGTAGTTCAGCTGTCTTACTACCACCAAAAGCTATAAAAGAGAGGATTTTTTTATTTGCAAACTGATCTATAAAATCATCAACGCTAAGCTTTTTACTATTTAATGGATCTTTAAAAATCCCCTTTGGCTCAAATGCTGGATTTCTCTCAAGCCCTAAAGCACCGCTATCATCTATAAATTTCTTTAGCTCATCTATCTCATCTTTTGAAAAAGTGTCGTCATAGCCCATTAGCTTGCCAAGTATGCTTACTCTTGGCTCTCCTTCACCTTTTACAAATCCAGTGAGTGAGTGATCATATCTGTCGTATTCTCTTGCTCTTTCTTTGTCATCTAGCCTTGCATACTTAGTAAATGTCATACCATGACCCATATCGTTACTAAGTATCTCGTTTATATCGTTAAATTTAAAACCCATCTCCCTTGCTATGTTCTCTCTTGAGAGATAGTTAGTGGTTGAAAGATTATTAGAAATTTGCATTTTACTGTCCTTAGTTTTTATGATCACCAAAGGTTACATCAAATTTCGTCTTTTTTGTAAAAAAGTTTATATAGGTATTTATTTATAAATTAGGCTTTACATAAAAAAGTAGCTAAAAGTTAAAATTTCACACGATCATCACTGCGGCTACGGCAAATCCGCCGTCGTGAGTTATACTAAGGCTTGCTTCTTTGAAATTAAAATTTGTATAAATTCTTGGACTAAATTTTATCTTTGGTGCGCCTTTGGCACTTTTGCTAAGCATAATGTCTAAAAAGCCACACTCTTTGCTGATGCCCACACCAAGGGCTTTGCTAGCTGCTTCTTTGGCCGCCCAAAATCCAGCCAAAGTCGCATCATTGTTTGCTAGCGCGATCTCGCTATCACTTAAAAATCTCTTTAAAAAAAGCTCGCCGTGACGAGCCTTAAGTCTTGAAATTCTATCTATCTTAACGATATCAATGCCTATCATTGCACCACAAAATCAGTAAAAAATATGTTTTTGATGTAGCCATCATTTAGCACTTCATTTAGCTTGCCGACGATCTCGTCTTTTAGCCTATCTTTGCCCTTTGCAGTGCTTACTTCTTCGTAAGTTTTAGAAGATAGCGTTCTTATGATGATATCTCTTAAAAGTGCCTTTTTCTTATCAAGCTCGGCAGTTAGTAGCTCGTCGCTTTGCTCCAGATCGATCTTAGTTTTAAGAAATCTCGAGCCATTTTCACTAAGTAAATTTACGACAAACTGATCAAGCGGATATATCGGTCCCATGTTCGAATAGTCGTTGCCACCGCGTTTTGCTTTGTTTTGAGCGGGTGCTGGTTGAGTTTGAGTCTGAGCTGGTGTTTGCGCCATATTTGCATCTTTTGGCTCGTCAGAACTAAGCATCAAAAACGCGACTAGCCCTCCGATAACTAGCAACAAAACAAATATCGCGATGATGATTATCATCAAAGCGCCATTGCCACCTTTTTTTGCTTTTTTCTCTTCAACTTCTTCAGCCATCTTTCCTCCTTTAAGTTTTGGCTATAATTATACAAAAAATTCGCAAAAATGAGAAAAGATGATACATAAAACCAACGCCGCTAGGCTTTTAGACAAGCTAAAAATAGAGTATGAGATACTTGAGTACGAAGTCGATCTAAACGACCTTTCAGCCGTTCACGTAGCAGCTAGCACCAAGCAAGATATAAAGCAAATTTATAAGACGATCGTCTGCCAGTGCGAGCCTAAAAATTTTGTTGTTGCTTGCTTGCAAGGCGATCTGGAGCTTGATCTAAAAGCACTTGCTCATGCGTGCGGAGCCAAACGCTGCGAGCTTATAAATTTAAAAGACTTAGAGAAGATCACCGGCTACATCAGAGGCGGCTGCTCGCCACTTGCTATGAAAAAGCACTTTGACACATTTATCGACGAGCGAGCAAAAGAGCAAGAGTACGTGCTAGTAAGCGCTGGAGTAAGAGGCAAGCAGATAAAGATAGCTCCAAACGACCTTTTAAAGGCTTGTGAGGCGGATTACGCTGATATCGCTAGGCTAGCTCTTTAAAAACTCTATAAATTTAAACTTCTCGCCTAAAAACTCAGGCGAGAGTAGAAATTTTGCCTGTTTGGCTGCGTTTTCATAGGCTTGCTTGCTGCCTTTTTCAAGTACCAAAGATAAAATTTCATCCACGCCAAGATCATTAACCAAAGCATCATTTTGCTTTTTAAATTTAAGCATCAAAAAGCCAGCCTCGCAAAAAGCCTCTTTTACCTGCTTAAAACAAAGGCTATAAGTTAGATCTGAGCTTTTAAAATATGGCGCAAGGTTTGAAATTTCAAATAAAGAGAAAACTTGATGATCTTTAAAAACTCTTAGGCTAAATTCATTTTTTGGTTCAAATTCGCCGTAGTCAAAGCTTAAAAATCTCACCTTTTTAGCCGCATTTGCAAGCTTGAGTGCAAATTTAGCGTAGCTAGTTGATATCTCGCCCCTTTTTATGCCAAATTTCTTTGCAAGGGCTAGTAAATTTTGATCCGCTTTTTGCCAGTGAAATTTTAGTTCATCATCCACAAAAAGCATATTATCTGCGTCTATCACCTCGCAGCTAAATGCGTCAAGCAGCTCATTTGATATGACAAAAATTTCATCAAACGAGCACTCTTGTAAATTTTCATAGTGTTTTATCTTTACTTCGTCACCAAAGCGGTTTTTAAAGGTTTTAAGCTGTTTTTTGCGTAAAATTTCATGAGGTTCTATGATGATAAACTCTAAATTTGGCAAAATTTCTGGCTCAAGCGTAAATATACCTTGCGCAAAGTCAGCCAGCATATCGCCCGAGTTTGCACCGATCTCCACGACCTTGCAGCAGCTAGAAATTTCGCCGTTTTTGAGTAGCTTTACAAAGTAGTTTGCAAGGCAGGCGCCAAAGAGGTAGCCAACACTTACATTTGTGTAAAAATCGCCCTTTTTGCCGATATCTACGCCAAATTTATAGTAGTTTTCATTGACCCAGACATCAAAAAACTCGCTAAATTTCATAGATCAGGTAGCTTCCAGCCTCTATAAAATGCAAACATCCTGACCGTTATGCCAGCAGCTAGCAACAGCATGGTAAAAAATATGTTGCTAAGGCCTAGATGATAGAGGATAAAGTAAGCAAGCCCCACGCCAAGGCTTATCGTGCCGTAAAGTCCAGTGCGCAAAAACCATGGGACTTCATTTAGCAAGATATCTCTTAAGATACCGCCACCAACGCCGTTAAAAAAGGCGATCATCATGACGCCAAAGATGTTGTAGCTATACTCAATGGCAACCATCGCTCCAACGATAGAAAAGCAGATAACGTCGATCGCATCGGCAAAGATAAAGACAAATTTCTTTTCCAAACCATCTCTTTTTATATGCAAATTTGTGATCCTAGATACGACAAGCATAAAGATGACGACGCTTACTGGCATGTAGTGAGTAAATGAATAAACTGCCCTGCCAACGAGCATATCACGCACGATACCACCTCCAAGTGCGGTCAAAAATGCAGATAAAAAGACGCCAAGCCAGTCGCACTCTCTTTTTACTGCAAATAAAAAGCCACTAAGCGCAGCTGATGCGATACCGACGTATTCGACAAAAAGTATTAAGCTCATATTTTTTCCTTAAAAATGGGCATTTTATAATGAAATCTCATAAAATTTCATTAATAAATTTTTAAATAATAGTTTATTTTAGGCTATAATAACAAAAATTTTAAATAAGGAAATTTGATGAAAAAAATTCTAACTTTACTCTTTTTGATCGGCTCATTTTTTGCGTTAAATTTAAACGCTGACGTGATCCAAAATCAAAAATTAAAAAATGCGATAAACATTTTAAACACTTTTGGCACTAGAAATTTAAAACCAAATACCAAATTTACAGGCATCAAAGCCATCGCCATCATCCCAGATGTAACAAAAGCAGGTGCGATCATCACTGGCTCAAAAGGCAAAGGTGTATTTATCGCTAAAAACGACGATGGCGAGTGGTCAAGCCCATTTTTTGTAAATTACACATCTGGCAGCATCGGACTTCAGCTAGGATATAGCTCGGCCGATATGATCATCTTGTTTAAAAACTCAGAAGCCTACGCAAGCTTATTTAACGCAAAAGATACGATCAGTCTAAAAGCAGAAGCCACTGGTGGCGTTGGCAACGAAGTGGCAATAGCTAGCGATTTGCCTGAAATTTCAGCATTTGTCGAGGAGCGTGGCAAGACTAGCGGAGCTTTTGTTGGCGTTAGCTTAGACGTGGCAAGACTTAAGATAAACGCACAAGATACAAACGACTACTACGATAGAATTTATGAATTTGAAGATATCTACAACAACAGCCCAAAAGCTAGCAAATACACAATCAAATTTAAAGAGATAATCTCAAAATACTTCTTATAAAAACCTCGCATCTTGGCTCTTTTAAAAGAGTCAAGCTCTTTTTTAGCATTTTAAAGATTTTTGAAATTTAGTTTATAAATTAGCAAGATTATGGCTTAGCCTTTTGCTAAACCATAAATAGTGATACAAAGCGTTTTTTAGGGATCGGAGAAAATTGAGTCATATATTCAAACGCCTCCTCGTAGTCGCCGTCAGTGTATTGCGCGACTTGCTCGATAAGCTCGTAAAGCTCTTCGTCATCCATCGAGTCAAAGCTGCCTCTATTTTCCAAAACCTCTAACAAAACGGCGTCTAATTCTAGCTCGTCGTAAGTCATTTCGTTCCTTAATTCTGATTTAAAAAATGCGAAACTATACCAAAAGAAGCTTATAAAATACTTTACTTTAAATTCGTAAGAAATTTTATGCATTTTTTAGTAGCAAAGTTGTAAAATCTTTACTTTCATTATCAATTTGATAGGGATTTTGTGGAAGACTTTGAACTATTTTACAAGCATTTTAACGAGTTTTTAAAAGCTTTTGGTCAAAAAGGCTCTGAGATAAAAGAGCAAATTTTGCGTGTGCTTTTTGCTAGCAAGTCGCATCTAAATGCTCAAGAAATTTGCCAAAAAATTTATGAAACTTACAAAAATGAAATTTCAATGACTTCGATATATACCTTTTTAAATTTTCTTGAAGAGCACCATCTGGCAAATAGTTTTGAGCAAAATGGTGTTAAAAATTACGAGCTAAATTTAAAATCCTCTCACGATCACTTGATATGTGAAATTTGTGGCAAAGTGGTTGATTTTGAAGATGAGATGATAGAGCAAAGACAAGATCAAATTTGTAGTCAAAGATCATTTAGTGCAGAGTCTCACAAGATGATACTTTATGGAATTTGCAGTGATTGTCAAGCAAAAAATGGGATTTAAATTTATCATTTCATTTTACTTTTTGATAATGAAAGACAAAAAAATTTCAGATTTGTTTAAGCTACATAATAGATAATACGCCATCAATATAAAAGGAAAATAAAAGGAAACAAATGGATATAAAAACACAAACTTTAGCACAAGTTGCAAGCTATTTTTCGATGATAGCTCATACAGATGGCAGACTAAGAGTGAGAGTTAGCCCAAAGATAAAAGAGCTAAGTGGCAGCGTAAATTTAGCCAGTTTAGATGACATGATAGCTCAGATAAATGGCATAAAAAATGTTAAATTTAACAAGATAATCGGCTCTGTAACGATCGAATACGATCATGAAATTTTCCCTAAAAATCTCTGGGAGGATCTCTTAAAAGGGCAAAATTTAGAAGAAATTTCAGCTAAAGTAAATGAAGTAGCAAGAGAAGTAAAATATGCTTAATGAGCTTTTAAACGCCTCTTATACGAGCGAAAAAAACGCACTTAGGCTATATGAAGGTCTAGCTTCATTTGGCGAAGTATTTGATCAAATCGCAAGCGTGAGAAAAAATGCTATCGTCTTGATAGAAAAATTTGCAAGTGCGCATGAGTATGAGCTTGTTTGCGAAAATGAAGCTATTTTTTTGCCAGCAAAAAATAAAGAAGATGCGCTAATAGAGGCACTAAACTATGAAAATGAGCTAAACAAAATGTATGAAAAATTTTGTGAAAGCTTAGATGATGAAGAGCTAAAAGATCTATTTTTTAGACTTTGGGCTACTTCAAATAACGAATATATCGCCTCTTTAAAGCACTGCTTAAAAGAAATTTATAGTGGAGCTGGAGCAAAAAATGAGCTAAATTTAAATGAAATTTCGCAAAATTTTGAGCAAAATGGCATAACAAATATTTTAGAAAGCTATCAAAATGACTTTAATGAGATAACTAAAAGCTTGCAAAATATCGCAAGTGGCAAGGCTGATAAAAGCGAGTTAGCAAAGATAACTAATAATCCAAATTTCTCGTTTTTTAGCGGGCTTGCGCTTGGGGCATTAGGCATTTCAGTAGTTAGCAAAAATTTTAATAAGGATGAAGAAGATGAATAATTTACAAAATCAAACAAAGAAAGGATTTAAAATGGCATTACCATTTTTAGCAGGTTTAGCAGTAGGCGGTTTAGCAATAGCTGCTTGGAATAAAAGAGATAAGATCAAAGAGTATGCCCAAGATGGCTTTGATAAAGGCAAAGAGGCTGCAAAAGATCTTTACAAAAAAGGTAAAAGCGTTGCAAAAGATGCAAAAGACTTTATAGTAAAAGAAGAGAAAAAAGCAAAACATGGTGCTAAAAAAGTAGAAAAAGAGGCTGAAAAAGTGGTTAAAAAAACAAGAAAACCACGTGCTAAAAAGCCAGCAGCTCCAAAAGCTATCACACCAAACGATATAGCTTAAGGATAGAGAATGCAAGAAAATAGTCTTTTTACACTTTCAAATACAAGACTTCCATTTGATCACTTCATCAGTGGAGCCTTGATCGCTGGCATGGGTGCGGCTGCGCTTGGCTTTAGCGACTATCTAAACAACAGAGCGACTAAAAAAGATGTCGCTAAAAAGATAGCAAAATACGCCGTAACTGGCGGTTTTGTAGGTGCTGTTGGCATTCATGCTTCAAATTTGATAGCACAAAAAAAATATCTAAACGCAGCAGCTTTTACTGCAGCTGGCATCGGCGGTCTTTTGATAGCTGAAGAACTAATAAAATTGGAGAGTAAATAATGAATAACCCTTATATCAATGAAGAAAACGCAGAAAACGCAAGTGCGGTAAATAATACTGCAGCAACTCAGCCAAGTGCGGTTGATAATGCGATAAACAATGCAGCTCAAAATTTACCATTTGTGCCTGAAAATTTTAACGCAGCTGGCTTTGTAAAAGGCCTACTTTTAGGCGGCATAGCAGCTTATGTGCTAACTAATCCAAAAGCACAAGAGTGCGTATTTAAAGCGATCATCAAAGGTGGCGAGCTAATAAACGCTGGCATAGAAGAACTAAAAGAGCGTTTTGAAGATGTCAAAGCTGAACTTGACTCACAAAAATAAGGTCACTCTAGCTCACAAGAGCAAAAATAGAGCGAGGTTTATTTGCGAGAGCCTAAACGCTAGAAGCGATGTTAGCGCCATAGAGGCTGCGATCTCAGAGCGAACCGATGCAAAAAGCGTGCGTGTAAATAAATACGCAAAGAGCATCGTTGTCGAGTTTGATAAGAGCTATGAGAAAATTTTAGATTTTATAAAAAGCTATGATTTTCCAACCAAGCCAAAAGATGAGAGCCTGCCTAGCAAAGCAAATATCTACAAAGCTGCTGCTGCACTTGGTGTAACGCCATTTATGAGTAATAAAACTCTAAAATCAGCCGTGACTCTTTACGCCACAGCTCCAAATTTAATAGAAGGCGCAAAAGAGCTAAGGCATGAGGGCATCACCTCAAAAGTGCTTGAAGCAACAGCTATTGGCACAAGCCTTGCAATGGGCGATCATTTGGCTGCAAATAGCACAAATTTGATGATAAATATCGGCGAATACATGGAAGAAAGTGCTAGCCACAGAAGTGATGATCTCATCAAAGAGCTAGCCAAACCAAACATCGAAGAGGTCTGGGTTGAGCGAAATTTAAACGGTGAAAAGACGCTTGAAAAGGTAAAAACCGAAAATTTAAAAAAAGGCGACATCGTAGTAGTCGGAGCTGGCGAGACGATAGGCGTTGATGGCTACATCGTCGAGGGCAATGCTGACGTCAATCAAGTCTCAATGACTGGAGAGGCAGAACCAGTGGCAAAAGCTAGAGGCGACCGCGTCATAAGTGGCACTGTTGTCGATGAAGGCAGGATCAAAATTTGGGCTGAAAACGTAGGTAGCGACACCGCAACCGCAAGGATCAAAGAGTACATCCAAACTTCACTTAATGAAAAATCAGCCATCGGCGTAAAAGCTCTAAAACTAGCTGATAAACTAGTGCCGGTCACACTCTCTCTTGCTGGGCTTTCGTATGTTATAAATAAAAATATGAACAGCGTTGCAAGCGTGCTTCAAGCTGATTACTCTTGTGCGCTTAAGCTTGCTACGCCAGTTGCGTTTAAGTCAAGCATCTCAAAAGCTGGCAGAAACGGCATCCTCATAAAAGGTGCAAAGGCGATCGAGGCTCTAAGCTCGGTTGATACATTTGTCTTTGACAAAACCGGCACTCTAACTCACGGACGCCTAAGTGTGGTTGAAATTTACTCTTTTAAAGATGGATTTTCAGAGGCTGATATCTTAAATTTAACCGCAAGTGCCGAGGAACACTACTTCCACCCAGTAGCTGAAGCGATAGTTGAGGCTGCAAACAAGCGTGGATTTAGCCACATCCACCACGACGAGGTTGAATTTATCGTGGCTCACGGTGTAAAAACTGCGATGCACGGCAAAGAGGTCGTTATCGGCAGTAGGCACTTTTTAGAAGACGATGAGATGATAAGCTTTAAAGCTCACGAAACGCTTATAAATAAGGCTTTGCAAAGCGGTTTAACCCTGCTTTATGTAGGATACGACAAAGAGCTTGTTGGCGTCATAGCCATGAAAGATGATATGAGAGCAAACGCTAAAGATATGGTGGCAAAACTACGAAATCTTGGCGTGAAAGAGATAGTTATGCTAAGTGGCGACATAAAGAGCAAAGCTGAAGAGGTAGCGCGCGAGCTGGGGCTTGACAGGGTCTATGCTGAGTGCTTGCCAACTGATAAAGCAGCGATCATCGAAGAGCTAAAGAGTGAGGGCAAAAAGGTCGCTTTTGTAGGTGATGGCATAAATGACGCGCCAAGCTTAACAAAAGCAAATGTTGGCATAAGCATGCACAAAGGTGCTGATATCGCTAAAGCAACAGCTGATATAAGCCTTTTAAAAGATGACATCATGAGCGTAGCGCTTGCAAAAGAGCTTGCTAATAAAACTATGAAGTTAATTAGCTCAAATTTCCGCTCGACCGTTGGCGTAAATACAGCCATACTAAGTGCCGCAACGCTTGGCATGCTAAATCCAATAGCAACTGCCATGCTTCACAATGGCACGACGATCTGGCTTCTGCTCAACTCAATGAAGGGCGTGAAGATCAAGTCAAAATAAATTTGAAAGGATAGATGGTGTTTGAGAATTTCTTAAACTTTTTAAACGGCAAAATGGATGTAGCCAACGACTTTTTATATGGATATTTTTTGGTTATCATCCTTGTAGCTTCAGGAATTTACTTTAGCTACCTTACCCGTTTTGTGCAGTTTAGGATGTTCTTTGAAGCTTGCAGAGTTCTGGTAGAGAAAAAGGACAAGTATAACAAGCACCATCTAACGCCGTTTCAAGCACTGATGATATCGACTGCTTCGCGTGTCGGCATCGGCAACATCGCTGGAATTTCAGCTGCCATCGTCGCAGGTGGTCCAGGAGCACTTTTTTGGATGTGTTTGATGGCATTTTTAGGCTCAGCTTCAGCCTTTATCGAGAGCACTTTGGCTCAAATTTATAAGACCAAAGATGTCTTTGGCTTTAAAGGCGGACCGGCTTATTACATAAAAAACGGACTTGGCATAAAGTGGCTTGGTTCTTTGTTTGCCATCATCCTTATCATCACCTATGCTTATGGTTTTAATGGGCTTCAAAGCTACACCATGACCTCTGCTTTTGAAATTTACTACGACAAAGCAGGCAGCAACATCACCTTTGCGCAAAGTGGCTTGCCTATTGGCATCGGGCTTATCCTTACAGCATTTACAGCTGTGATGTTTTTTAGCAAGAGCCATATCATCGGCAAAGTTAGCTCATATATCGTTCCTTTCATGGCGCTTACTTACATCTTGCTAGCTATCATCGCGATCGTTTTAAATTTCAAAGAAATTCCAGCCGTCATCAAGATGATCATAGAAAGCGCCTTTGATTTTAAAGCGATCTTTGGTGGATTTGCTGGAAGCGTGATCGTAATAGGCATAAAAAGAGGACTTTTCTCAAACGAGGCTGGCATGGGCTCAGCGCCAAACGCAGCGGCTGCGGCGCACACAAGCCACCCAGTCAAACAAGGGCTAGTGCAAGCAATGGCTGTCTTTATCGATATGACGATATGCGTCGCCTCTGGTATGATCGTGCTTTTTTCTCAGGCATATCTTACAAAACAAACTGGCGTAAGTGGCGAAGTGCTAACCGCCCTACCTCTCGTTCAAGCAGCAATGAAAGAGTATTTTGGCGACTTTGGGCTACACTTTACGACCCTTGCAGTAGTGCTATTTGCCATCACATCGCTCATCGGCAACTACTACTACGCACAGGCAAATATGAAATTTCTAACAAAAAGTAAAAATTTAACTCTAGCATTTAAGATCACTGCAGTGATTATGATATTTATAGGCGCTCAGATGAACTTAAAACTAGCTTGGAATATCGCTGATATCACGATGGCCGCTATGGCTACGATAAATATCATCGCCATTTTCTTACTATCAAAAGTGGTGATAATAGCGATAAGAGACTACGAAGCTCAAAGAAAAGCTGGTAAAAATCCAGAATTTGACCCAGAGAGTCTAGGCATCAAAAATACAAGCTGCTGGGGCAAAAACTAAAGGAGAAAATTTGGGAAAAGATATAAAGATAAGCGGCAAACTGCTAGATCTAAACACTCATAGACAAGTAGCAAAGGTCGGCATGAGCGTCACTTTGGCATCTGTTTGCCTAAGCGCACTTTTTATGAAAAATAGATCTGTTAAAAAATTCCACGTAGCTTCTGGCATCGCATTTACATGCTTTGCGCTTTACCACGCTGGACTTTACGACAACGGCATCTTTAAAAAGATGATCGTAAAAGCAAAAACCGCTTCAAAAAAGGCATAAAATGAGACTAAGCGACGCTGAAATTTTAGACTACATCAATGAGGATCTACCCTACTTTGACCTCACAACGTCGCTTCAAGATATCGATAAAAAAGCCTCGCTTGAAATTTACTCGCGTGATGAAATTTGCGTTAGCTGTGTAGATGTGGCAGCAAGCATAGCAAGGCTACTTGGCTGCGAGAGCGAAATTTTTGTCAAAAACTCTCAAATTTGCAAGGCTGGCGATGTGATCATAAAAATTTATGGTAGCTACGAAGATGTGCATAAGGCTTGGAAACTGGCTCAAGTCGCACTAGAATATGCTAGCGCCATCGCAACCTACACAAACAAAACAGTAAAAGCTGCAAAAAGCGTCAATGAAAAATGCGAAGTCTTAGCAACCAGAAAGAGCTTCCCATTTGCGAAGAAATTTTGCGTAAAAGCCGTGCTTGAAGGCGGTGGCGGTATGCACAGACTTGGACTTAGCGACAGCGTTCTTTTCTTCAAAAACCACATAAAAGCCTACGCTAGCTTTGATGAATTTCTGTCACATTTGCCAGAATTTAAAGCCAAAATGGTCGAGCGAAAGATCTGCGTCGAGGCTGAAAATTTAGATGAGGCGAACAAACTTTTGAAAGTAAAATGTGACGTCGTGCAGTGCGATAAATTTAGCCCAGAGCTTATCAAAAACGTGCTAGCTTTAAGAGATGAAATTTCACCAAATACTATGATACTAGCAGCTGGCGGCGTAAATTTATCAAATGCAAAAGATTATGCAAATGCCGATGCGATAGTCACTTCTGCGATGTATTCAAAAGGCGTTGCTGACATCAGCGCAAGACTTGAAATTTTGTAAAATTTTACAAATAAAAATAC
>NZ_PPCG01000072.1 GCF_002913745.1 Campylobacter concisus
GATTATAACAGCATAGACGAGCTAAATAGTGAGATAAAAAAGTGCTCTCTTTGCTTTTTAAGAAATAGCTCAAAGTGCGTTTTTACTGGCTTTGGCGATAAAAATAGCAAGATAATGTTTATCTCGCTTTGCAAAAAAGATGATTATTTTGAAGGCACAAGCGGCAAAATTTTAGAAAAAGCTATAAATAATGGCTTAAATTTAGAAAAAGATAGTGTCTATATAAGCTTGCTTTTGCGCTGTGAAATTTCAAATAGTGACGCGAAAGATCAAGCTCTAAAGAGCTCGTTTGAGCTTTGTAGACCATATCTTTTAGAAGAGATAAGGCTTATTAAGCCAAAAATTATCATCACTTTAGGAGAGGAAGCTTTTATGCATCTTTATCCAAATTTGCTCTCAAAGGGCGGATTTTCAAGCATAAGAGGGAGCATTTTAAAAGATGATGATAGGTTTATAATGCCAACCTTTTCACCAGAGTGGATCAGTAAAAATCCAAGTTTTGAAGAAAATTTTATAGATGATTTGAAAAAAATCAAGGGAGTGATATGAAAAGAATTTTTCTTTTTTTAGTTATATTTGTAAGCCTTTTTGCAGCGCAAAATGAAGCCATAAGCGAGATGCAAGACGAGATCACTGAGGCAAAATTTGAAAGCAACATCACTAAAAATCAAAGCCTCTCAAGCATACCGCCAGCAAAGATCACTTACATAAATTTAGAGCCAGAATTTTGTGATAGCTCTTGCCTAAATGAGCTTGTAAAAAGCGATATGTTATCTAGCTTTATGGCGAGATTTGAGCCAGCAAAGATAGATGACAAGGCACTTTTAGACCTTTACGCTTCGCTTGGCGGAGAGATGGTTTTAAAGCTTGCGCAAAGCGACAAGATAGCAGTCATCATCCCTCAAAAGGTTATAAAATCATACGCAAATGTCGTATCAAACGCGATTCTAAGCTACATCTTAAAACAAGATGCAAATGTTGAAGTGAAATTTATAAATAGCAGCGACGAAAGTTTGGCTAGCCTTCAAAATGCGCTTCAAAACGCTAGAAACGAGGGCTTTATCTATTTCATAGCAGCCCTTACTCAAAATGGCGCAAACATAGTAAATTCTCTCATCCTGCCAAACGAACTCATCTACATCCCAAGCGTTCATAGCTCTTTTGTGACAGCTCCAAAGCCAAATTTGATCTTTGGTGGAGTTGATTATAAAGCTCAAATTTCAGCCCTGCTGGCTTTTGCCAACGAAAAAATAGTCGCCTTTGACGATGGCAGCGCGCTAGCACAAAAGCTAAACGAGTATGTACGCATGCAAAGCAATGACTACTACGAAAGCTCGATCACTGGCAAAGATATAAATTTAAACAACACTTTGAGCAAAAAGTCTAAATTTGATAACGCAAGCGTCTTTTTAAACATCCCTATAGTTAAAGCCTCCCTTGTGGCAACACAGATGAGAGGCTTTGAGATAAAGCCTTACGCGCTTTTAAGCACGCAGATAAATTTCTTGCCAAATATTTTTAGCGCTATCACGCAAAGAGATAGACAAAACCTCTTTGTGGCAAATTCGCTAAATTCGCTTGATGAGAGATTTTTAGGGCTTGGGGATCTTTTTGGAGTTGATTTTAGATACTCACAGATCGGCTACTCAAGTGCGCTGGGAGTGGAGTATATCTATACAAATTTCATAAACAAAAGTGCCAGCAAAATTTTTGCTGAGAGGATTGAGGGCTCGCAAGTTTTATATGATGTGAAAATTTATGATACAAAAAGCGATCACTTTAATGAGGTAAATTCGCAGGAGCAAAACAGCACAAGCGGGATTTAGCAGTTTTGCTTGCTAAAATTTAACCTCATTTATAAAAGTTTTCATGCTCTCATCTATCTTTGCTAGCCTGCCATTTTTCATAAAAGCTAGCGTGATATTCGCTTTAAAGAGCACTTTTTCGGCATCTTTTTCACCAAATTTATAAATTTCTTGCTCTAAAACAAGGCTCGCCTTTTTAAGCTCTATGAGCTTTGTTCTCACAAAAACCTCATCACCAAGCACGGCTGAAGCGAGAAATTTAGCCTCAAGAGCTGAAACGACAAAGTATCCGCCCTCTTTTGTGAAATTTAGCCCAGCCTCAAAAAACGCCTCACTTCTGGCTCGCTCGCAATATTTAATATAGTTTGTATGATAGACGATGCCGCCTGCATCGGTATCTTCGTAATAAATTCTTATCTTCACAGCAAAGCTCCTTTAAATTTTCATTTGCTCTTACTAGGCTTGCCTTTAGCGCCTCTAGTTATCGTAAGTGATTGATCATAAAACAAGATAAGCACTACCGAAACGCCCACACCTAAGGCTAGTGAGACCGTCGTAGTCGTGATAGCGTTATCAAAAAATATGATCAAATACTCATTTTTCTTAGCGATGCTTGTCTCATTTAAAAATGAAAAAAGTGCCAAGATCCCTTTATATGCAAAAACTCCTGGCACCATCGGCAAAAGCGCTGGAAATGCGATAATCTCAGCTGGCACCTTTAGCCGTTTGGCAAAGAGCATGCCTAAAATTCCACTCATAAAAGAGACGATGAGCGTTGCGACACTGATGTTAAAAAATCCCATCTGCATTATCCAAAAGCGGCTAGCATGCGCAAATGCAGCGAGCAAGGCGCAAAAGATGAGAGTTCTTTTTGGAGGTGAGCTAGCATAGGCAAAGCCAAGTCCAGCCACCGCAGCAAAGCCAGCATCTACAAGCGTTTCACTCAAAAGCTCAAACATTTAATATCTCCGCACTGCTGAGCGTTAGCGTGATATAGACACCAACAGCCATGCAAAGTATGAGGATGCCCGTGCTTATGGCTCTACTGATGCCAACAAGGGTGTTGTCATTTAGGATGTCAAAGACTGAATTTATGAGAAAAACGCCAGGCATCATAAAGAGCACAGACGAGCCTATCGCCACATCGCTTGTGTGCGTAAGTCCGTAAGATACGCCAAGGTAGGCGATAAATGAGACGACAAAGGATGTAAGGACGTATTGAACTTTTAAATTTACGCCCATTTTCGCAAGGGCAAATTTAAGAGTGTAGCCAACAAGCGTTGCAAAAAATATGCAAACAACAGAGCCAGCATCACCTCCAAAAAGTCTGCAAAATGCCGCATTTGCAAGGCTTATTAAGATAAGCGAGCTAGCAAATTTATTTGCACTGACACTCATCACGCCCTCAAAGCTCTCTTTAGCTTCATCTAAACTTAAGCCCTCGTCTAAAATTTGCCAGCTAAGCGATGATAGCTCAGAAATTCTGTTAAAGCTAACCTGCCCTAGAGGGATCTTTCTCACATAAGTTCGGCGCAAGGAGTTATCCTGCGAGTCCATGACGCTAATGGTAAAATACTTCACAAAAATAGTCACGCTAACGTCGTAGCCGTAGTGATTAGCTATGCGGTCGACGCACTTTTCTACGCGCGCAGTGTATGTGCCAGCGCTCACCATCGCTGTCGTGTATTCGGCTAGGAAATTTGTTAAGATTTGGATATCAGGCTTGGCGTTCATCTTGGCTGATTTTAAATTTCACAAAAAACAAAATGAGTTGCAAAACAAGCATCACTTTCATCACATATTCGCTTGCGCTATGCATCTTGGCAAATTCCGCTGTCTGCGTTGCATCAGCACCTAGACCCTGAGCCTGCACGATAAAAGGCGTAAAGATAAAGACAAAGCTTAGCGCTAGGGCTAAGTTTAAAAACGAGAGCATAAATGTGCTAAATTTTAGCGAAAATGCAAGCTTCTTTCTTAGATCAAAGAGCTCGCTAACTGCCACAAATGCGCTTACAAATAGCAAAACATAGTTAAATTTTAAAAATATCTTTGTCATCATCTGTCCGCTCATAAAATGCGTGAGCACCCCCTCGCCTATGATGCTTTGTGGGAAAAATATGACTGGCGCGACCAAAATTCCAAGCGTTAGCTCAGTGCCGATCACCGCTGCTAATAGTAAAAAATAGATACTTCTCAATCTCTCTCCTT
Organism: Campylobacter concisus; assembly: GCF_002913745.1. Taxonomy (GTDB): domain Bacteria; phylum Campylobacterota; class Campylobacteria; order Campylobacterales; family Campylobacteraceae; genus Campylobacter_A; species Campylobacter_A concisus_R. The sequence goes on from NZ_PPCG01000072.1 coordinate 4,014, forward strand.
TATAGTTTTAATCTCGCGCAAAAGCCCCTGTCAAAGCCCGCCAAGTCCTTGTAAAAAGCACTTTTGAAGCCGTTAAATTTTAGCGCCATCTCCATGCTCGCTCTTTGATCATAGCCCATCTCGCAGGCGATATTTTTTATGCTGCGATTTCTAGCGATAAGGATGATGTTTTTTAAAATTTCATCTCCGACCTCGCCGCCAAATAGCGCCTTATGCGGCTCGTTTATCACAAATTTATCAAGCTTATAGTCTCGCGCGATATATGGCGGGTTTGAGACCAAGATGTCGATATCGCCTGAAATTTCATCGATATATGAGCATTTTACAAAGTCGATTTTATCACTTACATTAAATTTAAGCGCATTTTTTTTGGCTAGTTTTAGAGCCTTTTCGTTTATATCGGTGGCTACTATTTTAGCGTTTGTTTTTAGAGCTAGCATGACGCTTATTATCCCGCTACCAGTGCCGATCTCAGCGATCTTTGGCGCTTTGTAGCCGCTTGCTATCTCTAGCACTTTATCAACCAAAATTTCAGTCTCAGGGCGCGGTATCAAAACGCCACTTTCTACCTCAAACTCCAGTCCATAAAAGCCAGCCTTGCCAGTAATGTACTCAAGCGGCTCGTAGTTTTCAAAGCGCTTTACAAGGGCAAAGTAGCCGACATCGTCAAATTCGCTCTTTTGGTTTAAAAATATCCACTCGATGCTCACATCAAGGTAGCTCATGAGCAAAATTTTAGCCACCCTGCTTGGGTTCTCACAAAGTGGCTTTAGCCTTAAATTTGCCTCTTTAAGCGCCTCTTCAACTCTCATTTTCTAGCTCATTTATTCGCTCAAAAAGGCTTGGGTGCGAGTGATAGACAAATGAGTAAAGCCAGTGCGACTTTGGAAATGCTTTGTTTTCGCTGCCAAGCTTAGTTAGGGCGTTTATCATGTCGGTTTTGTTTGAAATTTCTTTTGAAAACCTATCTGCGCCAAATTCATTTTTACGGCTAAAGTGCGAGATGATCGGCGAAAAAAGAAAGCTAAAAATAGGCGAGAAAAGCACCAAAAAGATAATGATACTAGCGCCATTTTGCCCTAGTCCTATCGCCTCGTATGCGCTTGTGCCAACGTTTCCAAAGATAAAAAATAGACAAAATAGCATTACCGCACTTAGCGCTATCATTTTTAGGATATCTTTATGCTTAAAGTGCCCAAGCTCGTGCCCCAAAACTGCCACGATCTCCGCGGTGCTTAGCTTTTTTATCAGCGTGTCAAAAAGCACCACTCGCTTTGTCGCTCCAAGCCCGCCAAAATAGGCATTTAAGCGGTTGTCGCGCTTGCTAGCATCTATCGTAAAAACGCCGCTACTTTTAAAGCCACATTTTTTAAGCAAACCCTCTATCTTGCCCTTTAGCTCGCCATCTTCAAGCGGCGACATCTTGTTAAAGATAGGCGCGATAAGCGTTGGATATATCAAATTTATAATTAAAGCGATGCCAAAACTTAGTAAAAATGCCCAAAACCACCAAAACTCCCCAAGAAAATTTATACATAAAAGCACGAGCCAGACGAAAGCCGAGCCAAAAATGAGCATTAGTGCTAGCGACTTAATGGTATCGATCAAAAATATCTTTGCGCTCATATTTGAAAAGCCAAGTTTTTTGTCCTTTACAAAGCTCTCGTAGATATTTAGTGGTAGATCAAGAAGCGATGAGATCAGCAAAAAGCTCATCACAAAGATGATATTTTCAAACGTAGTGCCATCTTTTAGGCAAACGCTTGAGAGCATCTTTAGCCCAAAGCTTATCCACGCAAAGAAGATAACGGCGTGATAAATGAGGCTAAAAATTTCAAATTTTAGGTTTGTCACGGCGGCAACTGCGGCGTTTTTGTATTCACTCTCTTCAAGCACGACTGGCTCTTTTTTAGCTTCAGCTCTTACAAAGCCGATCTGTAAATTCGCCAAAAAAAGTTTAAAAATCACATAAAAAATGTAAATAGATAAAAGTGTATAAAACATATTCTCCCTTAAATTTCATAAAGACTAAAGCAGCCGTAGTCCGTTCTAACTGCGAGCTTGCCATCTATAAATTTAGCCTCGCAGTTTTTCACAACGTGATCTAGCGTAAATTCCGCCCTCACGTCGCCACTTTTTAGATCAATAGCGTAGCCCCTGCTTTGATCTATCACCACAAGCTTGCCGCCGTCCACGCAAAACTCGCTCGCTCTTAGATACTCATCCTTTATCCAAGGCTGCTTTGTCACCTTTGCACTCTTGATATCAAGGCAAAATAGCTTGCTTTCAAGATACTGCCTAAGCAAAAGTGTGCTTTCATCCAAAAAGCAAATTTTATCAAGCACGCCAAATTCTGCTCTTAGCTCGCTTAAAATTTCGCCACTTTTTGCGTTTAAAATTTGTAGCTCATTTTCTTTGGTGCAAAGCGCAAGCATGCTAGCATCCGCACTAAGAGCTGCGCAAAGTATCGGCACGTGGTTTTTTGTAGCACATTTATACTCGCCAAGTTTTGAAATTTTACCATTGAAAAAAGTAAAAATCTGCCCAAACATGCCAAAAACCGCCCCATCATTTGAAGCGCAGATAAAGCTCGCTATCTCGCTACCTTTTTTAACATTTTGCTCGGCTAAAATTTCACGAAATTTAGCCTCTTTTGGCTCAAAAATGTAAATTTCATGATCAAGGTCTAAAAGTAAATTTTCGCTTGCACACTGGACATGCCACGCAAGCGGCTTTGGCAAGGCGATCTGCTCTTTTATAACGACGCTTCGATCAAGCCTCACCAAAAGATCGCTAGGCTTGCCGCCATCTTTTTGACCGCCACTTTTATAAACGTAAATTTCATCTCTTAAGCCTGCAAACGAGAGCGCTCCAGTGTATCCACCACCGATATAAACGTGCAGACTCGCTTCACCTGTTTTTGCCTCGCTATCTTGCAATATAAAGCCCTTTTTTAGGCTCTCCCACTCTTTTTTGACGCAGGCTTTTTTAGCCTCATCAATGCTTGCAAATTCTTTTTTACTCTGCTTTGTTTTGCCACCTTTTTGGCTCACGCTCGCTAAAGCATTACCCTCTACGCTAAGTCTTAGGCGCTCACCGCTATCAAAATTTACAAGCTCACGCATATTTTACTTCAAAAAGTTGTCGTAAAAACTACTGATAAATAGCACCAAAATGACAAAAGGCACGATAAATTTGATATAAAAAAACCAAATATTTATAAGCTTTGCGTATTTTTCGCTGCCCTGCAAGATCTCTTTTTTTGCTTCGTCTTTTAGCACCCAGCCGACAAATATCGCACATCCAAGTGAGGTCAGCACGAAAAATATCGTTGCACTTATCGCGTCGTATGCGTCGAAGATATTTTTACCAAAAATGCTCACATGACTTAGCAAATTTGTAGCCATAAGTGATGGTAAATTCCCAAGCACGAAGATGACGCTAAGCACTAAAAATATCGCTTTTTTGCGTTTTATCTTAAATTTCTCTTGCAGTGTGGTAATGATCACTTCATATATCGGCAGCGACGTCGTAAGCGCAGCGATCATAAGAAGCGCAAAAAATGCAACCGCAAAAAATCCGCCAAAAGGCATGTGCGAAAAGACGATCGGAAGCGACTTGAAAACTAGGCTAGGACCACTATCTGGCGAGACGCCGTAGCTAAAGAGCGACGGGAATATCATAAAGCCAGCAAGCACGGCTATGACGGTGTTTAAGATGCCTGTGATGATAGAAATTTTAACTAAGCCTTCGTCTTTTTTAACAAAGCTTGAGAGCGTTATCATCACGCCAAATCCAAGCGAAAGCGCAAAGAAAACCTGCCCCAAAACCTCGACAAAAAGCTTTAAGCTTATCTTTGAAAAATCAGGCGTTAAGTAAAATTTCACACCACTCATCGCACCCCCAAGCGTGATGTTTTTAGCGATCATGACGAGCATTAGGATAAAAAGCAGTGGCATTAGATATTTTGCTGAGCGCTCGATGCCGCCAACTGCGCCTTGCACCAAGATAGCGTAATTAACCAGGACAAAAACAAGGGTCGCAAAGCTGATGGCTAGCGGGTTGCTGACGATATTTTGCTCGTAAAATGCGCTAGTTTGCTCAAAGCTCACGATGTGCGAGAGATCAAGCAAGCCAAATGAAATTTGAGCGATATAGTTTAAAACCCAGCCGCCGATAACCATATAATAAGCCATGATGCCAAATGCGCCAACAAGACCCATCCAGCCCACTATCTGCCACTTTTTGCTGATCTTTTTGCCATTTACTGTGCCACCAAATGCATCAACGGCGTTGCACTTTAGGCGCCTGCCGATGGCGTTTTCAACCAAAATCATAGGAATACCAATGACTATCATCGCTATGCAAAATACCAAAACATAGGCTCCACCGCCGTTTTGACCAACCAAGTAAGGAAACCGCCATGTCGCGCCAAAGCCGACCGTAGCCCCTGCAACAGCTAAAATGTATGTAAGTCTTGAACTCCACGATTTTCTATCCATATTATCTACCTTTGTGAAAAATTTGGATTATATAAAAAAAATGATTAAATTTTGCTAGCAAAAGGCGATGTTTGCGTGTAAATTTGACTTTTTTGCTAAATTTTAGGACTTTTATGGACGGAATTTATTTTTAAATTTGCGTGTAAATTTAATCAAAAAATTTGTTTATCTAAAACGCCAAATTCTACGTATCCCTCCATTGCAATTAGCAAGATCCAATCCCCTTTTTGGCTGCAAAAATAGTGATGTTGCGCAATATTTTCAACCATAAATTTTAAAAAATAGTAAAAGTATTCAGGCGCAAATTTAAGCTCTAGGCTAGTTAGACCATCACCAATGTAGCCTATCTCGCTGCTTAAAATTTTACTTTGAATGTCTATATGTGAGCCTAGAAAATTTTTAATATCAGCAAAATTTTTATAATCAGCCGTTTTATAATCTTTTAAATTTTGTAAAAGCGGTTTTGAACCAACAAAGGTAAAATTTCGCTCTATAAAATTTGCTACATCATCGCTTTTGCACCATTTTTGACCCAAATTTGACAAAAAAGCAAGCACCTCATCATCAGCTGAAGTAAAATTTGAAACTGGATTTTTCTGGCTCATTTGTCTCCTTTTTGTAAAGTTGCAAGACCTTTGCAAAAGAGGGATTATATAAAATTTTATTTAAGCATTTAATGTAATTTTTCGACTTTGCCTATCAAAACCTGTGCGTAGCGCAGTATGTGGGTTATCATCGGGTAAGTGTCAGGCAAATTTTAAAATTTATGAGCGAGCATATCACGGCTCTAAATTTAGTGGCGAGTGGCTACGAGACCTAAATTTAGTAGTCTGCTAAGGCGAGTGAGTAAAGTTTTAAAATTTGTTTTGTGATATAAATTTACCAAAAAGGGAGACAAGGGGACTCAAGTTACGAAGCCGTCCCCTTATCCCCCTTTTTAAATCCCCCGTCTGCTTTCAGTTACGAGGCGAAGCCCGAGTAAAAACCCCTCGCACGTTAGAGGTGCATGCGATAGCACTATCGTGCCACATGCGGCTAAAAAGTCTAGCAAATTTTAAATTTTCATGAGCGAGTAATTTCGGCTCTAAAATTTGAGCCAAGCTGTAAGCGAAGCCAAATTTTAGTAGTCAATTCTTGTGAGTGAATAGAATTTTAAAATTTGCAAAAGTAGATTTTTTAGGAATTTAAAGTTTTGTTTCTTTGTTAAGGGGGAAGAGGCTTGAATTACGGTCTGCTTGCAGTTGCGAGTTCGCAAAGCAAAAGAGCTCTCTTCCCCCTTAACAATCCCCTAACCCCGACAACGTTAGAGGTGCATGCAATAGTGCTGGCGCACTGCATGCGGCTAATAATCTTATAAATTTATATTCAATTTTACTCTCTAACGACGTGTAAAAATTGCATGTGTTTGCGGTATTGTTCGATGACATCGTTTATCAGCGTGGCTTCGCTCCAGCCAAGCACATCGTAGTCCTGACCGCCCTCTTTTAGATAGACTTCAGCCCTGTAGTAAAGATCATCGCCGTCAAGCTCTCTGGTGTAGTCTGGGCTCTGGCTTTTGGTGAGATAGACACCATATCTAAAGTCCATCTCATCGCCAAGTCCAACGTTTAAATTTACAAAATTTTCGCCATTTGTGACCTTTGCTTCAAGGCCGTTTTTGGCAAATTCCTCTTTTAGCTCATTAAAGGCTTTTAGCACGACTTCGTTTAAAAATTTCTTGCCATCTTTCTTGCCTGGAAGCGTGATGATCGCACTTAGGCGCTCTTGCCACGGCTTTGAAAGATCGCTAAGAGGCATATTACTAAAGTTATTTGTCTCTTTTTTAGTTAGATCCACGCGCAACGCCTTAAATAGCCCGTAAATGGCGCCAAGTAGCACGATCGCAAACGGCAGTGCTGTGGTGATCGTAAGTGCTTGAAGTGAGGCAAGTCCGCCAGCTAACATCAAAAATGCCGCCACGATGCCTACTGCAACGCCCCAAAAGACCTTTTGCCAAACTGGTGTATCGTCTTTGCCGTTTGAGCAAAGCATGTTCATAACGATCGCTGCTGAGTCTGCTGAAGTTACGAAAAATATGACGATCATAAAGACTGCGATCACGCTTAGCACGCCTGAGAAGCTAAATTTCTCTAAAAACATAAATAGCGCTGAGGCTGAGTCTGAATTTACGGTGGTTGCTAGCTGGCTAAAGCCATTTTGAACAAGCGCGATCGCCGAGTTACCAAAGAAGCTCATCCAAGCAAAGGTAAAGCCAGTTGGCACTAAAAGCACGCCTATGACAAATTCTCTTATCGTCCTACCCTTTGAAATTTTAGCGATAAAAAGCCCCACAAACGGCGACCAAGATAGCCACCAAGCCCAGTATAGCAGCGTCCAGCCACCAAGCCAGCTCTCGTTTTGCCTCTCGTAGGCGTAGAGGTTAAAAGTGTTTGAAATGAGCGTAGAAACGTAGTCGCCGCTGTTTTGCACAAACGACTTTAAAAGCTGCGTCGTATCGCCCAAAAATAGTATCAAAAACATAAAACATATAGCTAGCGCGATATTTGCGTTTGATAAGATTTTGATGCCCTTATCCACGCCACTTGCCGCTGAGATGGTCGCAGCTAGACAAAGCACTATTAGAAGCGTGATATGCATGGTCGGCAGACCAAAAACGTGCGTAAGGCCAGCATTTACCTGAAGTACGCCGTATCCCAGAGAGGTCGCCACACCAAAAAGGGTCGCCACTACGGCAAATGTATCGATAGCACTACCTATCTTGCCGTAAATTTTATCTCCGATGATCGGATAAAATGCCGATCTAAGCGTGAGTGGCAAGCCGTGCCTATATGAGAAAAAGGCGAGGATTAGCGCTACGATAGCATAGACCGACCATGCGCCCATGCCCCAGTGAAAAAATGTGATATTCAACGCAAGCTTTTGCGCTGCGATAGTTTGCGCGTCGCCAACTGGTGGGTTTAGATAGTGCATGAGCGGCTCGGCCACACCAAAAAATACTAGACCTATGCCCATGCCAGCGGCAAAAAGCATAGAAAACCACGAGATATTTTTGTGCTCTGGCTTTACGTGATCAGCTCCAAGCTTGATCTCACCAAGCTTACTAAAACCAAGGATTATGACACTTAGCAATATGACGGCAACGACTAGGATATAAAACCAGCCAAATTTGGCCGCGATGTAGTTTTGCATACCCTTAAAAAACTCATTTGAGAAATTTGGAAATATCGCTGCAAATGCCGTTATTAAAACTATGATAACAAGCGATGGGATAAATACTGAATTGTTAAATTTTGATTTTTGAAATTTGAACATTTTTCTCCTTTTTGTAAATTTTAGCTTCCTTTCAAACTAACAAAAAAGAGTAAATAGGTCAAATTTTCTCTTTAAATTTTTTATGAAATTTTAAGCTTTAGCCACCAAAAATAGCCACTTTGAAATTTATCTCAAGTCGCTTTTATCTCTCTTTGGTTTTGCAAGAGTTATTAGCACTATGACGACAAAAGCGATACCAAATGTGATATACAAAATGATCTTTGGTGAGTCATACTCTATCCTAGATCTTGCGACCTCTTCGCCGCTTGCCTCCACTAACTCGCCGCGTTTTATCATATCGCTGATATCTTTTGCGCTAAGCTCTTTAGACGCTCTTGTTAAAATTTCTATGACGCCAGGATCCACCACCTCATAAACGCTATGCTTTATGCCATAAAATGGCTTTATCTTGCTAAAAAAATAGACCTTCTCGCCGTTTGTATAGACCGCGCCATACTCGCCATCTTTTACCAGCCCTATCTCACGCCAAGATGAGCTTGTGGCAAATTTATATAAAGAGACCGTTTGCGCCTCTAAGTGCCTGCCGTGCTTTGAGCGCCGCCACTCTTCGCCCTGCTGCAAGAAATACGCCAAGCCATCATCTACAAAAACGTCAGCATAGAGCCTTTTTAGCTCGCCTTTTAGCTGGTAGTCTGAAATTTTAGCCTGCTCGTCTTTCGTGCTATCCCAAAAGTAAATTCCATCTTTGCTGGCAAAAAGAGGCCAAAACGAATGCACGTTATCCACGCTATAAACGGCGCTATAAGGCATATTTTGAGCGCTAAATTTATGCTCATTTGCAAACACCGCTCCATTTTTTGGCTCAAAAAGATATTCTATATCGTGCTTAGCATCGTAGCATATCTGGCGCGTCTCATCTGAGTAGCTTGCATCAAGCCTATAAAAGCCCATAAACAAGCTTTTGCCATCTGTGTAATATCCGCTAGCAGCGCCGCTTTCTGTCGCGATGTATCTTAGCTCACTAGGATCTGCGTCAAGCTTTTCGCCCTTGTAGTAAAGCGTAGCTCCGTCTCTTGCAAAGCCAGCGTCAAATATAGGCTCTAAATTTGTGCTTTCTACCCTTTTTGTCCTGTAAAAATAAGGGCTATCATCGTAGCTTTTTATAAAAACGTGAACAAGGTTTTTCATAATGGCGCCAAATTCGCTAAATCCCGCCTCTTTCTCGCTTCTAGTAGCGCAATAATAGCTTATCTTACCATCACTTAGATAACCATTGCCAAGCACTTTTGTGCTGTTTGGATCAAGTCCTGACAAAATTTCTCTAGCGCAATAGACGTGATTTTTATCAGCCCCTACGTTTGAGTAATCATACGCGTGTTTTAGCTTTAAGACCCTAAAACTAGCCTCATCGACGCCTTTTAGCTCATACTTGCCGCTGCCTGAAATTTGAACGTAAATTTTACCCTCAGGTGAGCGGTAAAACTCGCTATTATCAATGTTTGCAAAGCTTCTTTGATACTCGCCCTCATGCCATAGATAAAGCATCGCCAAAACAAAAAATAGCGTCAAGATAACTAAAAAATAAACAAATCTAATAGTAATTTTTCTCATTATCTATAGTCATCCACCCTTTTTTTAAGCTCGCTTTTTTGCTTTTTGTTTTTAAAAATAGCGCCAACTACCGAAGCCACAAATGCAATGGCAAGAAATATCCAGTAGGCATATTTTTGCGAGTAATCATCAAAGTCGCTTATCGCATCGATCACCACCTCGCCCTCAGCTGGTACCATAGCGCCTTGATCTACCATTTTTACTATCTCATCAAGTTTTAAATTCTCAACATTTGAGTCATAAGGACGAGTGAGAATTTCAACCACGCCAAGGTCGTTTATATCATAAACACTGCTGTTAAAATGCCAGCCGTAGCCGACGTTATCAAAATAATAGGTCTTATCGCCGTTTGCATAGACTGCTCCGTAGCCATCGTTTCTTACAAAGCCGATCTTTCGCCACTGTTCTTTTGTATCAAGCCTAACGATAGACGTATGGCGTGAGCTTAGGCTATGGTTTTGTTTTGTGTTGTGCCAAATTTCATAGGTTTTTAAAAAATATGTCTTGCCATCACTTATCACCACGTCGCCATATAGCGGCGTTATCTCGCCTTTAAATGGATCATCTCCGTCCCTTACAAACTCGCCCTCATCTATGCTGTTATACCACTGCCACTTTCGCTCCCAGTGATAGATACCGTCTTTACCGCGAAAAAGAGCGTGATAGGAGTGCTCATCTTTTAGGTTAAAAAGTGGCTCGTATGGGGCAAATTTGGGGTCAAATTCATGGTCGTTTGCATAGACCATGCCAGAATTTGGCTCATAAAGATAGTGAATGCGCCATATCTCGCCGATATCACGCATTTGCGGGCTAAATTTGATCCTTAGCTTTGTGCTGTCGTAATAGACATTTTCCCCATCAGTCGTAAAATGTATGCTCTTTCTGCCAGATGCCTGCTCGATGTAGCGCATTTTGCTGGCATTTGCGCCCTCTAGCTCTTTGCCCTCATGATAGACCTTCACGCCGTCACTTGCGTAGCCAAAGCCCAAGATCGCTGCTAAATTTGCGTTATCAACCTGCCTAAATTTATAGATATGGGTTTGCGCTTTTGGGGTTTTAAACATTTTATGTGAGAGGATGTCCCAAAACTCTTTAAGTGCGGATATTTCGAGGTTTGTCTCGCTTTCGCTATCGCAAAAATATGTTACATTGCTATCGCCAAAGTAGCCATTGCCAAGCGCTCTAACGCCATTTGGATCAAGCCCGCTCATCACGAGATTACCGCAATACACCGCCTTATCGCTAGCGCCAACGTTTCTGTTGTCGTATTTGCCAGTGTCAATGTATCTAAATTTACTGGCCCTCACGCCTATTAGCTCAAATTCACCACCACTTGGCACCATGGCATAGACCTTGTCATCTTTGACGTAAAAAAAGCTATTATTTAGCTCTTTACTATCGCCAATGTCGTCATCTAAAATAGTAGCTAACCCAAAGATAAAAAAGTAGGTAGCAAAAAATATCACAACAATGGCGATTATTACAGAGATTAGCGGATGTTTTTTTAGCATTTTAGCTCCGTTTTAAACAAATTTAGCGACCTCATCATGGCGCAAAAACCTTTCATACATTTAAATTTCAAAGTTCTATCCAAATATAAAATATCTAAAAATCAAAAACCTAAGATATGCAGATTTACCCATCAAAAACAGAAAACAAGTGGCTGCTAACATAACAAAAAGCCTATAAATGCTAAATTCCAACGTGATCCCATAATAGATAACTCCCAAAGCAAGAAAACAAAGATACAAGGCAACAAGCAAATAAAATAAATTTTCGATCCTTGCAGAAAGCCCTGACTCTTTGCTGTTTTTTGCGATGAGCCTAATGCTCTCTATCTTATTTAAAAATCCAACCTTTTTATATTTTATCCGGACTAGATCGCCTACTTCATATTTATATATTTTAGGCGAAAATGTCTCACTAAACCTCATCTCATCAACGATAATGCTAAGGCTTACAACAGAATTTTGTTTAACAACTCTCGTATTTAGCGCGCTTATCCTACCGATCTTTTTCAAGCTACTCTAGCTCCTCGGCGATCTCAAGCACTTCAAAATACTCATTTTCTAGGCTTTCAAGCTCGGCTTTTGCCTTTTCAAGCTCTTCATAAAGCTTGGTAAGTCCTACTTCTTGATAAATTTTAGGATCACTAAGCCCCTCGTTTAGCTCGGCTACCCTTGCTTCAAGGGCTGAAATTTTATCTGGATATGTGTTTAAAATTTGTGTTTGTTTATAGCTTAGCTTTGCGCTAGTTTTACTCTTTTGCTTAGCTTCATTTTGACTATTTGAGAGCTCTTTTTCAAACTTGTCAAGCTCTTTCATCTCATCTTCAAGCTCCAAATAGACGCTATACTCTTCGTGCAAGACATTTATCTTTGTCCCCTCAAACGCCCAAAGCTTATTTGCCATCTTATCGACAAAATATCTATCGTGGCTAACTAGCAAGATAGCCCCTTCAAAGCTTTGCAAGTAGTCTTCTAGGATGTTGATAGTTGCGATATCAAGGTCGTTTGTCGGCTCGTCAAGCACCAGCACATCGTAAGTTTTGGTAAAAAGCATCGCAAGTGCCACGCGGTTTTTCTCGCCGCCACTTAAAACGCCTATCTTTTTATCTAAAAATTCCTTTGGAAAGAGGAAATTTTTAAGATAGCCATAGACGTGCATATTTCGCCCACGAACTAGCACGTGATCGCCGCCATTTGGACAAAATGTCTCTATAAGGCTCTTGTCATCATCAAGGACATTTCTAGCTTGATCAAAGTAGCCGATGCTCACCTCGCCTCTTTTTATCTCGCCGCTACTTGGCTTTTCAAGCCCTAGCAAAATTTTAAGCAGCGTGCTTTTGCCACTGCCATTTCGTCCGACTATGGCGATCCTCTCGCCCTGCAAGATTCTTGCGTCAAATTTTTCAAAAAGCACCTTGCCGTCTATACTTTTGCTTAAATTTTTAAACTCAAAGAGCATTTTCTTGCGGTTTTGGCTCTGCGTTTGGTTGAAATTTTTACTAGCACGCTCCAGCTCAAGCCTCACGCGCCTTATCACACCTGGATTTTTCTTAGCCTCCTCGCGCATGGCTAGCACTCGCTCTTTTCTGCCCTCATTTCGCTTTAGCCTAGCTTTTACGCCGCGCCTTAGCCACTCCTCTTCAGCCTTTAGCTGTTTTAGTAGCGTCTCATGCGACTTTGCAAGGCTTGCTAAAATTTCCTCTTTTTTGGTTAGATAGTTTGCATATCCGCCCTCGAAATTTTTTAAGCTTGCATCCTCGACCTCAACGCACCTAGTTGCCAGCGCATCGATAAAATATCTATCGTGGCTTATAAAAACTATGCTTTGATTTGAGCTTTTAAGCATATCTTCAAGAAATTTGACCATATAGACATCAAGGTGGTTTGTAGGCTCGTCAAGCAGCAGAACATCTGGCTTTTTAAGGATGAGAGCGCCCAGTGCCACGCGCCTGATCTCGCCACCACTTAGCGAGCAAATGGGTCTGTTTTCATACTCTTTTAGCTTAAATTCTTGCAAAATTCGCTCGATCTTATGCTCGATATTCCAGCCGTCTTTTGCCTCTATAAATTTTAAAAGCCTCTCTTGCTCTTTTAAAATTTCTTTGTTTTCAGGCTCGTTTGCTAGCAAGACGCCACTTTTTTCATACTCGCTTATCGCGTCAAATATCTCTTTTAGCTCGTTATTTAGCGCATCTCTTACACTAAATGTGGCGTTAAAATTTGGATTTTGCGCTAGCATCTCGACGCTTATTAAGCTCTGCACTATGCGCCTGCCACTATCTGCTGCCACCTCGCCAGAGATGATCTTCATAAGCGTGCTCTTGCCGCTGCCGTTTTTGCCGATGATCGCTATCTTTTCATTTTCATTTACGCTAAGGCTTACGCTGTTTAAAATTTCATTTGCGCCAAATTTTTTACTTACGTCTATCAGGTCAATTAATGCCATTTTTCTCTCAAATTTTAAATTTTTTGGATTATATCAAAAGGGAGATAAAACCTAATTTGGCTATAATCGCCCCAAAATTGAAAAAGGGAGAAATTTATGAATCTTTCTATGAAAAAACTGGTCGTCCCTATATTTTTAGATATGTTTTTGCACTTTATAACGCTCATCATAAACACCTACATGGTGACAAAAGTGAGTGTGCATCTAGTTGGCGCCATGGGTGCTGGCAATCAAGTGATGGATCTTTTTATGACCATTTTTAACTTCTTAAGCATGGGCTGCTCAGTCGTCGTCGCACAAGCACTTGGAGCAAAGCAAAACGAGCTAGCTTCAAGCGTCATACACGCAAGCATCACGTCAAATACGGTCTTTGGTATCTTCTCAGCCATCATCATCTACGTCTTTGGCTACAACATCTTAAATTTACTAAATGTACCAAACGATCTCATAAACGATAGCTTCTCATACCTTCACATCCTAGGTTTTGCATTGCTATTTGATGGCATCGGCATGGTGCTAGCTGCGGTGCTTCGCGTCTATAATCTAGCAACTGCTGTGATGCTAACTTCGGTTTTGATGAACATCATCACCATCTTTGGCAACGCCATCGCTCTTTTTGGCTGGTTTGATCTGCCAAATTTAGGCTTGCAAGGTGTCGCTATCTCGACATTTGTGGGCAGACTAATAGGCGTTTTTGTCCTACTTTACATGCTCATACGCGTGGCAAAAGTTAAAATTTATCTTAGCAAACTACTTGTCGTGCCGTTTGGAATTTTAAAGAAAATACTCTCAGTTGGCTTGCCAAGTGCTGGCGAAAATTTACTCTGGATGGCGCAATACATGGTCGCATTTGGCTTTATCGCGAGCATGGGCGAGGCAACTCTTAGCGTGCAGACTATCTACTTTCAGATCACGCTTCTCATCTTGCTTTGTGGAGCGAGTATCAGCGTGGCAAACGAGGTCATCGTGGGACACTTGGTTGGGGCAAGCGAGTTTAACGAGGCCTATACGAGGACTTTTAAAGCCTTGTGGCTTGGCATTTTTATAACGCTCGTCGTCGTTTTGATCGCCTACGCCTTAAAGTATAAGATCATGGACGCACTAAATTTAGATGAGGGCTTGCGCAAGATAATGCTACCGCTCTTTACACTCTCGATCGTGCTAGAAGCTGGCAGAACCTTTAACATCGTCATCGTAAATGCCCTTCGTGCAAGTGGCGACGCGAAATTTCCACTAGCAACTGGGCTTATCTTTATGTGGGGGCTTTCGCTGCCGCTTGGATATTTCTTAGGCATACACCTTGGCTGGGGCATCGTTGGCGTTTGGATAGGATTTTGCGCTGATGAGTGGCTAAGAGGCCTTGCAAATACATGGCGCTGGAGAAGCAAAAAGTGGCAAGAAAAACGCCTAGTTTGAGGCAAAAGAGCCTAAATTTAGACTTTTATGGCTTAAGCGTTTTAGTAAATTTTAAAACAAATGTGAAATCTATGCGATTAAGAGTTGGCAAGGATGCTAAGATCACGCTTTCTATGCCATTTTACAGCACGCAAAAGATGGCTCTTGGTTTTCTTGAGACGCACAGAATTTGGCTTGAAAATGCTTACAAAAAAGCTCTTTTAAATTTACCAAAAGATGATGAGATGAAATTTCTTGGGCAAATTTATAAGATCAAATTTGATGAGAGCGCAAATGTGCCATTTTTTGAAGATAAATTTATCATAACGCCAAATTTAAAGGTACTTGAGCGCTTTATAAAAACAAGGGCAAAAGAGATATTTTTGGAGCTTGTAAGCCATTTTGAGCCATATATTAATAAGCCAATCAGCCGTATCGTCATACGAAATAGCAAAACTCGCTGGGGTAGCTGCAACCACAAAAAAGGCTATATAAATTTAAGCCTAAGGCTCATCGAAAAGCCCATATCAGCCGTGCGCTACGTCGTACTTCACGAGCTCACCCACCTACTCTACCCGCACCACCAAAGCAGCTTTTATAAATTTATAGAGGCCATCATGCCTGATTACAAAGAGCAAGAGAAAATTTTAAGAGCATAACCACCCCTCATCAAGTAAGTCTAAATTTAATATGATAAAATTGCATATTACTTTACAAAAGGAAAATTTAATGAAAAAAATGATTTTTATCTCGCTTCTTGCAGCTTGCGCTCTAGCGGGCGACTTTGAAGATGGCTTGAAAGCTTATGCTGACTCAAATTTCACTGAGGCTTTGTCTAAATTTGAAGCGGGTTGCGCAGCAAACGACGCAAGATCATGCCAAAAAGCAGGCGCTATATATCAGCTTGGCAAAACTGACGTGCCAGATATTGCCAAAGCGCTAGAGCTTTATAACAAAGCTTGCCAAGGCGGCGAAAAAGAGGGTTGCACGGCAGCTGGTGGAATTTATCTAAATAGCGATCCGCAAAAAGCAAGAGAGCTTTTCAACAAAGCATGCGAGCAAAACGACGGCTACTCTTGCGCGATGATGGGATCAATACTAATAGATGATCATAAATTTAAAGAGGCCTACTCAGTTTTAGAAAAAGGCTGCAAGCTAGGCGATAAGCTCGCTTGCGAGTTTGCAGGCGATCTAAAACGCTCAAAACAACTTTGATCTTTAGGCTTTAAAAGCCTAAATTCTCACTTTTTACAAAATCACTAGAAATAAATAAATTTAAAAGTTTAGGCAAGAGAGCTCTTGCCTAATGTTAAATCACTCTTATTTGATCAAGCGGTTTATCTTTTATGCCCCACTGGGTCATAAAGACAAAACCATAAAGAGCTGCTGCTACGATGTAGGCTGTGTATTCGTTTGGCATTAGGCCAAATTTCACGCAGATGTTTGGCACAAGAGCTAGAGGCACGACTGGGATAAGTAGCGCCCTCTCCCAAATCCTAAGCTTTGTGACGTAGTATCCTTGAAGTAAGCTTGAAAAGGCAAACATACCCACGATCGCCATGCCAAAAACAAGTAAAATTTCAAGCGGGTTGCTCATCCAGACTATCCCTTTTGAATCAAGCGGATCGCTCGTGTTTATGCTATCAATTAGCATAAGTTTGTTGTTAAAGAAAAAGGCAAATGGTAAGATCGCCGTTCTTAGATCGTAAAAAAATCCTTGAACGCCAACGGTTATTGGATTTGCTTTAGCGATGCCAGCTGCCGCGTAGGCTGCGATGCCAACTGGTGGCGTGTCATCAGCTAAAATTCCAAAGTAAAATACAAAAAGATGCACAGCGATGGCAGGGATCAAAAAGCCATTTTTATGCGCCAAAAACAAGATAACTGGCGCAACAAGGCTTGAGACGACGATGTAGTTTGCTGTCGTTGGAAGACCCATGCCAAGAATGAGCGACATAAGAGCTGTTAAAACTAGGATCATCATGATGTTATCGCCTGCTAAAAGCTCGACTAGATCAGAAAGTACTTGACCAAGGCCAGTTAGCGAGATAGAGCCCACGATGATGCCTGCAAGCGCAGTTGCGATGGCTATTGTAGTCATACTCTTTGCAGCCGTAACCATCGCCCAAAATATATCCTCAAAGCCTAAAAGCACGTCGTTTATGCCTACTTTTTCGCCTGAAGCAAGCTTTTTAGTTGGCTCTTGAAATATCATTATCAAAAATAAAAATCCGATCGCATTAAAAGCTGCTGAGATAGCCGACTCTTTTGCGATTAGCAATGTATAAAGCAAGATCAAAATAGGCGTTATATAGTGAAGGCCACTAACAAAAATTTTAAATCTTGAGTGAAATTCGCTCTGGTCTATGCCTTTTAACCCAAGCTTAACGCTCTCTAAATGCACGATGAAAAATAGCGACAAATAGCACGCAAACGCTGGGATAACCGCTGCCATCATGACATTTGTATATGTCATGCCTAAAAACTCAGCGATGATAAAAGCAGCCGCACCCATGATAGGTGGCATGAGCTGTCCATTTACACCAGCCGCAACCTCGATAGCACCAGCTTTTGTGCGTGAAATGCCAGCTTTTTTCATAAGCGGTATGGTAAATGTACCAACAGTTACGACGTTTGCTGTTGAGCTACCTGAAACCATGCCCGTTAGGCCGCTTGCGATGACTGAGGCTTTGGCCGGGCCGCCTCTATATTTACCAAGAAGCGAGAAGGCTAAATTTATGAAGTATTGTCCAGCGCCTGCTCGCTCTAACAATGAGCCAAAAAGAACGAAAAGATAGATAAAACTAACGCTAACGCCGATAGGCACGCCAAAGACGCCCTCTGTCGTTAAAAACATATGTCCTGCGATCTTTTCTAAGCTAGCGCCCTGGTGAGCGATGATGTCTGGCATATAAGGGCCAAAGTGATCATATATCAAAAATATAGCGCAGATGATACCAAGAGCTGGCCCCATCACGCGTCTGCCGCCCTCAAGCAAGATAAAGATAGCGACAAATGAGATGATCACATCTTGCTTGATATAGTCCCCCGTCCTATCGGCAAGCTCGTAAAAATAAACTGCCGGATAGAGCACCGCTGCTACGCCAACTACGCAGAGAAAAATATCATAAAATGGCACGCTTGAGTGAGCCTTTTTATGAAAAGTGACTGGATATAGCAAAAATACAAGTCCAACCGCAAAAGCTAGGTGAATAGAGCGTGAAATGTTAGTATTTAGCGGAAAATAAGCTATATAAAGCTGAAAAACTGACCAAGAAAAGCATACAATCGCAATAAAATAGTTGTAAAAATTGCTATTTATCTCCCTTGTTTTTACCTCGACAAATTGTTCTTCGTTGTCTTTGACTTCGTTCATCTCTCTCCTTTAAAATTTAAATATATAAATTTAAAAGAATTTGTATATTTAAATTTTATCCAGAGGCAAAAGCCCCTGGAAATTTGAGTTATTTTAAGATACCTGCCTCTTTAAACGCAGCCTCTGCAGCTGGGTGAAGTGGAGCTGAAAGACCTTGGACGAGATCTTCTTTATTTACTGATTTTAGCGCTGGGTGAAGAGTTTTGTACTCATCAAAGTTGTCTAAAATAGCTTTTATCACAGCTTTTACAGCCTCATCTTTTGTATCTTTATTAGTTACCAAAACAGCCTTTACGCCAATAGTATTTACATCGTGATCGACGCCATCATAAGAGCCTTTTGGGATCACACCTTTTGCAAAGTATGGTTTTTCTTTAAGAAGATTATCGATCTCGCTGCCTTCGATGTTTAGGATATCGATAGGCAAAGATGTCGCAGCGTCAGTGATGTTTGCGGTTGGGTGGCCGACGACAAAGCTATATCCGTCTATCTTTTTGTCTTTTAGTGCATGTGGGCATTCGCCAACTGTTAAAACGCCGCGGTATCCTAGTTTTGAAACGTCAAAGCCCTTTGCTTTAAAGACTTCAAGCGTGCTCACTTCGTTGCCGCTACCTGGGTTGCCTACGTTGTATTTTTTGCCTGCAAAAGACTGGATATCACTTGTTAGGCCACTATCTTTTGCTACAACAAATGCAAGAAGCTCTGGATAGATAGCCACTACTGAGCGTAAATTTTCATCTTTTGCTCCGTCAAATTTACCAGTGCCATTAAATTTATCATAGACGACGTCGCTTTGGACAAAGCCAAATGTAAGCTCTTTTTTAAGGACGTTATTTACGTTATAAACTGAGCCGCCAGTTGATTGAACAGAGCATTTTACGTCTGTGTTTTTATTTGCTAAACGGCAGATCGCTCCACCTATCGGATAGTAAGTGCCTGTCATGCCACCAGTGCCGATACTGATAAATTCTTTTGCTGAAAGTGTTGTTGCTAAAAGCAATCCAGCAAGTGCCAAAGAAGTAGTTTTCATCTAAAATCCTTTCAAAAAATTTAAGGCTATTTTATTCTATAAATTTAGCTTTGTATCTTTTTGATATGATATTTTTATGCCATTTTTGTAAAGTTGCAACCATTCTACACAATCAAGACTTAAAAAAATATTTTCTTAAGAATAAATTTATATTTCTTTTACGAGCAATCTAAATTTTAAGAGCTAGAAATTCTAGCTCTGAATTTAGTCAATAAATCTCTTTGTGATATTTGCGTAGGCATCGATCCTACGGTCACGTAAAAATGGCCAAATTCTGCGCACTTCTTCACTTCTTTTCATGTCTATCTCAACGATCTTGCATAGCTCGCTATGGCTATCTGCACGGAAAAGCTGCTCGCCTTGTGGCCCGTAAACAAAGCTATTTCCCCAAAATTTGATCCCATCCATCACGCCACTATCATCTTTTTCAAAGCCCACACGATTTACTGCGACCACTGGCAGGCCATTTGCCACGCTGTGACCTCTTTGCACTGCCACCCACGCTTCAAGCTGCCTTGACTTTTCATCCTCGCTATCGCCCTCAAACCAACCAATAGCCGTTGGATAGATGAGAATTTTCGCCCCTTTTAGTGCCATGAGTCTTGCAGCTTCTGGATACCACTGATCCCAACACACCAAAACGCCAAGCTTGCCAAGACTGGTTTCAATAGGCTCAAAGCCAATATCACCAGGCGTGAAGTAAAATTTCTCGTAAAATCCAGGGTCATCAGGGATGTGCATTTTTCTGTATTTGCCAGCTACGCTGCCGTCACGCTCGAAGACAAAAGCGGTGTTGTGATAAAGCCCATCAGCCCTCTTTTCAAAGAGTGAAGTGACCAAAACTACGCCGTTTTCCTTAGCCACCCTGCCCCAAAAAGCGACATCCTCTTGCCAGTCGTTTGCGTGATCAAAGAAATTTGTATCCTCGCTTTGGCAAAAGTATTGCGTCTGGTGTAGCTCTTGGCAGACCATGAGATCAGCGCCACCTTTTTTTGCCTCAGCTATTAGCTCAAGCGTCCTTGCAATGGTCGCTTCTTTTGTCCCTTTAAATTCTTGTTGAAGTAGTGCTACTTTCATCTCATCTCCCTTCTTTGTCGTTGTATGGGTCTAAATGCGTGGTTATCTGCCACGAAAATTCCTTAAATTTCTCTCTTATCTCAGCTTCAAGCGATTCGGCCACCTCGTGCGCGTCGTAAAGCGAGATATCTTTGTCAAAAACTAAATGCAGCGTTAAAAATATAGTATTTGCGCTCTGTCTTGTGTTTAGGTAGTGAAAGTCTGAAATTCTCTGCTTTGCCTTTATCATCTTGATGATCTCAGCTGTGATCTCAGGGCTTGCTGCGTGATCTAGCAAGACACCAAGGGCGTCTTTGCCAAGGCTTATGGCGCTTTGAGCGATGTAGCCACTTATCACGATACCAAAGATCGCATCTATCATCATAAATCCGCTAAATTTAATGATAAGCAGCGAGATGATGACTGCAAGGTTGCTAAAAAGGTCGATCTTATAGTGCAGCGCGTCTGCTTTTATGATAAGGTTGCCACTTTTTTTAGAAATTTGGTTTAAAAATAGCACCAAACATAGCGTCACTACGACCGAAAAGACCATCACACCAAGGCTTAAGCCAAGGTCTATCTCTAAATTTGGCTCGCTAAATTTCTTAACGCTCTCATAAAATATAAAGCCTGCCGCTAATACGATGATGACGCACTCAAATAGCGCTGCTAACGCCTCTAGCTTTGTGTAGCCAAAGTTAAATTTCTCATCAGCTTGCTTTCTTGACTTTCTAAGCGCAAATAAATTTAAAAGCGAAACGATAAAATCAAGCATTGAATCAATCGCCGAGCCAAGCACAGCGACCGAACCGCTAAAAAGCCCCGCTGCAAATTTGACAAGTGCAAGCAAAAAGGCGCAAGCTCCTGCTGCGATGACAGCCTTGTTTTCGCCCTGCGTGCACTCCTGCTTGTTTATGCGGTTAAACTCATAATCAAACGGACTTCCCAAGACTAAGCCCTCTTATATCTATTTTGGCTTGAGCAGTGAAGCGAGCCATTTTGACGGACAAAAACTAGCGAATTTACACCGATGATCTTTCTATCTGGCAGTGCCTGAGCTAGTAAATTTAGCACCTTTTCGTCGTTTTCGTCGTTATATGTTGGCACGATTAGTGCGCCATTTATAAAGATAAAATTTGCGTATGTGCAGCCAAGCCTTTTACCATCATAAAATTTAGGCTTAGGAAGTGGCAGAGCAAGTAGCTTAAAGCCAGTTTTTTTAAGCTCATCCTCCATACTTTTTAGCTCATCAAAGTGCTCATCGCTCTTGTCATCGCAAGCTACGTAAGCAATAGTATCAGGCGTGATAAAGCGAGCTAAAGTGTCGATGTGGCTATCTGTGTCATCGCCTCTTATAAAGCCATTCTCGAGCCAAATGATACGCTTTAGGCCAAATAAATTTTTTAATTTTTCTTCGATCTGCTCTTTGCTAAGAGAGGAATTTCTATTTTCATTTAGCAGACATTTTGAAGTGGTTAAAAGCACTCCGTCTCCGTTAAATTCAACACTTCCGCCCTCTAGTATCATATCAACAGGCTCAAGCTTAGTTTTGTAAATTTTAGCTAGCTCTAAATTTATCGCATCATCTTTTGAGCTCTTAAATTTACCGCCCCAAGCGTTAAATTTAAAGTCGTAACTTTTTACGCCGTCTTTTGTGCAAACATCGATCATACCGTAATCTCTAACCCAAGTATCGTCAGTATCAAGCTTAACAAACTCTACATTTTTAAATTTCTTAAACCTAGCGAAAATTGCCTCATCAGGGCAGATGAGCACCACCTTTTCATAGGGCGTAACAGCAGCCACGAGCTCCTCATAGCCCGCCAAAATCTCCTCTAAATAAGGCTCCCAGTCGCTCTTACTATGTGGCAGCGATAAAAACAAAAGCTCCTGCTCCTCCCACTCTGCATACGCTCTCACGCTCTCTCCTTGTAAATTTTATAAATTCCATAAATCGTAATGATTATCCAAAAGACCTCTATCAAAAATGAGCCGAGGTTAAAATGCACAAAAAGCGAGATTATAAGCAGCACCGCACCTACTAAATTTATTATCTGATAGGCTAGATCGCGGCTATTTAGACGGCTGATCTGAAGTAAAAAGTAGCCCATCACGATACAAATCATCCCTAAAAAACCGATGATCTGAAAAAGATCGATCAAATTTTATCCTTTTTGTAAGCTTAAATTTAAAGCGTGATCATATCTAATTAGTTTTAAATTTATGATTATGGGATAAAATAACTCCATTTTTCAGATTGGATTAAAGTTTATGGATTTTGAGTTTATTGAGAAATTTTACCCCCTTTTTGTAAAAGCTGGGGTGCTTACGATCGAAATTGCCTTTTTAGGGATCGTCTTTTCTATTTTGATAGGCATTTTTTGCATGGCTGTGAAATTTTACAAGCTAAAATTTCTCTCAAAACTAGTTGATTCCTACGTTGAGCTTTCAAGAAACACACCACTTCTTATCCAACTCTTCTTTTTATACTACGGCTTACCAAAGCTTGGAGTATCGATGAGCGGCTTTGCCTGTGCGGTCGCTGGGCTTAGCTTTCTTGGTGGCAGCTATATGAGCGAGAGCTTTAGACTTGGCTTTGAGGCGGTTAGAAGGTCACAGATAGAAGCAGGTCTTAGTATCGCACTTAGTAAAAATCAGCTCCTAAGATATGTCATCTTGCCACAAGCCTTTAGCGTGGCACTGCCGAGCATCAGTGCAAACGTCATATTTTTACTAAAAGAGACAAGTATCGTTAGCATCGTAGCCCTTGCTGATCTAGTCTACGTCGCAAAGGACCTTATCGGACTTTACTACAAGACAGACGAGGCGCTTTTTATGCTGGTTATTAGCTATCTTGTCATCATCTTGCCAGTCTCGCTGGCGCTTAGCTATGTCGAAAAAAGGGTGAGAAATGCAAGGAGTTAGTATATTATTTGACACGCAAAATTTACTAAGACTACTTGAAGGTCTTGTAGTAAGCACTGAAATTTCATTTATCTCGATCATCATCTCCGTAGTCGGTGGCCTCATACTTGGCGTTTTGATGAGTATGAAAAACAAATTTATCTATCTTATTTTAAAAATTTGCCTAGAGATCGTTCGTATCATGCCTCAGATCGTCTGGTTATTTTTATTTTACTTTGGCGTTAGCAAAGCTTTTGATATCCACATCTCGGCATTTACCGCCTCGCTCATCGTCTTTAGCCTTTGGGGCGTTTTTGAGATGATGGATATCGTGCGAGGAGCGATCACCTCGATACCAAAGCACCAGTTTGAGTCAGCCGCTTCACTTGGACTTAGCAAATTTCAAATTTACTCTCACGTCATCATCCCGCTTGCTACAAGAAGGCTGGTGCCTGGAGCTGTAAATTTACTAAGCCGTATGATAAAAACAACCTCTATCGTCGTTCTAATCGGCGTTGTAGAGGTGGTCAAAGTCGGCCAGCAGATCATCGAGCGAAATGTATTTACAAATCCTATGGCGCCATTTTGGATATATACACTCATATTCTTTTTATATTTTGCGATCTGCTATCCAGTCTCAAAACTATCAAAAAAACTAGAAGAAAAATGGAGCTAAAATGAGCGAAAATATCTTAGAACTTAAAAATTTAAATAAATTTTATGGAGAGCTTCACGCCTTAAAGGATATAAATTTAGAGGTTAAAAGTGGCGAAGTGGTCGTGCTTCTTGGACCATCGGGATGTGGCAAGAGCACAACTCTTAGGTGCATTAACGGCCTTGAGAGCATAGCAAGCGGCGAGATCATAATAGACGGCGAAGTGATAGATGCTAAATTTAAAGAGTGGCAAAGGATCCGCCAAAAGGTAGGCATGGTCTTTCAAAGCTACGAGCTGTTTGATCATATGAACGTCATCGATAACGTCCTTCTTGGGCCTTTAAAGGTGCAAAAAAGAGATAGGGCCGAGGCTGAAAAAACGGCTGATATGTGGTTAAGCAAGGTTGGGCTACTTGATAAGAAATTCGCCTATCCAAAGGAGCTAAGCGGCGGTCAAAAGCAGCGCATAGCAATCGTTAGAAGCCTTTGTTTAAACCCTGAGATCATGCTATTTGACGAGGTTACGGCTGCGCTTGATCCAGAGATCGTTAGAGAAGTACTTGATGTGATACTAAATTTAGCCAAAGATGGCATGACAATGCTAATAGTCACCCATGAGATGAGCTTTGCAAGAGCGGTTGCGAATAAGATCGTATTTATGGACGCTGGAGCGATCGTGGAGATCAGCGAGCCAGAGGAGTTTTTTACTAATCCAAAGAGCGAGCGAGCGAAGAAATTTCTAAATTTATTCTCATTTTAGAAAAAATAAGAGATAATTTGCCGTTTTTTCAAAATGCGTTTAGAGCGAGACTTTGACCGCTCTTATTTACTAAATTTTTCTAAAGGAGAAAGAGTGAGAAAATTTAAATTTTTCTTATTAGCATTAGTCGCTACCGTCTTTCTAACGGGTTGTGGTGATGACAAAGGTGCGGACAAAGCAGCCGCTTCAAACCAAGCTGACGCTATCGCAAAGATCAAAGAGCGTGGATATGTAAGGATAGGCGTTTTCAGTGACAAACCGCCATTTGGCTACGTTGATAAAGACGGCAAAAACCAAGGCTATGACATCTACTTTGCAAAACGCATCGCAAAAGACTTGCTTGGAGATGAGAGCAAGGTAAAATTTGAGCTAGTTGAGGCTGCTGGTAGAGTTGAAGTTTTAGTAGCTGATAAAGTAGATATCACGCTTGCAAATTTCACAAAAACACCTGAGCGCGCACAAGTTGTTGATTTTGCGCTTCCATACATGAAGGTTTCGCTTGGCATCGTAAGCCCTGAAGGTGCAGTGATAAAGAGCATCGATGAGCTAAAAGATAAAACCCTAATCGTAAATAAGGGCACAACCGCAGACGCGTTTTTTACAAAAAATTATCCAGATATTAAGCTTGCAAAATACGACCAAAATACTGAAACATTTGCAGCTTTGGTTGATAAAAGAGGTGCCGCACTAGCGCATGATAACGCCCTACTTTTTGCCTGGGCAAAAGAGACTCCAGGCTTTGTCGTAGGTGTTGAAGCACTTGGTGATGTGGATGTGATAGCACCAGCTGTTAAAAAAGGTAACAAAGTTTTACTTGACTGGCTAAACAATGAGATCATTGAGCTTGGAAAAGAAAATTTCTTCCACAAAGACTATGATGCTACACTAAAACCGATCTATGGCGATAGTGTAAATCCAGAATCACTTGTCGTCGAAGGCGGCAAGCTATAAAAATTTGGAGGGTGTTCAACCCTCCCGTTTATCTTTATTAATTCTATTTTTTATTGAATCGTAAACCAAAACCCCGAATACGGACAGCATCAAACTCGACAAAAATGCGATCGCAATTATGATCGTTTTTTTGGGCTTAACAGGCTTATTTGAGATAACTATATCGGAAACTATCTGCGTGTTTTGGTAATTATAGGGCTTTAATGCAAGCTCTACGAGAGATCTTTGATCTAAAAGCTTATTTAATTCCTCGGTTTGTAAATTTACCAATTCTCTTTGCAAGGACGGTAATTTATCATTAACTATGGTATCTTTTTCCGCCTGCATATTTTCTAGTTCAACGCTAGTTAGTTTATTTAGTCTGTCTTGCGCGTTAGGTTTAGTTTGCGTAAGCAATACTTCTTTTTGTTGCTCAAGAGATGTTATACTTTGCTCCAAATTCGAAATTTGATTATAAAGACCTTGCTCCATCATTTGGCGAAGTATAATATTTTCAGACGCGCCTACATTTTTATTGGCGCGAATTTTTTCTAACTCTGTTTCATATTTTTTTAATCTTTGCGTATTTAACTCTATACTCTTTCGCACCGACGGAATACTTATATCGTCTATTGCCGATATTTCACGCCGTGCAGCAGGTATAGTAGCGTCTTTCATATATGTTATTTGCCTATCTATACGAGGTATCTGCGTTGATTTTATATATTCAATCTGATGTTGCTTTTCCACTATGACGTTGTTTTTTAAGAAATTTATCTGACGTTCTATATTTGCAAGCTGAACCTTTTTTAATTCAATATATGCGTTTATGGCATTTTGATGCTCGCTCGCCAAATCATCAACCATTTTATTTATCTGTTTTACGGCTATATCGTTACTCTTTGCGACGACCTCTATGTCAAAAAACTTTTTATTATTTCTTGCCTCTGATATCTTTTCTACTTTATAGTCGAGGCCTTCAACGCCTTTTAGCAGGTCGATATACTTTATCGTTAATTTTTGTACATTATCGGCGGTATTTGCTATTAAGATTTCTTCGCCGTTATCATTCTTGTAGTAACCCGCCTCAACTAAAGCCGTAGCCTTATATAGCGGCGTAGCTACAAAGGCGTATAATCCGGCCGCCAACGAAGCTGCACCGGTAGTTAAAAAAATATATTTTTTATATCTCAATACTTTTTTGCCTAGTTCAAATAAGTCTATCTCATCATCCTGATAAACCACTCTACTATTTTGTTCTAACATTCTTTTCCTTTCTTTAATAAAAATCAACTAGCACCCTTGCGTAATAAAACAACTTTAAATGTCTTAATAATTATCACAATATCATTCCAGATACACCAATTCTTCATATACCATACATCCATCTGTGCCCTAGTTTCAAAATCTACATCACTTCTGCCACTTACTTGCCATATACCTGTAATGCCAGGTAAAACAGCCAAAATAAGCTCAGCATAACGCCCCATATCCTTTTTTTCATACTCTGCACATGGACGAGGACCCACTATACTCATATCGCCTTTTAAAACATTTATTAGTTGTGGCAACTCGTCAAGAGAAGTCTTTCTAAGAAAATTTCCAAATCTTGTTATACGTGGGTCATTTTCATATTTATGATATTTCTCAAAATACTCTATCTCCTGTGGGTTATTTTCAAGATATTTTTCTAATATCTCGGCTCCATTTTCTTTCATAGAACGAAATTTTAGACAACCAAACAGTTTGCCATTTAATCCCATTCTTTGATGAGAAAAAAATATCCTACCACTCGGTTCGCTTATCTTCATTACAACAATAATTACACAAAAAATCAACATTAATAGTGGCAAAGCAGCAACTATTAAAAACAAATCAAGCCCTCTCTTTAATATAATATTAAATTCATTTTGCAAAGAATTTTGTATTGCAAAAATATTTGTGCGAGAGTTAAAAAGATTGTAAATATGTGCTTGAGTAAAATCATAACCCCTAAGTGTAGGTGTAAATAGAATTTCTTTATTTTCTTTAATAT
>NZ_PPCG01000073.1 GCF_002913745.1 Campylobacter concisus
GTAAATTTATATATTTTTAAATATAATCACGCTCTGGCACGGTAAGCGGTCGCTTTTGCATCTTGCAAAAGAGGAAAGTCCGAGCTGCGATAAGACAAAGTTCCATCTAACGGATGGCTAGGGAAACCTAAGGGATAGTGTAACAGAAAGCAAACTTCCGCCTTGGCGGTAAAGGTGAAACGGCGGGGTAAGAGCCCACCGGCACGCTTGGTAACTTGCGTGGCCATATAAACCCAACTTGCAGTAAGAAGGGATGGTTTTGGTCTTATATTAAAACCCTTCGCTAGAGCTTGTTTGTAAAAGCAAGCGTAGATAAATGATCGCTCAAGACAGAACTCGGCTTAACGCCGTGCCCCCCCCCTAAATTTAGAGTAAATTTTAATTAGTTAGTAAATTTGAAATATTTTCAAGACAAAACCGGCAAATTTGCCGTGCCTTGAAAGTTTGGTATTAGATTAGTTTTTTACGTATTTTTGAGCTTTTTGTAGTTTTGTAAGCTCGTTTTGGATGTGTGAAGATTTAGTTTTAAAAAGCTCTATCGCACCGCCTATTAGCGCTTGTGCTTCTTGAGCCGAAGCTAAGCTTTTAAACATATCTTTGCTAAAGCTTTGTGATAGTGCAGCTAGCTTTCTTGTATCTTCGTTTATTAACGCTAGCTTAAATTCATTGATCCAGCTATTCACCTGATGTTACCTCCCTCCATGCTTCTGATAACTGCTTTACGACATTTGTTACTTCATTTAGCGCGTTAATATCATTTTGGATATTTGCCATAGCAAGAAGCTGCATCTGCCTTGTATAAAGTCCGCTAAGGTAGTGAGCCACGTCGCCTTGAGAATAATCAAGCGAGTTTAAAAGCTCGACAAAGATAGCGTTTGCTCTGTTTATATAATAGACTTTTTTCTCTATATCTCCAGCTTCGATCGCTTTTTTGGTGCGAAATATAAATTTCAAAATTCCGTCATAAAGCATTTCTATTAATTTAGTCGGGGACTCGATGCCCCCGAAACTCGACTGTGCGTATGCACTATATGCACTTTGATTCATTTTTCTCTCTTATTTTCTACTGTTTATCTCAGCATCTATCATTGATTTTAGAGTTGAGAACTGATTTTCTAAACTTGCGATGATAGAGTTATACTTGATGAAGCGCTCTTGCATCGTTGTATATTTCTCATCTAAAAGCTTTTGAGTGCTCTCTTTATTTTTAGTGATAGATTCACTCTCGTCTTTTAGCTGATTTTGCATAGCGATCATAGTGCCTTTCTTACCAACAGCGCCATCAAGCATATTAGCTAGCTTTGTAAAAAGACCGTCAGTTTTTTTAGTCACTGGATTTACAGTGGCTTCGCTCATACCAAGAGTTGCTAGTGCAGAAGCTTTGCCTTTTACCTCGATATTTTCGCCATCGCTTCTTTTTAAGATGATCCTCTTGCCGCTTTGATCAAGGCTAGCTGTGACACCGTCGATGCCAGCGTCATTGATAGCTTGTTGAAGCTTTAGAGCGTTGTCCTCTGGCGCCCCGCCAGCTGCGGTTGAAAATATAACTGACTTACCATTTATCGTAAGATCGCCAGCTTGGATATTTAACGCACCTGCGCTAACGGTTGAGTTACCCATGTAGCTTATCGGCTCAGTCTTGCTTGAACCCATAAAAAATTTCTGAATTTCTTCCGGATCTTTGCTAAGAGCTGCGTTAAATTTATTTAGATCAAGCTGAAGCTGACCGTCTTTATCTGGCACTATGCCAAATTTACTTAGCGCTTTGCCTTCGCTATCTTGACCATTTACTAGACGTCCGATGTTTGATCTAAGGCTTGAAATTTCGCTCACACCTTGGAAAGTGCCAGCACCTTTTTCTTCGTCATATTTTGTAGCGATCTCAAGGTTCATAGTCATTAAGTTGTAGTCTTTTATAAACTCTTCAACCGCTTTTACGACCTCTTCAGTGTTTTGAGAGATGCTTACGTTTGTCTTGCCAGTCTCGTTTAGCGTGATATTTACACCCGGTCTTAGATCATCAAAGCTGTTTTTATCTCTTTTGATATTTACGCCGTTATATGTAAATTCCGCATCTTGCGCTTTTAGAATTCTATTTTTCTCCAAATTTGATGTCATCTTTGGCGAGCCATCAGGATTTGTTAGCGCTGTGCCGTGCTCGTCTGTATCTTGAAACTGCGTATCATCCCAGCCAAGCTTGTCTAAAATGCCAGCTGTGTCGTTTGAAATTTTGATAGTCTGTGTAGCGCCAGTGCTGCCTGATTGAAGCATTATTTGATTTGGTTTATCGCCACCAACATTTAAAATTCTAGCTTGCAATTTACCGCCACTTACGTCATTTATCTTATCAACGATATCTTGATACGTTGTAGATCTTGTCACGCCGATAGAGAATTTTTGTCCATCGATCTCAACATCAAACGAGCCAGTATTTGTCGCACCCACCATGCTTGAAGAATTTTTGAAATTCGTGCTTTGAAATGTATCTTTTTGAGCAAGTTTTTGCACGTCGATACTAAAGCTTTGCACGCTAACGCCGTTTGCAGCAGAAGCTGTGACGCTTTTGCCAGCGTTATTTGTATTTCTTTTTAGATAGAGTGCCTCGCCGCCAAGTGTTTTGCCACTAACATTTACGTTGCTAACAAGAGTTTTTAGAGCCGCAAGGTCCTTTTGCTTAAGCTCATTTTTCTCCAGCCTTGTTGTAAGTGGTTTGATCTGTCCAGCCTCATCAGCCTCTTTTAGTTTCTTGATAAGCTCGTCGTTTAGGCCGCTATTTTTTGTACCGATGCCTAAATTTGTTACGTTACCTACTGCCATTTTTAACTCTCCTTGTCAAAAAGTATTCCGATACTTTCTTTGAAATACTCGCTGATTTTTATAGCTTCTTTGCTCGGAAGCTGTGTTATTTCTTCGCCTGTTTTGGCGTCTTTTACTTGCACTACCATTAAATTTAACTTCTCGTTGTAAGCAAATCTTACATTAGTATCGAGCTGCTGCATCTGATAGTTTAGCCTATCAGTGACCTCTCTTGTTTTTTTAGCAAGATCCTCGTTGCTAAGTTCGTCAAGCTCGTTAGCATCCTTTGATTTGCCATTTTTGTCGGCATTTACTTTGACATCAGAGTGCTCGATAGGTCTGCTGTCTATCTGACGCTGAGCCGACGTGCTCATATTTGCATCAAGTGTTTGATTTGCCGCTGCTTTAAAAATTTCCATAGTTTTGCTCCTTAAAACTTACGCTAGCTCCTACATCGGTAAAATTTTAAATTCCTTTAGTATTTATATAAATTTTTGATTATTTAGGTTAAAATCTAGCAAAATTTATAGGACGGGATATGAAAATTTCATTTGAATGCGACTGCATTTTGCTGCAAAAGACCTTGCTGCTTTTTTGTGGAAATTTAGCCGCTCATCATAAGGATTGTGATTTTGTAGTAAGTGACCGAGAGATCGTCACAAAAAAACCGCTATTTATAATAGGTAAGGACGCTCACCTTTCTCATCCATTCACAAGAGCCACTCTTCTTGATACTCTCGAGGAGTTTTACTCAGCCACGCAAATTTCAAAGGCAAAAGAGCCAGATCAGATAGTAAATGAAAAGAGTTTGGAGCAAAAAGTATCACTTTTAATAGATAAATTTAAAGCTGATCTGCTTGAAATTTTAAGGGCAAATCAGTGAAGCTTTATACCAAAATTTCAAGTGGTAAATTTAAAGGCAAAAGGCTTGAGCTACCAAGTCTAAGCACGACTAGAAGCACAAAAAGCATCGTAAAAGAGTCCTTTTTTAACGTCATTAGAGATGAAATTTACGCACTTACATTTATAGAGGGCTTTGGCGGAAGCGGCGTGATGGCAAGCGAGGCTGTTAGCAACGGAGCGCGCGAGGCTATCGCTATCGAAAAAGATAGAGCCGCTTTTAAGATCACGCAAAGTAATCTTGCAAGCCTGCAAAGTCCAAATTTAAAATCTATAAATGGCGACAGCTTTGCGCTTTTGCCGGATCTTGTAAATTCGCAAAATGGCAAGGTTTTACTCTATCTTGATCCGCCATTTGACATAAGGGCTGGCTTTGATGTTATCTACGAAAAGCTCGTAAATTTGATCTCACAGCTAAAAAAAGAGAAAATTTATATGATAGTTTTTGAGCATAACAGCGACTTTAAATTTGGAGATGAAATTTCTGCGTATAAGCTTGTTAAATTTAAAAAATTTGGAGCTACTTCTCTCTCTTATTTTCAGTAAAAATTTGGAACATCTTTTGCTTTAAAAACCTAAAATAGCTAAATTTTAGGAAAAAATATGAATAAATTTTTATCTTTTGTAGCAGCTTCAGTGATAGCTACTTCAGCCTTTGCTACGCAGATAAAAGAGCTTGCAAACATCGTTGGCGTAAGGGATAACCAGCTAATAGGCTATGGTTTAGTCGTCGGACTAAACGGCACAGGAGATGGCTCAACGTCAAAATTTACGATCCAGTCGCTATCAAACATGCTTCAAGGCGTAAATGTCAAGATAAATCCAGATGATATCAAGTCTAAAAACGCAGCTGCTGTTATGGTGACAGCAAAATTGCCTGCATTTGCAAGACATGGCGACAAGCTTGATATAGAGATATCATCTATCGGCGATGCAAAAAGCTTGCAAGGTGGCACCCTTCTTATGACCCCACTAAAAGGCGTTGATGGCGATATCTACGCTTTGGCTCAAGGACCTCTAAGTATCGGTGGCAAGAGCGCAGGAAGAAGTGGTGGCAACCACCCAACCGTTGGCACTATCTTAAATGGCGCCCTTGTGGAGCGTGAAGTCACTTACGATATCTACAACCAAGACAGCATCAAACTAAGCCTAAAAGATACAAATTTTAAAACCGCTCTTGATATCCAAAACGCCATAAATGCAAACATCTCAGACGATACAGCAAAGGCGATCGATCCAAGAACGGTTATCGTTAAAAAGCCAGATGATGTTAGCATCATCGAGCTTGCAAGCGCTGTGCTTGATCTTGATGTCGAGTATAAGCCAGATGAGAAGATCGTAGTTGATGAGAGAACTGGCACGATAGTTAGCGGTATAAACGCGGTAGTTAGTCCAGTCGTGATAACTCATGGCGCTATAACTATAAAGATAGAGCCAAATAGCTACGAAGAGGCAGCGCAAAATGATGTAAATATAGGTAGCGACACTTCGGTGGCTCCTAGTCAAAATTTACTTAAAATTTCAGGCGAGAAAACAACCGTTGCAAACGTGACAAGAGCGCTAAACAAGCTTGGTGCAACACCAAGCGACATCATCTCGATACTTGAAAATTTAAAACGAGTTGGCGCGATACAAGTCGATCTGGAGATAATATAATGCAAATAGACAACACCCTAGCACTAAATTCATATAGTGACATCTCAGCAAACAAGATAAAAAATGCAAATACCAAACAAGATGCACTTTTGAAAGAGCAAACTGATGCTTTTGAAGCATTTATGGTAAAAGCTGTTCTTGATATCGCTTTAAAAGAAGATGACAAGAACTCACTCTATCCAAAAGCCGCTGGCAGTGACATTTACAGGTCTATGTATAACGACGCTATGAGCAAAGCTTTGAGTGGAAATTTAGGTTTTTCAGAACTTTTATACGATTTT
Organism: Campylobacter concisus; assembly: GCF_002913745.1. GTDB lineage: Bacteria > Campylobacterota > Campylobacteria > Campylobacterales > Campylobacteraceae > Campylobacter_A > Campylobacter_A concisus_R. The sequence goes on from NZ_PPCG01000073.1 coordinate 5,634, forward strand.
TTGAAGAGAGACTCTTAAGTAAATTTATATTTTGCCGATGTAGTGATATAAACATTTTATTTTAAGAGGTATGGATATGATAACTCCTTTGAACCAAAGACCAAACTACCAGGCAAATACGCTAAATAAAAATAGCGATGCTAGAGTTGAAAATGAAAACAAAGAAGTAAAAACAAACGAAAACGCAAAGGTAAAAGAGATAGCTGATGCAATAGCAAATGGCACCTATCAGGTAGATATCTCTAAAACAGCAAAAGCTGTGGCTGATGCGTTGCTATAAATTTAAAGGAATTTAAATGATAAAGAAGCTTTTGGACGAGGCCATAGGCGAGCTAGACGAGCTTATAAATTTAACGATGCAAGATATCGCCAATATAAAAGAGGCGAAGCACTCAAGCGTTGATGAGAGTGTGAAGAAGAAAAATGCTCTCGTGCGCGCTTTTGAAGATACTAAAAGAGCTTTGGATAAAGAGCTTTTAAGGGTTTCAAAAGAGAGTGGCACTACGACACTTGCAAATGTTTTAGATGATGAAGTGAAGTCAAAGCTAGTGCTTATGCGTTCAAAGCTTGAAATTTTGCATAAAGTAAATAAAGAATATGCAAGACACGTCGTTGTTATTAAGGAATTTTTTGACTCGCTTAGCAAAAAAGTCTTTGGTACTCAGACTAATGAATACGGACAAGACGGCAGCGGCACAGATAATAATTTTTACAAATCAAGGGTTTAACAAATGGCTAATATCTTTATGTCATTAGGTACAGGCGTTTCAGGGCTAAATGCAGCCCAAGTGCAAATAAGCACAACCGGAAACAACATCACAAACGCCGATAGTAACTACTACACAAGACAACGTGTAGTCCAGTCTGCATCTCCAGCGATGAACACTGTTCCTGGTGGCGTTGGCACAGGTACGCAAGTAGATACCGTGACAAGGCTTCACGATGAGTTTGCCTATTCAAGATTAAAATATTCATCATCAAATTTAGAAAATACAGGCTATAAGCAAAGAATTTTACAAGAGGCGACAAAATACTTCCCAGACCTAAAAGATAACGGCATGGTAAAAGATATACAGGAGTATTTTGCAGCGTGGAATAACTTCGCTTCAAACCCAGACGAGGGCGCTCAAAAGGTAAATTTGATAAACAAAGCTAGCGTTTTAACAGCTAGCATCAATCGCTCATCAAAGATGCTTTATGATATGCACACGCAGATAGATGAGACTATAAAGATAAATATAAACGAGATAAACTCACTTGGCAAGCAAATAGCAAATATCAATAAACAAATTCAAAGAGTTGAATCTGGCGCAGACGCTGGCATCAAGATAAATGCAAACGATCTTCGTGACAAGCGTGATGAGCTCGAGCTTGCTATGTCAAAGCTAGTAAATACAGCTGTTTATAAAAGCGATCTAAAAAGCGAGTCAAGGATAGATACAGGCATAAGCGATCAAGGAAGATACTACAACCTAAATATCGGCGGTGTGAGCATCGTTGATGGCGTAAATTTTCATGAAATTTCTATGAGCTCAACCGAGAGTGGGCAATACACAAAAATTTATTATGAAAGAGAAGATGGCAGACGCATCCCTATGGAGGAGAAGATCACAAATGGCAAGATAGGTGCCGCGCTTGATCTTAGAGGCCGCAACTACGAGCCAGATAATGATAAATTTAGCGATGGTATCATCCAAAAATATATCGACAATCTAAATACATTTTCAAAAACTTTAATAACTAGCACAAATAACGTCTATGCCGAGTCTGCGGTTGAAATTTCAAACTCAGATCCGATCAGCTACCTAGAAAATGACAAGACGCTGATGAACCACGACAACAGCATAAGAAACGGCAGTTTTGATGCTATCGTTTATGACAATAAGGGTAACGTAGTAGCCAAAAAGACCATCGAGATAAACGGCACAACGACGATGAATGATACAAAATACGGCAACTCTGTTGTGCAGGATTTTAACTCAAATTCAGACGATAATAACGACAACAACATGTTAAATGACGTTGATGACTTCTTTGAAGCGTCGTATTTTTATGATAAAAACACGCATCAAGGCACATTTGCGCTCATACCAAAGCAAGCTCAAGGGCTTTATAGCATCTCAATAGTCGATCACGGTACAAATTTCCCAGGCGTTGTTGGTATCAATAGATTTTTCTCTGGCACAAACTCAAATACAATAGGCATCAATCAAAATTTCACTCAAGATCATACAAAGCTTCGTGCTTACTCAAAGCCAGTCGTGGGTAATAACGAAGTTGCAAACAAGATGATCCAGCTTCAGTACCAAAAGCAGACATTTTACTCAAGTGGCACTGCGCTTGATAGAGATGAGACGATCGAGGGGTATTATCGCTATTTCACGACCGATATGGCGAGCGATACCGAGGCGAACAACACTATCCACGACACAAACACATCTTTGCAAAGGACTGCTGAAGAGGAATTTCAATCAACAAGCGGCGTAGATACCAACGAAGAGCTTACAAACCTAATCCGCTTTCAAGCAAGCTACGGCGCAGCAGCAAAGATCATTACAACCGTTGATCAGATGCTAGACACGCTTCTTTCACTAAAACAATGAGCGAACTAAAGAGCCTTTTAGACGCACACGTACTTAGTAAAAATACAAATTCGGGGCTATTTGACGCCCCGGACCCACTCCAAGTAGCTACTAAATTTAAAGAGCCAAACATAGCGCTCATTTGTGCGTTATTTGCCTATGGCAACGCAAAAATGATAGTGAAATTTCTAAATTCGCTTGAATTTAGCCTGCTTGATGAGAGCGAGCAAAATATCAAGAAAAATTTATCAAATTTCAAGTACCGCTTTCAAAATGAAAATGATGTGAGAGAAATTTTTATCACGCTTTCGCGCCTGAAAAAAGAGGGCAACATAGAAGAAATTTTGCGCCAAGGTCTTGCAAAAAACGGCGAGATGATAGAGGGCGTAAATGAGCTTATCAAATTTATTTACGGACTAAATTCTTACCGCTCAGATGGCTATGAGTTTTTCTTTGGCAAGAGCTTTAGTAAAGAGCCTCAAAGTCCATATAAACGCTACAATATGTATCTTCGCTGGATGGTGCGAGATAGCGACATCGACCTTGGACTATTTAAAAATCTGCCAAAAGATAGACTTTTGATGCCACTTGACGTGCATACGCATAGGGTTTCATTAAATTTAGGACTTATAAATAGAAAGAGCTACGATTTTAAAGCAGTGATGGAGCTTACAAAAAAACTTAGAGAATTTGACGAGCTAGACCCGATAAAATACGACTTTGCGCTTTACAGGATAGGGCAGAGCAAAGAGCTAGAAACTATCGTAAAAAATCTTAAAAAATAAAAATTATTGCTAAATTTTTAAATTTTGGGTAGACTTACCATACAATTTTATCCATAAGGAGCTTGTATGAAAAAAATCGTTTTACTAAGTGCAGTTTTAGGAACTTTGCTTTTTGCTCACGAGGGTCATCACTTTGATCCAAAGGCTGGCGAACATCTAGTCATACCTGTTAATGAGCTAAGCGAAAAGGGCGATAAGAGCGTTGGCGAAGTAGTAGCTATTAAGACAAACTACGGCGTTGCGTTTTTTCCAAATTTAAAAGGTCTTCCTGCAGGACTTCACGGTTTTCACGTTCACCAAAATGCCGATTGTGGCGCGACCGAAAAAGGTCTAGGCATGAAAGCAGGCGGTCACTGGGATCCAGCTGAAACAAAGATGCACTCATTTGCATGGGACGATAAGGGTCACAAAGGCGATCTACCAGCGCTTTACGTAGATGCTGAGGGCAATGCAAACTACCCAGTGCTAGCTCCAAAGATAAAAAACCTTGACGAGCTAAAAGGTCACTCACTAATGGTTCACGTCGGTGGTGACAACCACAGCGACCAGCCAAAAGCACTTGGCGGCGGTGGCGCTAGAATGCTTTGCGGCGTTATTAAGTAATAAAGCCCCACAAAAAGCCTTTAAATTTAATGTTTAAAGGCTTTTTTAAATTTTGCGCTCAAATTTAACCTCCATTTCTAAGATGAAATTTCAAAATTTTAAACTACAATCCGCTTTTTAACTTAAATTTACAAAGAACAAAAATGGAATTTGACCTACTTAGCTACACTGTCTTTTTTATCGCCGCGTTTTTGGGTGGTTTTATCGACGCGATCGCAGGAGGCGGCGGACTGATCACTTTGCCAGCCATCATGGCTATGGGCGTGCCACCTCATTTAGCCCTTGGCACAAACAAGCTTCAAGGCGTCTTTGGCAGCTTCACGGCAACGCTAAATTTCACTAAAAAAGGACTGATTAATTACAAAGAGTGCTTTGTTGGCATAGTTTTTACATTTATTGGAGCCCTCATTGGCGCAACGCTCATCTTATTTTTAAATGCAAATTTCTTAAAAATAATCATCCCATTTTTGCTAATCGCCATCTTCATCTACACGCTTTTTATGCCAAAAATAGGCGAGAGCGACAGGGCTGCAAAGATGAATGAGAGGCTATTTTACGTCGTTTTTGGACTAATTCTTGGCTTTTATGATGGCTTTTTTGGCCCAGGAGCAGGCTCGTTTTGGATGTTTGCGATGGTGGCTTTAATTGGGCTAAATTTAAAAAAGGCGGTCGCTCACACAAAAGCTTTAAATTTCACCAGCAACATCGTAGCACTTGGCGTTTTTATAGCTGGCGGACAGATACTTTGGCTAGTTGGCTTTTTGATGGCTGTGGGGCAAATTTTAGGAGCATATTTTGGCTCAAATTTAGTCATCAAAAAAGAGGTCAAATTTATTAGAACGATGTTTTTGATAGTTGTCGCAGCGACCATTTGCAAACTACTTTTTGACTACTTCAAGGCTTAAAATTAAAAATGTTTTAACAATAATTTTGTTACAATCACGCAAAATTCTAAATCTAAGGTAAATCAATGAAAGATTTGTTTCTATTCTCAAATTTGCTAAACCATTCACATGCCTTTGTCTATGCGTTTCACTTTTGCCTTGTAGCTTTGATCATCCTCATCGTTGCTTACATCGCAAGGAGTAAAATGCAGCTTGTGCCAAGAGGCCTTCAAAACATAGTTGAGGCTTATTTAGAGGGCGTTATCTCTATGGGCAAGGATACTTTAGGTAGCGAAAAGCTAGCTAGAAAATACCTTCCACTTGTCGCAACTATTGGCTTTATCGTATTTTTCTCAAACGTCATCGGCATCATCCCTGGCTTTGAGTCACCAAGCTCAAGCTTAAATTTAACTCTAGTTTTGGCTTTGGTTGTATTTATTTATTACAACTTTGAGGGCATTAGAGAAAATGGCTTTTTCAAATACTTTGGACACTTCATGGGACCAAACAAATTTCTAGCTCCTATAATGTTTCCAGTCGAAGTCATCTCACATCTTTCACGTGTAGTTTCGCTATCTTTCCGTCTTTTTGGTAACATCAAGGGCGATGACTTGTTCTTACTTGCGATGCTTACACTTGCACCATGGTTTGCTCCACTTCCAGCCTTTGCACTTCTAACACTTATGGCTGTTTTGCAAACATTTATCTTCATGATGCTAACTTACGTTTATCTAGCTGGCGCAGTCGCTATTAGCGAGCACGAGCATTAAAATTTAAAGCCATATTTTTATATGGCTTTTCTCTTTTAAATTTATTCTCCAAAAACCTTTTTAAACTATATAAATAGATCACCAAAGCTCCTCTTTAGATATTTTAAAAGAAAGTATCGCTAAAATACGCACTAAAAATTTGCATAAATTTAAAGGTAAAAATATGTTTGAAGTCGTTATCGGTTTAGAAGTTCATACTCAGCTTAATACAAAAACTAAAATTTTCTGCTCTTGCTCGACTAGCTTTGGCGACGAGGCGAACACTCATGTTTGTCCGACCTGCCTAGCGCTACCTGGAGCGCTACCTGTGCTAAATAAAGAGGCGGTCAAAAAGGCGATCAGCTTTGGCACGGCGATAAACGCTAAAATCAATAAAAAATCAGTCTTTAATAGAAAAAACTACTTCTATCCAGACCTTCCAAAGGCATATCAAATTTCACAGTTTGAAATTCCTATCGTGGAAGGTGGCGAGCTCATCATCGACGTAAACGGCACTAAAAAACGCATCGGTGTAACCAGAGCGCACCTTGAAGAAGATGCAGGCAAAAATATCCACGAAGAAAACGAGAGTTTGGTCGATCTAAACAGAGCCGGCACGCCGCTTCTTGAGATAGTTAGCGAGCCAGACCTTAGAAGTAGCGACGAGGCGGTGGCTTATCTTAAAAAACTGCACTCGATCCTTCGCTTTTTAAACATCAGCGACGCAAATATGCAAGAAGGAAGCTTTCGCTGCGACGCAAACGTCTCTATCCGTCCAAAAGGTGATACAAAGCTTTACACAAGGGTTGAGATAAAAAACCTAAACTCATTTAAATTTATTCAAAAAGCGATCGACTACGAGGTAGAGCGCCAAAGTGCAGCGTGGGAAGATGGCAAATATGACGAAGAGGTCTATCAAGAGACAAGGCTCTTTGACACGACAAATTTAGTAACAAGATCTATGCGTGGCAAAGAGGATAGCGCAGAGTATAGGTACTTTCCTGACCCTGACTTGCTCCCTGTTGAAGTGCCAGAAGAGATGTATAACGAAGCGATCAAAATTCCAGAGCTTGCCGAGCAAAAGGTCGCAAGATACGTTAGCGAGCTAGGCGTAAAAGAGAGCGATGCCTTAAATTTAACTCAAAGCGTTGAGATGGCTAGATATTTTGAAGAGCTAATCGCTGCTGGAATTTCTCCAAAGCTTGCTACTACGTGGCTCATAGTTGAGCTTCTTGGCCGCTTAAATAACGGTGTAACGATCGAGACAAGCCCAGTTAGTAGCGCTAAGATGATAAATTTACTAAAACGCATAGAAGATGGCACGATAAGCGGCAAGGCTGCAAAAGAGGTGCTAGACTACCTTATGGAAAATGACGCGGACGTTGATAGCGTCATCAAAAAGCTTGGTTTAAAACAAGTGAGCGACGACTCGGCGATCGTTGCCATCATAGATCAAATTTTGGCTGCAAACGCCGATAAGGTAGAAGAGTATAAAAACGGCAAAGAGAAGATGTTTGGCTTCTTTGTTGGTCAGGTGATGAAAGAGGGCAAAGGTGCCTTTAACCCAGGCAAGGTCAATGAGCTTTTAAAGGCCAAAATAGGCTAAAAAAAGGGCTAAAATGAGCATAGCAGTCATTGGAGCTGGCAAGTGGGGCAGTGCGCTTTTTCACGCTTTTAGTGAGAATAACGAGTGCGTCATCAGCTCAAGAACGCCAAGAGAGATGCCAAATTTTGTAAGCTTAGATGAAGCTTTGGAGTGCGAGTACCTAGTCTGCACGATCCCAACGCAAGCTACAAATTTATGGCTAAAGCAAAACTACAAAAACAAAGGTCAAAAGATCTTAGTCGCCAGCAAGGGCATAGACACGGCAAATCTTAAATTTTTAAATGAAATTTACGAGGATTTTGTGGATAGTGAAAATTTGGCCTTTCTTTCTGGGCCAACATTTGCAAAAGAGATCATGCAAAAGTTGCCTTGCGCTTTGGTAGTAAATTCTAAAAATCAAAATTTAGCTTTAAAATTTGCCTCATTTTTCCCAAGCTATATGAAAGCCTACACTTCTGATGATGTGATCGGCGCTGAGGTGTGCGGGGCCTATAAAAATGTGATCGCCATAGCTGGCGGAATTTGTGACGGACTTGGTCTTGGCAACAACGCAAGGGCGAGCCTCATTTCACGTGGGCTTGTCGAGATGGCTAGATTTGGCAAATTTTTTGGCGCAAAAGATGAGACATTTATGGGACTAAGTGGTGCAGGTGACCTGTTTTTAACCGCTTCGTCGATACTCTCGCGCAACTACCGCGTAGGTCTTGGTATTGCAAGGCACGAGAGACTAGAGAAAATTTTAAATGAGCTTGGCGAGGTGGCAGAGGGCGTAGATACTGCAAGGGCTATTAGCAAGATCGCTAAAGAAAAGAGCATATATGTGCCAATAGCCAGTGAGGTTGAAAATATGCTAAATGGCAAAGACGTTTTTGAGAGCGTTAAATCGCTTTTGGGAAGAAGATGAGAGCTTTTCAATTTATACTTTTTGTAGCTATTTTTGCTATCGGGCTAAACGGCGCAGAGGTGAGCCTAAGAGCCAAGGTATCGCAGATGATAATGGTTGGCTTTAACGGCGCTAGCACAAAAGACGCTGCGTTTCGCGCGATGTTAAGCGATGCTGGGTACGAGAGATTTGGCGGTGTGATGCTACTTGGCAGAAATGTCACCAGCAAAGCCCAGCTAAAAGCTAGCATAAAGGCGATCAAAGAGAAAAGCCCTAAAATTTTCATCGCTATTGACGAAGAGGGCGGCAACGTAAGTCGCATGAAGGACAAGAGCTTTGATGGTCCATATCCTAGCGCATACGAGGTCGCAAGCACGCTTGATATCAAAAGTGCATATGATCTCTACTCAAAAATGGCTATAAATTTAAAAGAGTGTGGCATAAATTTAAATTTCGCCCCAGTGGTCGATCTGCACGATGAAAACTCGCCCATCATCGCCGCTAAGCAAAGGGCGTTTAGCGAGTATGCAAGCAAGGTGGTGATCTACGCTGATGCCTTTATGGACGCATTTAAAGAGCAGGGCATCCTAACGACACTTAAGCACTTCCCAGGACATGGTAGCTCAAAAGAGGACTCACATAAAAATAAGAGCGAGGTCACACTAAGTAAAGACGCGCTACTACCATACAAAGACGCCATAAGCACCGGTAGAGCGCAGATCATCATGGTCGGGCACCTTTTTGTAAAGGGCATAGACGAGGACAATCCAGCCACACTTTCTAAAAAAATAATAACCGATCTACTTCGCAATGAGCTTAAATTTAATGGCGTAGTCATCAGCGATGATATGCTCATGAAAGGTGTTGGAGACGAAGCTTTAGCGCAAAAAGTGGTGAAATTTATAAACGCTGGTGGCGATATCTTGCTATTTAGCGAGTTTAAGATAAACAACCAAAGAACGGCCGATCTAGTCACTCAGATCATAGTGGATGCTGTAAATGAGAAAAAGATCAGTAAAGAGCAGATAGACGCATCATATAAGAGGATAATGGCTCTAAAAGCGAAACTTTAAATTTATACTAATTAGTTTAAATTTACTCAATTAAAAAATGTAAATTTGAGTAAAAATTTAATAGTTTGGACACAAAATTTAGAATTTGCTAAAAATACCAAAGTCACTTTCACAACCCATCAAACTCTTTCTTTAGTTCGTCCCTTAGCTCCTCGGCTCTATCTTCGCCGTTTTTGAAATTTGCCTTTACAAAGCCATCGATCTCGTCTAAAATCTCAACTAGTTCGCTCTCCCAGTTTGCACTTTCTTGCTTTAAAAGCGCCTCGACCTTATCTCTTATCTGCTCTAAGGTATCAAGCGCTTTGTCCTTGTCGCCAGCCCCATTTAGCGCATCTTCAAAGAGCATGTCTTGTCTTAGAGCGTTTATCTTTTTTTGTATGACATTGCAAAATTTAGGGTATTTCTCAGTGTTATTTAAATTTTGCAAAACCTCTTGCGCAGCCTTTTGATATGCAGGCACCGCTCCTTCTTCGTCAAGTTTTTTGGTTAGTTTTTGTATCTGAAAATATAAAATAAGCGCCGCAAAAAACGCAAGCAGCAAATAAATCGTAACGCTATTCATTTTTACTCCTTTTTCTAAATTTATCTACGCTAATTATCGCAAGCGCCAGCCAGATCATACAAAATGAGATGACTTTGTAGCCATCTAAAATTTCGCCATAAATGAAGACCGCGCAAAGGATCGCGATGGTTGGTGAGATGTATTGCAAGTAGCCGATAGTGGTTAAATTTATCCTTGTAGCAGCTGCGTTAAAAGCGACTAGCGGCACGATGGTGACGAGGCTTGAGGCGATCATCAAAACCGAGTCCTTGTTTAGTCCAAAGTGGCTTTGCGAGTGAAAAACTAACCACAAAACGTAGCCAAAGGCAAATGGAAAAATAAAGAGTGTTTCGATAAAAAGCCCGTTAAATGCGCTGATCTTTGCCTTTTTTCTAACCACACCGTAAAGCCCAAAGGATAGTGGCAAGATGATAGAGACAAGTGGCAGGCCACCTTGAAAGTAAATTTGCACAAAAACTGCGACCATGACGATACAAACGGCTACGACACCACTTTTGCCAAGGCGTTCTTTAAAGACGATGACGCCAAGAAGCATGTTTATCAAAGGATTGATAAAGTAGCCGATGCTGGTATCTAAAATTTTGCCATTGCCAACTGCATAGACGTAGACGCCCCAGTTTATGCTAATGAGCGTGCCGCTTAAAAATAGTGCTTTGAGCGAGCCTATGTCTTTAAGCAGGGTCAAAATTTCATTCATTTTGCCGCTAAGATATATGACCGCTGCCATTAGAAAAAACGACCAGATGATCCTGTGGGCTAAAATTTCATAAGCATCGACATCTTTGCTAAATAGATTGAAATAAACCGCCAAAAATCCCCACATAAAAAAGGCGCTAAGCGCGAGAATAATGCCTTTTTGGCTCTCATTTAGTCTTGGTATTTTTGTCGCCTTTTATAGAATTTATACTATCTATCATCAAAAGTGTGACCGAGATAGCAAGGCAGATCATCAAAAAGTATGAGCTTTTCTCCAGTCTCTCGCCGATAGCAAATGAGACAAAAAGCATCATTATAGGCTCAAAATATGTAAGCAGACCAAGTACATTTATCGGCACGAGCGTGCTTGAGAGGATCTGGGCGATGAGGGCTATGCCGCTGATAGCACCAAGCAAGATGAGTAGATAGTAGATGTTTGGATTTTGGCTCATCACGTAGTCCATATCAGCCGTGATCGCAAAATAAAATGAGAATAAAAACATAAAAATTATCTCGATAACAAAGCTTGAGAAATTTGCAAGGTTGTAGTACTTTCTAATGGTAAAATAGACTGGATAAAGGCAAAAAACTACAGCGCTCTCCCACGAGATGCCACCGCTAATGACTGCTGTGCTAAAGACGCCAAGGGCAGCGAAAAATATCGATGCTAACTTTGTTTTAGAGAGGTGCTCTTTGAAAAATAGCCGTCCAAAAAGGACCATGACTATTGGCATGATGAGGTAGCCTATCGAGACTTTTAGCGCTGCGCCGTTACTTGGAGCCCAGAGATAGAGCCACATCTGAAATGAGACGATGAGCGAGGTAGCAAGCAAAACTAGTAAAATTTTAGGTTTTAGCTTTATTTTCAGAAGTAAAAATTTGAAATTTCGCTGCTGTTTTAACAAAAAAATGGCGGCGATGACAAAAGGCATGGCAAAGATCATGCGGTATCCAATAAGAGCTTGTGTGCTGATGGGGTTCATGAGCACTGACATGTAGTAGATGCAGTTAAATAAAACTGAGGCTAAAAGCGAATAAAATATGCCTTTTATCATGAAAAAAATCTTCTCTTTTTTTGGGTAAATTTAAAGTAGCGATTGTATGCAAAATATCTTTAATAACCCATTAATGGCTTTTATTTTTTAAGTTTGCCGTGATATAATCTGCGCCATATTAAGGTAAAAAGATAGGGAAAACGTATGACTTGGAACCGAGATAGCTGGAGAGAATTTAACATCTTACAACAACCAACTTATCCAAATTTACAAGAGCTAAAAGAGACTGAAGAAAAGCTAAAAACACTTCCGCCTTTGGTCTTTGCTGGCGAGGCTAGAAGTCTTAAAGATGAGCTTGCAAAAGTTTGCAACGGCGAGGCATTTTTGCTTCAAGGTGGCGACTGCGCTGAGAGCTTTACAAATTTTAATGCAAACAACATCAGAGATATGTTTAAGGTCCTGCTTCAAATGGCGATAGTTTTGACATTTGCAGGCGGCTGTCCAGTGGTCAAAGTAGGCCGTGTGGCAGGGCAGTTTGCAAAGCCTAGAAGTAGCGACTATGAAGAGGTAAATGGCGTTAAGCTGCCAAGCTATAGGGGCGACATCATAAATGGCTTTGAATTTGACGAAAAGGCTAGAGTTGCCGACCCAAAACGCATGATAGAGGCCTACTATCAAAGCGCATCGACGATGAACCTACTTAGGGCCTTTTCAAGAGGCGGTTTGGCTGACCTTCATCAGGTGCATAAGTGGAATCTAGGCTTTGTTAAAAAGCCAGAGATCAGCGAGCAGTACGCAAAACTAGCCGATGATCTAACTAAAACGCTATCTTTCATGGCGGCTTGTGGTATCACTTCGGCAAATACGCCAGCGATAAATCAAACCGCAGTCTATACATCTCACGAGGCACTACTTTTGCCTTATGAAGAGGCGCTAACTAGGGTTGATAGCCTTAGTCGTGAGTGGTACGACTGCTCGGCTCATATGCTTTGGATAGGCGAGAGAACACGCGGCGTAAACGACGCTCACGTGCATTTTTTAAGTGGCGTTAAAAATCCTATCGGCGTAAAGATCGGACCAAGTGCGAAAGCAGAAGACGTCATTGCTCTTGCAAGTAAGCTAAATCCAGAGAATGAAGCTGGCAGACTAAATGTGATAATCAGAATGGGCGCTGATAAGATCGGCGAAAATTTACCAAAAATTTTAAGAGAGCTAAAGCGCGAGGGGCTAAATATCGTTTATAGTATCGATCCAATGCACGGCAACACCGTCAAGACCTCAAATAACTACAAAACTCGAGAATTTGACAAGGTCTTAAGTGAGGTTAGAAGCTTTTTTGAAATTCACAAAGCTGAGGGCACAAGAGCTGGCGGCGTGCATCTTGAGATGACTGGCAAAGATGTGACAGAGTGCACCGGTGGCGCGCTAAACATCACTGAAAGCTCGCTAAAAGAGAGATATGAGACGCAGTGCGATCCAAGACTAAATGCTGATCAGGCTTTAGAACTTGCATTTTTGATGGCTGATCTAGTTAAAAAAGCTTAAAATTTATAAAATTTGGAGAAAAATATGGCAAATATTTATGATCTAATAGTGGTTGGTGGCGGACCTTGTGGCATAGCTAGTGTAGTGGAGGCTAAAAGAAATGGCTTAAGTAATGTTTTGCTCCTTGAAAAAGGCGACAATCACAGCCAAACGATCAGAAAATTTTATAAAGATAATAAACGCGTTGATAAAGAGTATAAAGGGCAAGATAGTACGATACATGGGCTAGTTTCGTTTGAAGATGGCACAAAAGAGAGCACGCTTGATTATTTTGACAAGCTACTTGACTCTGAGAATATCGAGGCTTTTTTTAACTCTGAGGTCGAAAGCGTAAAAAAAGAGGGAGAAATTTTTAAAGTAACTACCTCAAAAGCTGTCTATGAAGCCAAAAACGTGATGGTCTCTATCGGCAAAATGGGACGACCAAACAAACCTGACTATAAGATACCGCCATCACTAAATTCAGTTGTAAATTTTAACCTTGATAACTGCACAAACGGCGAAAAAGTGCTAGTTGTGGGTGGTGGCAACTCTGCAGTTGAGTATGCTATCGAGCTTTGTCAGTATAACAAAACTACGATCGCTTACAGAAAAGATAAATTTAGCCGTGTAAATGAGACAAATTTAAGCGCACTTTGGGAGCTTGAGAAGCATAATAAGATAAAAGTAAGACTAAATCACGATATAACCGAGATCGATAATGAATCAGGCAAGGTAAGAGTGCATTATGAAAATGGCAAAATTCGTGTCTATGACAGGGTTGTCTATGCGATCGGTGGCTCAAGTCCGGTTGATTTTTTACAAAAATGTCAGATAAAAACTGATGAGAAAGGCACCCCGATAGTTGATAGCAATTACCAAAGTAGCGTGCCAGGACTATATGTGGGAGGCGACATCGTTTTAAAAAATGGTGGCTCTATCGTGGTCGGACTAAATCACGCTCATAGCGTTATCAAAGATATCTTAAAAGGCAAGGCACAAGCTTGATAAATAAAATCGCACTAGCTATTGTTTGTCTGATAGCTGGCTTTTCTCTCTCGTTTTTGAAATTTCAAAAAGAGGACGAGGCACCAAAAGATACTAATCAAACGATTTATTCTATAAATTTTGATGATCTCCCCGAAGAAGAGAAGCAAAGATATGTAAGCAAAGACGATCTTTACGAGTATGGCGGCTATATCACGCCAAAGAGCTACATGCAAAATTTTGTTGATGACAAGGATCTAAATTTATCAAACAATGTAAAAGAGCTTCAAGAGCAAGTGCGCGAGCTAAGCAAAAAAAATGAAATTTTAGCCGCTGATAATGTCGATATGAGCGAGAAAAATTTAGACTTCATAAGCAAAATTTCAGAGATGAAAAGAAATATCGAAAATGAAAAAAACGAGATAGTAGAAAAAAATCAAAAGGCTCTTGGCGAGCTTGAGGCGCAACACTTTGAAAATATCCAAGCTTTGACAAAGCGCCTAAATGAAGCGCAAGCTGATATGATAGAGAGCTCAAAAGCCTATGAGAAAAAGATAATCGACCTTGAAAATGCGATAAATGATGCTAGAAATGGCGATGAGAGCAAACTTAAAGATGCCAAGGCCAGCTTTAATAAATTTAAAGAGAGTTTTGAAGCAAACTACACTGCTTTAAAAGAGCAAAATAACGAGCTAAATGCGACACTTGCACAAAAGGAAGCTCTTATAAAAGAGTATGAAAAAGCTCAAAACGAAAAAGATAGAGGCGAGAAAAAAGAAATTTTGCTTTTAAAAGAGGAGATCGAGCGAGTTAAAAATGACGCCGACACTCAGAAATTTAGCTACGAAAAAGAGATAAATGCGCTAAATGATGGCTTTGAGACGCAAAAGAGCGTTATGGAGGATGAGCTTTCTAAAAAGGCAAACAAGATAATTGATCTGCAGGAGGCTCTTGAGTCAAACAAGACTGCACTAAAAGATAGAATTTACGAGCTTGAAGAGATCAAGAAAAATCTAAATTCAAAAGATCTAATGGCACAAAGCTATAATGGCAAAAATTTAGAGCTAAATGCCTCGCTTGCAGCACTTCATAAAAGCTTTGATGATCTAAAGCAAAAGAGTTTAAAAAGCGAGCAAGAGAATAAGCTTGCAAATGAAAATATAAGCTCGCTTAAAAAAGAGCTTGAGAGGGCGAATGCTCTAAATAAAAAGCTTGAAAAGCAAAATTTAGACGCAAACTCAACTCTAAATGAGCTAAGTAAAAAGCTAAGTTTAAGCGAAGAGAGCTTTAAGAAGAGCCAAGAAGAGCTAAAAGCACTCGATACAAAGACAACTAAATTTATAAAAACACTATTTGATCAAAACCAAACTATCTCTTTGCAGTCACAAAAACTTGGCTCAAACGAGAGCGAGCTAAAGAATTTAAGCTCAAAACTTGATCTAAAAGATGCGAAGATAAAAGAGCTTGAAGAAAATGTCACAAAGACAAGCCAGATGCTCCTCTCTAAGCAAAACGAGCTAGAAACGCAAAAAAGAACGCTAAAGATCGATATGCAAAACTATGAAATTTTGCGCCAGCAGATAAATATGCTACAAAAAAAGATAGTTGATACCTCAACCTTTTTAACCGATAACAACAAAAGTGGCGGCAAAAATTTACTAAGCTTGCAAAATGAACTAGAAAATGCAAAGCAAAAGCTAAACGAGAGCAACAAGACGATCGAGCGGCTAAATTCAAAGATAAGTGAGCTAAGCTCGAGCGGTCATAAAGGCGGAGCTGTAAATGCCCAGATCATCGAGCTTCAAAAAGATATCGAGCAAAATTTAAACAGACAAGACGAGCTTGAAAATGAAAATGTAAATTTAAAAAATATCTTGCAAGCTACGACCAAGCCTGAGACCCCAACAAAGCTCGTCCTCATCTCTAGCATCGAGTGTGACGACATGGACGCAAAGGACAAGGTGAGCATAATGTGCAAAAACAGAGTGAGCGAGTTTTTGCAGAGATTTAACTCAAACTACATGTATGAGATCATCCCGATCGTGGATAAGAAAAATTTTGTCATCCCATCAAATGTCGCTCAAAATATCAAAAAAGATGATCTCGGCAAGCTAAATAACTACGTAAATTACGGCGTTGGCAAAGAGCGTGCAAAGGCTGCGGCTGAGCTTATAAAAGAGGAATTCGGCGACTTTGCAAGGATCAGCTTTAGCTCTGAAGTGATCGTAAAAGATGTGACGCGCGGCTTTATCATCAAGGTTTATAGATGATCTTAGCCCAGCTTGAAAATGGCTATCGCTACAACAGCGATACGCTCGTTCTTTATGATTTTATTCGCGCGAGCTTTGGCGAAATTTCTGGTAGAGTTTTGGACGTTGGAGCAGGGTGCGGGATACTTGGACTTTTGCTTAAGCGTGACTTTAAAAAGATAGATCTAAGCATGCTTGATCTTTTGGAGCTA
Source organism: Campylobacter concisus (assembly GCF_002913745.1). Taxonomy (GTDB): domain Bacteria; phylum Campylobacterota; class Campylobacteria; order Campylobacterales; family Campylobacteraceae; genus Campylobacter_A; species Campylobacter_A concisus_R. The sequence continues at coordinate 22,024 of NZ_PPCG01000073.1, forward strand.
AATAGCGAAATTTCAAGCTTTAACGCAAAGAGCAACTGCTTAGAGGCTAGAGCTATAACGGCTGATTTTGCAAATTTTAAAGATAGTGAGAAATTTGATCTAATCATCTCAAATCCGCCCTTTTATCATGACGGTGTTACAAAAAGCCAAAATGAGCACATAAAAGTTAGCAGATACGCAAGCTCGCTAAATTTAAAGGATTTTATAAGAGGCATAAGCGTAAATTTAAAGCCACATAAAAGGGCGTTTTTTTGCTATGCACCAGATGATCTTAGCGAGATAGCGGCATGCTTAAAAGAGTATAAACTAAATTTGGTGAGCTTAAAATTTGTCCATACCAAAAAGGATAAGCCAGCAAATTTGGCTTTGCTTGAAGTGCGAAACAACTCAAACTCAAAGCTAAAAGTCCTGCCGCCTCTTGTGATGAGCGAGGATGGCTCGCACACGAAAGAGGCAAGCGAGATCTTTAAAAAAGCTGATACAAACAGCGTCTCTTACAAGGAGATAGCGTGAGGGCTGATGGTTTTAGCTATGAGTTTGATCCTAGCTTTTGCGAGGGTTGCGGAGGCAAATGCTGCACTGGCGAGAGCGGCTACATCTGGATAGATGAGGGTGAAATTTTAAAATTTTGTGCCGCTTTTGATATGCCAAAAGATGAGTTTGAGAGCAAATTTTTAATACGTGTCGGGCTTAGGCAAAGCATCAAAGAAAAGCCTTATGATGACGGTTTTGCTTGCATATTTTTTGATGAGAAGAGCAAAAACTGCTCGGTCTATGAGCTAAGACCTAAACAGTGCAGGACATTTCCGTTTTGGGATTATTTTAAAAAAAATTTAAAGGAGCTAAGAGCAGAATGCATTGGCGTAAAATTTTAATAATTTTTATAAGCGTATTTTTTAGCACACATCTGCTTGCAGATGATAACAAAAGTGTAAATTTACGCCTAATGCAAGCTCTCATCTCGCAAGATAGTGGCGATGTAAATGCTAGCATCCAGACCTATCTTGGGCTTTTTAAAGAGACAAATCAAAAGACCTATCTAAAAGAGGCGATCAAGCTAGCCTTTGCTACAAAAAATGAAAATTTAGATAGCCTCATGGCTGAGGGCGAGAAGAGTTTAAAAGATGATAGCGATTTTATCAGGATCAAGGTTGCAAATTTGGTCAATCTCTCTAAGCTAAACGAGGCAAAAGAGCTGATGCAAGAGCTTGCCACAAAAGAGCCAAACGCCCAAAATTTGCTCATGCTTGGCACTATTTGCATGATGAAAAATGATACGGTAACGGCGCTAAAATACTTTGAAGAGGCATACTCGCTAAAGCCTGAAGAGGAGAATTTACTCCGCATCGTTGATATACTTTTAAACCGCATGGATAATGTAAATGATGCGACAAAATACCTCGAGAAATTCCGCGAGGAGCAGGGCTGCACTCAAAAGACATGCGAGCTTTTGGCTGAAATTTACTCTCAGCAAAGAAATTTCCCAAAGGTGATCGAACTTTTTGAAGAGATCTACGACATCACTCACGACACCTCTTATCTTGACAAGATCGTGCAGTATTTTGTCTATGCTAAAAATTACAAAGCGGCTATTGAAATTTTGAAAAAATATGGCTACAACGACGCCACGCTTATGGATCTTTACGCTGCGACTGGAAATTTTGGCGATGCATACGTTTTGGCGGTTAAAATTTATAATGACAGCAGGGATCTAAATTTCTTAGCAAAGGCCGCCATTTACGAGTATGAGATGAACAAAGATAGCCTAGATGAGAAAAAGATCACTGATATCTTAGATAAATTTGAAGCAAGCGTGCCAAAGCTTAATAACGATATGTTTTTTAACTACTACGGCTACTTGCTCATTGATCACGAGATAGACCCTAGAAAGGGCGTGGAGATGGTGCAAAAAGCACTTGAGATATCGCCTGACTCACCTTACTACGAGGACTCACTAGCGTGGGGATACTTCAAGCTTGGCGAGTGTAAAAAGGCAAAGGGCATAATGAGTCACGCGATGAAAGATGTTGATTTTAGGACTTCAAAAGAGGCAAAAGAGCACCTGCATCTAATCGAGCGCTGCATAATAAATTTAAATAAAAGGCTTAAAAAATGATACTTGATGAGATCATAAAAAAGACAAAAGAGGATCTAAAAAAGCGAAAAGCTGACTATCCGCAAGAGTGGCTAGGTCGCTCGCTCGCATACAACCCATACGTGCCAAGAGACGTTTTGGGCGCACTTAGATCAAGCAAAGATGAGTCTATAAAGATCATAGCCGAGATAAAAAAAGCAAGCCCAAGCAAGGGCGTGATAAGAGAGGACTTCGAGCCGATCAAGATCGCGCAGGAGTACGAGCAGTACGCAAATGCTTTTAGTATCCTAACAGAGCCTCACTGGTTTAAGGGCGACATCGAGTACATCACGCAAGTTCGTCGCTACGCTTCAAGGCCTATCCTACGAAAAGACTTTATCGTTGATAAGTATCAAATTTTAGAAGCACTTGTTTATGGAGCGGACTTTATCCTGCTCATCGCCAAGGCGCTAACTCAAGGTGAGCTAAAAGAGCTACTTGAATACGCGCACCACTTGGGGCTTGAGGTCTTAGTAGAGACCCATGACGCGAGCGATGTGAAAAAAGCGGTCTTTGCAGGAGCAAATATAATAGGGATAAATCATAGAAATTTAGATGATTTTACGATGGATATGAGCCTTTGCGAGAAGCTCGTGCCGCTTTTGCCAAACGGCAAGATAATAGTTGCTGAAAGCGGTCTTTACGAGCATGAGCAGCTTTGTGAGCTAAACAAGATCGGAGTTGATGCCTTCTTGATAGGAGAGCATTTTATGAGACAAGATGATATAAAAAATGCCGTTAAAAAGATAAAGGAGGGCGAGTGATGCAGCACCTTTGTGCCCCTTGGAGAAGCGAGTATTTCAGCGCAAAAAAAGATAGTTGTGTCTTTTGCGAGATCATAAATTCAAAAGAGGACGACGAGAAAAATGGCGTGCTTTTTCGTGCTAAGCACTGCTTTGGGATCATGAATTTATACCCATATTCGCCAGGTCACTTTATGATCATACCAAATCACCACACCGACAAGATCGAGGAGCTTGACGAGCAGACGTGGTTTGAGATGAGTAAATTTGTAAGGCTTGGGGTTGAAATTTTAAAGCGCGAGCTTCACGCGCAAGGCGTAAATATCGGTATGAATTTAGGCAAGGCAGCAGGCGCTGGCATAGCTGAGCACGTGCATTATCACCTTGTGCCAAGATGGAGCGGGGATACAAATTTCATCACAACGATCGCCGATGTCAGGGTAAATGGCACGCCGTTTCATCCGCTTTATCAAAAGCTAAAAAAGGCTTTTAGTGGCGTTATTTGAGCTTAATATAGAGCAGTGGCTTGAAAAAAGAGGCGAGTTTGAAGTCCTGATAGACGCTAGATCGCCACACGAATATGCCTACTCACATATAAAAGATGCTCTAAATTTATATGCACTTGATGACGCTGAGCACAAAGAGGTAGGCACGATTTACAAAAGTGACAGAGCCCTAGCCAAGAGCCTTGGCGCAAAATACATCTGCAAAAATTTACAAAATATCATCGATGAGGTCTATAAAAGAGCCAAGGTTGGCTCAGCGGTTGGCATCTACTGCGCAAAGGGCGGACTTAGATCAAGCTCAGTTGCCTATGTGCTAAGCATGATCGGGTATAGAATTTATAGACTAAATGGCGGCTACAAGGCTTATAGAAATCACGTTTTAGAATTTTTAGAGCGTCCTTTAAGTACGAAATTTATCACTCTTTTTGGCAACACTGGCTGCTTTAAAAGTAAGCTAATAAGGGCACTCTCGCCGTCAATCGACCTTGAAGCGATGGCAAATCACTTAGGCTCAGTCTTTGGCGCGATAAACGGCGCACAGCCTAGCCAAAAAAGCTTTGAGGATGCGCTCTTTGAAAAGCTCATCACACTAAAAGATCAAATTTGCTTTATCGAGGGCGAGAGCAGAAGGATTGGCTCGCTAACACTCCCTAAAAGCCTTTATGAGGCGATGCGTTGCGGTATCTGTGTCGAGGTTAGTGCGAGCTTGGAAAATAGAATTTCTTGCATAACAAGCGACTATAAAAGCGTAGATAAAGCCTTTTTTGATGAGTGCATAAAGAAAATTTCGCCCTTTATCGACAAAGAGGCCAGAGATGAGGCGGTGGCTAAATTTAACGAAAACGACATCACCAAAGTGGCTGAAATTTTACTCACAAAATACTACGACAAGGTCTATAAGAAAAATGAAAACATTGATGTTTTTGTAAGCTCTGACGACTTTGAAGAGGCTGTAAAAAAGCTAAATTTGATAAGGACTAAGTCGAAATTTTAAATCCTTTTGGCGCTTTGTTTTGGTAAATTTCACCTCTAAATTTAGCCTTTTTGTGCTTGGCAAATTTGTTTTTTATGCTTAAAAAGATCACCTTTTGCGCTTAAAAATGGCTTAGTTTAAGGCTGTTTTTATATCACTGCATAAATTTTCTAGTTAAATTTATCTGTTTATCTGTTTATCTTGGTTGGCTGGATTGGCGCCCCTCTACCTATTTTCTAAATTTGCCAAATTTATCAAAAATACTAAAAATAATATACATAAATATATGTAAAATATTTTGTATTTTTTGCTTTTTTAACTCAAAAATTTTTCAAAAAATTTAAGATAACGCCCAAATTTCGCTAAAAAGTTAAAATGGATTTAAAATGCTTTGGGATATAATTTGCGATAAATTTATCAAAAGGCTAAAGTGATGATAAAACAAATTTCTGGTTCACAGATGATAAGCGAAGCCTTGCACGAAGAGGGCGTTGAGATAGTTTTTGGCTATCCTGGCGGTGCAGCTTTAAATATCTACGACGAGACATATAAACAAACTTATTTTAAGCACATCTTGGTTCGCCACGAGCAAGCAGCCGTTCACGCAGCAGACGGATACGCTAGGGTTAGCGGCAAAGTTGGCGTAGCTTTTGTGACAAGCGGTCCTGGCTTTACAAACGCGGTCACTGGTCTTGCCACAGCTTACAGCGATAGCATCCCAGTTGTGCTTATAAGCGGTCAAGTACCAACCTTTATGATCGGCACAGATGCCTTTCAAGAGATCGATGCAGTCGGCATTTCACGCCCCTGTGTCAAGCATAACTTCTTGGTTAATAGCGTCGAGGAGCTACCTCGCATCATAAAAGAGGCGTTTTACATCGCAAGATCAGGCCGCCCAGGACCAGTTCATATCGATATCCCAAAAAACGTCACTTCAAGGCTTGGCGACTTTGTCTATCCAAAAGAAATTTCTATTCCAAGCTACAAGCCGACATATAAAGGCAACTCTAAGCAGATCAAAAAAGCCGCAGCTGCGATAAACGAAGCAAAAAGACCACTTCTTTACATCGGTGGCGGTGCAGTCGCATCAAATGCAAGCGAGATCATACGTAAATTTATGAAAAAAACAGGCATCCCAGCGGTCGAGACGCTTATGGCTCTTGGTGTACTTGACGCAAAAGATGAGCTAAATTTAGGCATGGCAGGCATGCATGGTAGCTACGCTTCGAATATGGCACTTAGCGAGTGCGACCTTCTCATCTCGCTTGGAGCTAGATTTTGTGACAGGATCACTGGCAGGACAGACGAGTTTGCCAAACATGCAAAGATAATTCATATCGACATCGATCCAAGCTCTATCTCAAAGATCATAAACGCTCACTATCCAATTGTTGGTGATCTTACAAACGTGCTAACTGAGCTTTATGAAGAAGTCAATGCAAAGCCTGAAAACTACGCACCTTGGAGAGAAATTTTAGATAGATATTCTAAACTAAATCCACTTGGCTACACAGATAGCGACAAGGTCTTAAAACCGCAATGGGTCATCGAAGAGACCGCAAAGATAGCAGGAGCTGATGCGATAATCTCAACAGACGTCGGACAGCATCAAATGTGGGTGGCACAGTTTTATCAGTTTAACCGAGCAAGACAGCTTGTCACAAGTGGCGGACTTGGCACAATGGGATACGGCCTCCCTGCAGCGATCGGCGCAAAATGTGCAAAACCAGACAATCTTGTTATAAATTTTACAGGCGATGGCTCAATACTTATGAATATCCAAGAATTAATGACTGCTCATGAGATAAATATGCCCGTTATAAACATCATTTTAAATAACAATTTCTTGGGCATGGTGCGCCAGTGGCAGACATTTTTCTATGAAAAACGCTACTCATCGACTGATCTTAGCTTGCAGCCTGATTTTGTAAAGATTGCTGAAGGATTTGGCGGAGTTGGCTTTGTTTGCAAGAGCAAGGATGAGTTTAGAAAGGCTTTAAAAGAAGCGATCGATAGCAAAAAATCAGCGATGATCGACGTTAGGATCGACCGCTTTGAGGATGTGCTTCCTATGGTTCCAGCTGGAGCCGCGATTTATAATATGATATTAAAGAGCAAGGAAGAAAAATGAGTATCAGAAGAACGATTTCGGTTATAGTTTTAAATGAACACGGCGTTTTAGCTAGAATTTCTGGGCTTTTTGCGGGCAGGGGCTACAACATCGATACGCTCACCGTTGCTCCGATACCTGAGAGCAACTTCTCAAGGCTAAGTATCGTAACAAGTGGCGACGAGAGAGTTTTAGAGCAGATCGTAAAACAGCTTCACAAGCTCATACCAACGTATAAAGTCATAGAAAGTGGCGAATTTGTCGAAAAAGAGATGGCTCTTGTGAAAATTCCGCTTGGTGAAAATTTTGCTGGTCTTGAGGCGATACTAAAGGCATACAACGGTATCGTGACAAACACAAATGAAAACTACATCGTTGTCATGGTAGCTGACGATGCGAGTAGGATCGAGAGCTTTTTAAAATCGATAAAGAAATTTAACCCAGTTGACGTCGTACGTGGCGGATCTGTGATAATGGATATATGATGAAACTAAGTGAAATAGCCTTAAAAGTAAATGCTACTTTTAGTGGAGAAGATCTTGAAATTTTTGCTCTAAATTCTTTAAAAAATGCAAATAAAGCTGAGCTAACATATTGTGACGGCGAGAAAAATGCAAAATTTATAAGCAACTCAAATGCTGGAGCCATCTTGGTGACAAAATCGCTTTTAGACTTGGTGCCAGCTGGTATGGTCGCACTCGTGTGTGATAACCCACACCTTGCATTTGCCTTGCTTAGTAAAGATTATGCTAAGCCGCTTTTTTGTGAGCCAAAGCCATCAAATATCGCCCAGAGTGCAAAGATAATGCCAAATGTCTATATCGGCTCAAATGTGAGCGTAGGTGAAAATACGGTAGTAATGGCTGGGGCATTTTTGGGTGATAATGTAACTATCGGTAAAAACTGCATCATCCACCCAAACGTCGTCATCTATAATGACTGCGTCATCGGCAATGAGTGTCACCTGCTAGCAAACTGCGTTATAGGCAGCGACGGCTTTGGTTATGCGCATACAAAAACTGGCGAGCATGTGAAAATTTATCACAATGGCAATGTTGTTTTGGGCGATTTTGTCGAGATCGGCGCTTGCACGACGATAGATCGTGGCGTCTTTGAAAGCACAATGATCGCAAACTACACAAAGATAGATAATCTTGTTCAAATAGGTCACAACTGCGAGCTTGGAAATGGCTGCCTCATCGTCTCACAAACTGGACTTGCTGGCTCAACAGTTCTAGGCAGAAATGTCGTAATGGGTGGACAAAGTGGCTCAGCTGGACACGTAAAAGTGGGCGACTTTGCTCAGATCGCGGCACGCGGAGGCGTTAGCAAAGACCTGCCTGGTGGCAAAAAATACGCTGGAGCCTATCCGATAATGGAGCTTTCAGAGATGTTTAAAATCCAAGCTAAGATGATTAGATTTTTTAGAAAAAACTAAAATTGGATTTAGTAGGTTTAATTTTCTAAATTGCAATAATGTGGCGATGAGATTATTATTAATAAAAAATAACTTCAAATTTACTTGGCAGGTTGGATCAACTTGCCAAGCCTCGCATAAATTTAACTAATATCCTTATTTGATCTGTAATAAAATATAAAAAATAGCACACAAAGCATCGCTACAAAGGCAAAAACTATCAATGTGCCGTCTTTAAATGAGCTTAAAAACATGCCATTTGTATTCATACCAAAAAAGCCAGTGATGAAATTTAGCGGCAAAAATAGAGCCGAAATGAGCGTCAAGAGATAGATATTTTTATTTATCTTGTCGTTTTTGGCACTTTGTATAAATGTATAGATATCTTCAACCCTGCAGGCATATTCGTTGGCTATTGTTTTAAAGACACTTGCTTCGTGGATGCTGTTTTTAAGCTCTTTTTTAAGACCTTGTTGCTCACTTTGACATATTGCAAGTGCTTCGTAAAAGTGAGAAATGCTATTTTGAAATTTCCTGATCTCATACTTTAAAAAGTGGTGTCTTTTTATAAATTTGTCAAAATTTTTCTGACTTGCATAAATTTTCTCATACTCATTTAGCTCGTCTTGGTGCTCTAAAATTTTATTTGCATATTCGTTACAAATCCCCTTAATAGCTGCTTCAAAGGAGCTTTTATCACATTCATGCTCAAGATCTTCTTTGTAAATTTTGCCATCTTTGAATAAAAATTTAAAAACTTGCTTTTGCGATGATGAGATGAGCGTGATGTAGTCAAATGCATCTCCATAAAAATATCCACAAAGTGCGCTTTTATAGCTCATCTACGCTCCTTTTTGCGTAGAAATTTCTTTTAAATTTAGTAAATTCGCCGATCTCTATCGCCTCTCTCATCTCTTTCATTAAATTTAGATAGTAGTGCAGGTTGTGAAGGCTTGCTAGTCTAAAAAATGTTAGCTCTCTAGCCTTAAAAAGGTGGTTTAGATAGCCTCTGGAGTAACGCTTGCAGGTGTAGCACTGGCAAGCTGGGTCTATCGGCGCGTGGTCGTTTATAAATTTGGCTGATTTTATATTTATCTTGCCAAAGCTAGTAAATAGTGTGCCGTTTCTTGCATTTCTTGTTGGCATGACGCAGTCAAACATATCAACGCCTCGCTCCACGTTTTCAACTAGGTCTTCAGGTGTGCCAATACCCATTAGATAGCGAGGTCTAAGCTCATCCATAAACGGCATAACCGCCTCAACCGTGTCATACATCGCCTCATTGCTCTCGCCAACACTAAGACCTCCTATGGCAAGGCCGTCAAATGGCATCTCGTTTAAGGCTTCAGCGCAAAATTTACGTGCCTCATAGTCGGTGCCGCCTTGGACGATACCAAAGATATTTTGCTGCAAGCCAACGCCCTTGCTTTGCATAAATTTGTGATAATCAATCGCCTCTTTTGCCCATTTTATCGTTCGTTTTATGCTTAGATCTATCCTTTTTGGCTCAGCGGGCAGGGCGACTAGATCATCAAGTATCATCATGATGTCGCTGCCAAGCTCATACTGTGTGTCAAGGACGGATCTTGGCGTGAAGTAGTGCGTGCTGCCGTCGATGTGGCTTTTAAATTTTATCCCGCCATCATCGTTTTTGGTGTTTGACCTAAGCGAAAATGCCTGAAATCCGCCGCTATCAGTTAAAAATGAGCGCTCAAATTTAGAAAAGCCATGAAGTCCGCCAAACTCACGCACAACCTTGCTGCCAGGGCGCAGATACATGTGGTAGGTGTTTGCTAAGATTATCTTTGCGTCTAAAATTTCACTCATATCAAAGGCGTCTAGGCTTTTAACTGCGCCAACAGTGCCAACTGGCATAAAAACTGGCGTTTGTATCACGCTGTGAGCGGTTGTTAGGACGCCACGTCTTGCGTTGCCATCTTTTTTTATAACTTCAAATTTCATCTAAGTCCTTAAAATTTTTGATTTTTTATTTTAACAAAATTTATAATATAATCCAGAAATTTTAAGGCAAAGGAACTTTTTGCAAAAAAGAAATGATATCGTTTTTACCGAAGCAAACGGCACTGCGACCATAAAATTTGCAGGCGAGTTTAGCTACAAAGAGTCTAAAAATTTACAAAGCATTTTTAAAAAAATCCAAAAGCTTAACGGCAATGTTAAATTTGACTTTAGCGAGCTAAAGAGCATTGATTATGCTGTTTTGATCCTTTTAAAAAACACGCTAAATGGCAAGAAATTTGAGATCATCACAAATGATGAGAAGATAAAGGCGATGAGCGATCTTTTAAATGACGAGAAGATCGACTTTAACTATATGCCGCCGCACAATAGTCTAAATTTCTTCTCGCGCTTAGGAGAGAAAATTTGCGAGGGATTTGTAAATTTGCTCGAGTTTGGCTCGTTTTTGGGTGAGTTTTTGATAAAGAGCGTGAGGATTTTATTTAATCCTGCAAATTTAAGATTTAGAGAATTTAGCAACTACATAAAAGATGGTGGCGTAAATGCTGTTTTCATCGTCTCGCTCACCGCTTTTTTGATAGGCGTAGTGCTTGCATATCTTGGTAGTGCGATGCTCGCAAGCTTTGGGGCAAGTATATTTATAGTTGAGATCATGGGCATGCTAACGCTTAGAGAGGTGGCCCCGCTCATCGCTGCTATCGTCGTGGCGGGTAGATCAGCCTCTAGCTTTACCGCGCAAATTGGCGCGATGAAGCTAACTGAGGAGATAGACGCGATGAAGACGATGGGCTTTGAGCCTTTTAACTTCTTGGTCTTGCCGCGCATCATCGCCATGGTGCTTTGCGTGCCTGTCATCATCTTTATAGCTGATAGCATAAGCATCTTAGGGCAGATGATCATTTGCCAAACGATACTTGATATCAGCTTTAGCGACTATCTTAATAGATTTCGCGAAATGGTCGAGCTTAGGCACTTTGCTGTTGGCATGATAAAGGCTCCGTTTTTTGGCGCGGTGATAGCGATCATTGGCTGCATGAGGGGATTTGGCGTTAGTCAAAACGCCCAAAGCCTTGGAGCGATGACAACCGTTAGCGTTGTAAATGCGATATTTTGGGTCATTGCGCTTGATGCATTTTTCGCGATAATTTTTATGTGGCTAAAGATATGAACGAGATAATAGTTGGAAAAAACATAACGACAAGTTATGGCGACAAGATAATGCACGATAATGTGAGCTGGAGCGTCAAAGAGGCTGAAATTTACGGCTTTTTAGGCGGCAGTGGCGCTGGTAAAACGACGCTAATGAAGACGATGATATATCTAAAAAAGCCAAGCAAGGGCGATATATTTTTTGATGGCGTCAATATGTGGAAAAGTAGTCAAGAGGAGCAGCAAGAGATAAAGCTAAAAAGTGGGACGATGTTTCAGTTTGGAGCGCTTTATAGCTCGATGACGATCCTTGATAACGTGGGCGTTTTGCTCCATGAATACTCTAAATTTAACAAGCGCCAGATCGATGAGATAGCGATGTTTTGGATACAAAAGGTGGGGCTTAAAAAAGAGGTTTCAATGCTCTATCCAAGCGAGCTAAGTGGCGGTATGAAAAAAAGAGCCGCACTAGCAAGAGCCTTGGTGTTAAGTCCTAGGGTGCTATTTTTGGATGAGCCAAACAGCGGCCTTGATCCAATTAGCTCACGCCAGATGGACGCGCTCATAAAAGAGCTTCGTGATAGCATCGGTGTAACTGTCGTCATGGTGACACATGATGCGGATAGTATTTTTGATATTTTGGATAGATTTTTGATAATAGATAACAAAAAGATAGCCTTTGAGGGAGATATAAAAGAGCTTGAGCATCTTGAAAACAACCCGCTTGAAGAGCTATTTAAAATGAGGAAAAAGTAGATGGAAAATAGAAATTCTTATACCATTGTCGGCATGTTTTTCATAGCCTGCCTTACAGCGTTTGCCATATTTATCTGGTGGATGACTAGCAAAAATAACACAAAGGTTGATTTTAAAGAGTATTACATCCACACAAGCGAGCTGCCAAGCGGGCTAAAGGTTGATTCTACGGTTAAATTTATCGGCGTGCCAGCTGGAAGTGTTAGCGATATAAATTTTGTCGATGACAAAAATGCTCTTATAAATATCACAATGAAGATAAGAGAGGATCTACCTATCAAGGCTGATAGCGTGGCTAGCATCGAAGTTCAGGCGATTAGCGGTGTGGCTAGTATCAATATAAGCCGAGGCACGAAGGATTTTAAACCAGGCGATAAGCCTATCTTAAAGCTTGAAGAGAGCCTTCTTTCAAAGCTTGGAAACAACGCTGAGAACATCACTTTAAAGATAAATCAAACCCTTGATAAAGTTGATGGCTTTTTCTCAGCTGAAAATATCTCTCACATCGAGTCAATCCTAAGAAATATTGATAAATTTACTCAGGTTTTAACCGATGAAAATGGCTTAAGCGAGGTTGATAGCATCGTTAAAAATGTAAAAAATTTCACCGACAGCCTAAATAAAACAGACACAAAAGAGCTTGCTAAAAATTTAAACACGCTAATCGCAAGTGCAAATTCAGTTTTCAAATCAGCAAATTCAGCCGTCACTGGATATAGTTCGCTTCAAGATATCATCACTCAAAAGGTAAAAAACGGCGAGTATGACCTTAGAAACACGGTCTCTCCACTTCTTAGAGAGGCTAGCGAGTTTTTAAATGGATTTGACAAGACGCTACGTGAGTTTAGAGGCGCGCTTCAAAGGCTTGAGGACAATCCTTACGAGTTCTTCTTCACAAATCCAGTGCCAAATGACAAAGGAGATAAAAAATGAGAAATTTAATCTTTCTAGCAGCTGCATTTTTATTTTTTGGCTGCTCGCTAAAGACCGACGTGCCAGTGGCAACTATGTATGAAATTCACTACTCAAACAAAGAGTGCTCAGCTGAAAACAAGCAAAAAGAGCTAAAAAATGTCTTCATAGAAAACGTAAGCGCCCTTGATATGGTCGATACCAGAAAAATTTTAATCGTCGCTGAAAACAATAAGATAAGATATTTGACAGACGCTAAATTTGTCTCTGAGCCAAGCGAGATGATCTATAAGTCGCTTGTAAAAGGGCTTTACTCAAACTGCTCTGCAAAGCCGATATTTTCGCCAAATGCAAAGGATCTTAGGCTAAAAGTTAGCATCATCTCACTTCAAATAAGAGGCGACAAAGCCGAAGTTTCGCTAGCTTATGAGCTATTTAACGCAAACACATCGCTAAAATCAGGCATGATCACAAAAGAAATTTTCTGCCCAGGCCCAAGCTCAAGCACCATTTTTGAGACGATAAACAAGGCTGCAAACTCAGCTATCGATACTTTAATCTCTGAAATAATCTACTAAAATTTTCTTAAATTTTTTGGCTGTGAAAGCTTAAATTTACAGCCAAAAATAGCTTATTTTAAAGACCTTTTGTTATAATGCGGCTTTAAAATACGGAGAATTAATGAAGAAAATTTTAATAATCGCTGGTGGAGCTTTTGCAAGAAATTTTTTAGATAGACTTCTTGGAGCAAAGTCAAATTTACACCACTATATCGTTGTTTCAAACGAAGATCACAGCCAAAAGGCAAATTACGAAAATTTCACATTTTATCAGTTTGATCCAACTAGTCTTTCAAAGCTAAAGAGCATAAGCGATGGCTATTTTAGCCAGTTTTGTATCGTGAGTGAGAACAAAAATGAAGCGGTTGCTGTTTATGAAAATTTAAGACAGATCAGCACAAAGACTGAGACCATTTTTATGAACTCGTGGGAGCTTGATGAAAAGTGCAAGGAGACTTTTGCAAGCGATAAGCACCTAAGCGTGGTTGATATAAGAGATATCGCAGCTTCAAGGCTCATGGACTATCTGCCAGACATGCCTGTATATGCTGATAATATCGGCTTTAGCGAGGGCGAGATCATGGAGGTTAAGGTGCCTATTGGCAGCTCATATATGTATCGCCATGTAAGCTCGATCGCTCAAAAAAGATGGCGGATAGCGCTTATTTACAGGGGTGCTGAGATCATCTTGCCAAAGCCAAATACAATGATCCAGCCAAGCGATATCTTGCTAATCGTTGGCGATCCAAACGTGCTTCAAAACGTTTATCGCTCGATAAAACGCGAAAGTGGGCAGTTTCCAAGTCCATTTGGCAGCAACATCTACACGCTAATCGATATGAGATCAATGAGTAAAGAGCGAGTTAGCAAGCTCATAAAAGATAGTCTATATGTGCATTCAAAGCTAAATAACAAACGCCTTATCTTTAGGGTGATAAACCCAACTTTGGGCGAAAATTTAGAGACGCTAAAGGCTATCAAAGAGAAAAATATCCTTGTTTTGATGGATTATTTTAACAGCGACAATAAATCGATAAAAGATGACGTTTTAAAACACGACATCGGACTAATCATAAGCGACGATAGGTACTTTTTTAAATTTCAAAAGTTATTTTATGAGCTTAAAATTCCAGTGCTAAAAACGGGCAAAATTTTGCTCTCAAAGGTAAAAGAGGGCGTGATACTTGGCGATCAAAGCCAAGAGGTCGAAAATCAATCAGCCGTCATTACAGACTGCTGCGCGCAGCTTGATTTGGAGATGAGATTTTACTATTTTGATAACAAGCATAGCGACGATGAGGCGCTAAAAGAGCACTTTGAGAGCATTAGCACGCTCTTTTCAAAGCGCATAAAGATAGAAAATCACAGCCTGAAAAACCCGCTTGTAAAGCTAAAAGGCACAAATGATCTGCTTCATTTTGTGATGTTTACTAAAAACGTGGCAAATGGCAGCGCTTTTGCCTTTTTATCGACAAATTTAAATAGACTTTATAAAAAACTAAGCCAAAACGCACAGCTTTTTGTGCCAGTAAGTGAGTAGAAAATGCAGATAAATTTAAACCTTAAGGAAAAGGCGTCAAGCTATAAAATTTATATAAATGAGCTTGAGAGATTAGAGCTAAAGGGCAAGGTCGGCATCGTCACAAATGCCAAAGTGGCGGGGCTTCACCTTGAAAAGCTACTTAGCGTTTTAAAGTGCGATGAGAAATTTATCATAAGCGTGCCAGACGGCGAGGAGTATAAAAATCTTGAGACGATAGAGCAAATTTTAGAGCAGCTTTTTGTTAGTAAATTTGACCGCTCATCTACGCTCATAGCTCTTGGTGGTGGCGTCATCAGCGATATGACTGGCTTTGCGGCAAGCATATATGAAAGAGGGATAAGCTTTATAAATATCCCAACCACGCTTCTAGCACAAGTCGATGCTAGTGTGGGCGGAAAAACTGGGGTAAATAACAAATTTGGCAAAAATTTAATTGGCTCATTTTATCAGCCAAAGGCAGTTTTTTGTGAGATAAATTTCTTAAAAACATTGCCAAAGAGAGAATTTGCAGCTGGTGTGGCTGAGGCTTTAAAGATGGCGATAACCTTTGATAAAGAGATGTTTAACTGGCTAAAGAGCGTAAATTTAGATGATGAAAATTTAGCAAAGCTAGTTGAAAAGTCGATAAATTTAAAGGCTAGGGTGGTCGAGCAAGACGAGAAAGAAAAGGGGCTAAGAGCCATCCTAAACTACGGACACACCTTTGCTCACGTAATCGAAAATGAGACAAACTATAAAGAATTTTTACACGGCGAAGCAGTGGCGATAGGTATGAATATGGCAAATCGCCTAAGCGTTAGACTGGGTCTCATGAGCGAGGCGCAGGCAGAGGAGATCAAGCAGGTTTTAGAGAAATTTGATCTGCCTGTAAGCTATAAAATAGAAAATGAATATGTATTTTACGAGGCGTTTTTTATGGATAAAAAGACAAAAGGCGATAAGATAAATTTCATCATCGCAGATAAAATCGGCAGTGCGTTCATCAAAAATGACGTCAAAAAAGAGGACGTTTTAGAAACTTTGAGAGAATTTAAATGAAAAAGATCCTAGTTTTTCTACTTTTTTGCTTTGCACTTTATGCTGAAGAAAACGCTACACTTGAGCAAAATGTCTCACAAAATTTGCAAAATAGCGAGCTTATAAAAGAAATTTCAAACTTAGATAACTCCCTAAAAAACAACATCTGGATCACAAGATACGCCAACTATAACACCTATCAAAAGCTTCTTGATGAGCTAGAGCAAAATGAAAATGAGCTTAAAAAGCTCGATAAAGGCTCAAAAAGAGGTGGCGATCTCATAAAGAGAAGTCAAACTCTAAAAGAGCAGATAAATTTGCTAAAAGAGTATGAGAAAACGCCATTTTCAAATATGCTAGCAGCCCCAGAAATGGAGACACCACCTAGGATAAATAGCCCAGTGGCGCTGGTATCTGGCTTTTCATACATCAAAAAGATAAGAAGCGACAAGATCGAATACCAAAGACACATCAAAGAGCTTGACACCTTGCTTGAGAAGCTTGAGGCAAAAGAGAATTTGCTAAATAGACTAAATTTGATAGATGATAGCGAGCAAAATAGAGCAAGTCTAAATCTTGCAAAGCAAGAGATAGGCGACTTCAAAGCGGCAAAACAGATCGCTGATACCACTTATAGCGTCTATGAAAAAAGGGCAGATGAAGCGGTAAATATGACGACCTCTGACATCAAGGCTCAGTTTTTAAGCATGGGCTACACAGCCATCGTCATCCTTTTAACGATCGGACTAACATTTATCGCTAAATTTATAGTTAAAAGAACGATCACGGATAACGAGAGATTTTACACGGTCAATAAATTCTTAAACGTGCTAAACATCACCGTTATCATCATAATCCTGCTCTTTTCATACATCGAAAACGTCACATATCTAGTAACCGTGCTAGGTTTTGCCTCAGCTGGTATCGCTATCGCGATGAAAGATATGTTTATGAGTATGCTTGGCTGGATGGTTATCATGTTTGGTGGCACGATCCACGTGGGCGACCGCGTCAGAGTCTATCACGACGGTAGCGAATTTGTGGGCGATGTGATAGACATTTCACTGCTTCGCTTAACCGTTTTTGAAGATGTTAGCTACTCAACTTATAAGACAAACCGCCGTGCAGGTAGGATCATCTTTGTGCCAAATAACTACATCTTTACAGACCTCATCGCAAACTACTCGCACTACGGCATGAAGACCGTTTGGGATGGCATAGATGTCGTGATAAGCTTTGATAGCAATCACAAAAAGGCCGCCTATCTAGCAAAAAATATAGTAAAAAAATATTCAAAAGGCTACACTGATATCGCAAAACGTCAGATGAACAAGCTAAGAAGCCAGTACAGCATCAAAAATCCAAACGTAGAGCCAAGAATTTATACATTTTTTGAGCCTTACGGCATAAATATCTCATGCTGGTTTATGTCAAACTCATACGCCACGCTCGCTCTTAGAAGCACGATAAGTGCTGAGATTATAGAGGCATTTTTGGCTCATGATGATATAAAGATAGCTTACCCAACACAAACTATGTTTATAGGCAAAAAAGAAACGCCAAGCGATCACGTAGCTCACGCTGAGCAAGAGGGCGAAAATATCTAATGCAAAAGATATTTTTTAAAACATTTGGATGCCGCACAAACATCTATGACACCGAGCTTTTAAAGAGCTACATCAAAGACTACGAGATCACAAATGACGAAGAGGTCGCTGATATCGTAGTCATAAACTCATGCACCGTGACAAATTCGGCTGATAGCGGCGTTAGAAACTATATAAACGGCGTAAAAAGACGTGGGGCAAAGGTCATACTAACAGGATGTGGCGCGGTTAGTAAGGGCAGGGAGCTTTTTAGTAGCGGCGTCTTTGGCGTGCTAGGAGCTAGTAAAAAGAGTGATTTAAACGAGCTTTTAAAGCAAGAAAAGCCATTTTTTGAGCTTGGAAATTTAAACTCAGTCGATAAAAACATCGTTACAAACTACGAAAATCACACAAAGGCCTTTATAAAAATTCAAGAGGGCTGCAACTTTAACTGCAGCTACTGCATCATCCCTTCAGTGCGTGGCAGAGCTAGGAGCATGGATGAGGCGACGATACTAAAAGAAGCTAGAATTTTAGCTCAAAATGGCTATAATGAGCTCGTTTTAACTGGCACAAACATAGGCAGTTACGGCAAAGATACAAATAGCTCTCTTGGCAAATTGCTAGCAAATTTAGGCAAAATTTCAGGTATCAGACGCATAAGACTTGGCAGTATCGAGCCAAGCCAGATAGATGAGAGCTTTAGAGAAATTTTAAAAGAGGAGTGGCTGGAGCGTCATCTTCACATCGCACTTCAGCACACGAGCGAGGCGATGCTAAAGATCATGCGCAGGCGAAATAACGCATTTAGCGACCTAGAGCTCTTTAATGAGCTAAGCTCTCTTGGTTTTGCTTTGGGGACTGACTATATAGTGGGTCATCCAGGTGAGAGTGAAAAAATTTGGGCAGAAGCGGTGGAAAATTTCAAGAAATTTCCTATCACACATCTGCACGCTTTTGTCTATTCGCCTAGGCGTGATACGCACTCAGCGACGCTAAAGAGCGACGTTAGTGGCGATGTGGCAAAGGCAAGGCTAAAGGTTTTACAAGGCATTGCTTTTAAAAACAATGAAAATTTTAGAAAAAAATATAACGAAACTTTAAAAATTTTAGTCGAGCAAAAAAACGGCGACTTTTACGAAGGCTTTGATCAGTTTTACAACAAAGCTAAAATTTCTAGTCAAAACGACATAACAAAAGAGTGGTTGGAGGTAAGCGAATATGAAATTAAGCCAGATGCCAATTATGCAAAAATTTAAATTTAACAAGAAAAATATCCTGATAATAGCCGCTATGGCTCTGATAATTGCGCTACTTTTTGCTGTGAGCAAAGAGCCACGAAACATCACCTACTCGCAATATATGCAACTAATGGATGGAAATTTCATCGATAAAGCGGTCATCGACGAAGATGAGGTCATCCTCTATGCGCAAAATAACCGCTTTGCCATCATAAAAGAGGGCATAGACATAAAAGAACTCATCAAAAAGGTCCCAGTCGAGCGAAGCGTGCAATATATCACGCCAGGCATGGTTTGGGGGAGCATCATTTTTGTTTGTCTTGTGCTTTGGTATGCATATATTTTTAGGGCTATCAAGAAAAAAGAGGAGAGCCTTTTAAGCAAAAAGGACGGCGCTTTTGAGATAGAAAGCGTGCTAAATCAAAATGCGATGCCAGTCATCTCAAATGTGAGATTTAGCGATGTGGCTGGCATTAGTGAGGTCAAAAGCGAGCTTAGCGAGATAGTTGATTTTCTTAAAAATCCGCAAAAATATAGAAATTTTGGTATCAAAATGCCAAAAGGCGTGCTAATGATCGGCCCTCCAGGAGTTGGTAAGACGCTTGTGGCAAAGGCAGTCGCTGGCGAGGCAAATGTGCCGTTTTTTTATCAAAATGGCGCAAGCTTTGTGCAAATTTACGTCGGCATGGGCGCAAAAAGAGTTAGAGAGCTCTTTAGTAGGGCAAAGTCTTACGCACCATCAATCATCTTTATCGACGAGATAGACGCTGTCGGCAAGAGCAGGGGTGGCACTAGAAACGACGAGCGAGAAGCCACGCTTAATCAGCTGCTAACCGAGATGGACGGCTTTGAAGATAACTCAGGCGTCATCGTCATAGCTGCAACAAATAGGATCGAGATGATCGACGAGGCGCTACTTAGATCAGGGCGCTTTGATAGGCGTATATTTTTATCAATGCCTGATTATAACGACAGGGTGGCGATCCTAAACACATATCTAAGAGATAAAAACTGCGAAGTGTCAGCCGAGGATATCGCTAGAATGAGCATTGGCTTTTCTGGTGCGGCACTTAGCACGCTTGTAAATGAAGCAGCGATAAACGCTCTAAGAAACGGCGAAAGCGTGCTTAGAATGAGGGATTTTGAGGCTGTTTTAAACAAGGTCTTGCTCGGCAAGAAAAAGGTGCTAAGCTACAGCGAGAGCGAGAAGAAAATTCAAGCCATCTACCAAGGTGCAAAGGCGCTAAGTGCTTACTGGTTTGATGTGAAATTTGAAAAAATTTCGCTCATTGAAGACCGCTTTATGGCGACTGAGCAAGAGATCGAGTCAAAGTCACAGATGCTCTCACGCATAAAGGTTTTAATCTCTGGCATGTGCAAGCTCGAGATAGATGAGAACGACATCTTTTCAAACTCAAGCAACGATCTAAATTTGGCAAAAGAGATCGCTTCAAAGATGGTTTATGAGTATGGCATGGGAAATTCTTTCGTGCCAAATCCAAACGATGTGGAAGAAATTTTAAAACAAGCAAAAGATGAGATAATCTCATTTTTAAAGGGCACAAACGAGCAAATCGCAAGGATAAGCTCATATCTGCTTGCTTATGAGAGCGTAGATAAAGAGACGCTTGCTAAAATTTTAAATGAAAACTACTAATAAAGGAGAAAAAATGAAAGCAAAAATAGGAATTCTAACTATGTCAGATCGCGCAAGCGAAGGCACATACGAGGATAAATCAGGCCCAGCGATTAAAGAGGTGCTTGACGGCTGGATAGTAAGCGAGAGAGAGTATTTTTACGAGGTGATCCCTGATGAGCTTGATCTCATAAAAGAGAGGCTCGTGCACATGATAGATGTGCTAGGATGCGACCTTGTACTAACGACTGGAGGCACAGGACCAGCAGTGAGAGATGTCACCCCAGAGGCTACTGAGGCAGTTTGCGAGAAGATGATGCCAGGCTTTGGCGAGCTAATGAGAGCTGCAAGCTTGCAATACGTCCCAACAGCGATCCTATCACGCCAAACAGCAGGCATAAGAGGCCATGCGCTCATCATAAATTTACCAGGACAGCCAAAGGCGATAAAAGAGTGCTTAGAGCCGGTATTTCCAGCGGTGCCATACTGCATTGATCTTATAGAGGGTGCGTTTATCGAGACTGATGAAAATGTGATGAAAGTTTTCCGTCCAAAACAAAAGAAAATCTCTTAAATTTAATTCACAGTAGAGCCTAAATTTAAGCTAGCCATCTTTGGTGGTAGTCAAATTTAGGTTTTTACTTACTATTTTAAATTTATATATTCAAATTTAACTGCAAATAATAAAATTTAGTAGAACATTGCAATAACCAACGATGATAGGCTGGCTGGCGCACTAAGTGGAAAAAGCTATATTTTTGGAAGTGCTAAATTTATGCAAGTGTTTTTAGTAAAACAGATCGCCACATCAGTGATAAATTTAGCAAATAATATATGTATGTGAAATTTGCTATTTTGCACTTTGCTAATGTCAAATTTTACAAAAAATAGGGCAGGTTTTTCGGTAAAAACTGCAAAATTTAGAGCAAATTTTAAATTTGATAAAACTCTAAATTTATACAAAAAAAGATGATGAAATAAGCTAGAGTTGCAAAGCAATGTTTAATAAATTTAATAAAAGAAAATTTAAAAGGCAAGCTCCATTAGCTAAAATTAGATCAAATTTGCCAAATTTGCATAAAATAATATGTAAAATTTTATGCAAATAAAGCTAAATTTGCTCGTTTTTGCTCTTTGTTATCTTTTTTATAAGCTCCATATCGCCGTTCATTGCTAAACTCATAAAGCAAATGCCGTTTGCGCCAGCTTTTATGGCCTCTTTGTAGTTTTTGTTGTCTAGTCCGCCAAGTGCGTAAATTTCTTTATCAAAACTTTTTAGCTCGCTTATAAAATTTACTCCTTTTGGCTCTAAGCCCGCCTTGCAAGAGGTGGCAAATATATGAGAAGCAACGAGTACATCGGCGATTGAGGCTGAAATTTTAGCTTGCTCTAGGTCGTGAGCTGGGGCGTAAATTTTAGCTGTTTTTCTAAATTCATCTAAAAAAACGCCGTGATTTTTAAAAAATTCAAGCTGTGCCGAAGTGAGCCAAAAATCGCTCTTTAGCTTGCAAGCTACGTCAAAAAATTGATTAATGATAAATTTCTTGCGGTAGTTTTCACAAATTTGAGCCACAACCCTAGCAAGATCATAAAAATTAGCCTCGTTTAGCCCCTTTGCACGAAGCAAAATTTCATCCACGCCAGCCTTGCAAAGTAGCTCTATCCTCTTTAAAAAATCATCGCCCTCATAGCTTTCAAAGTCGGCCACGCAGAGAATTTTAAACATAGACATACTCGCTCATCAAGGGCTCTAGGCCGTTTGCTTTTATCATTGCTTTTATCTCATCCACGCTTCTGCCATCACTTATCTCAAACTGCTCGTCGCCCTTTTTCTCTTCGCCGTGAGCGCCGATGCTTACTTTTACGCCAGCGCTTATCTTATTTGCGGCGATCTTTACGGCGTTATCGCGAAATTTCGCCTTTTCTCTGGTCGAGATCGTTATGCTAGCTGTTGGCATGAAAATTCTATAAGCGCAGATCACTTGTAAAAGCTCGCGCTCGCCAACGTCGCGTGGGTTGATGCGGTCGTTATTTATGATAGGGCGAAGTCTTGGGCATGAAAACGCGATCTCGGCGTGCGGATACTTTTTTTGAACTAAGCTTGCGTGAAGTGCCGTAGCAAAGGCGTCAAGTCTAAAGTCATCTATGCCAAGAAGTGCGGCAAAACCGACTCCTCTCATGCCTCCAAGAAGCGCTCGCTCTTGCGCATTTAAGCGGTATGGGAAAATTCTTTTATTGCCACCAAGGTGGATTTTTTCATATTTTGTGGGATTGTAGGTCTCTTGAAAGACGGTCACGTAGTCTGCGCCACTTTTGTGAAGCAGGGCGTAGCCATCTGAATTTAATGGGTAAATTTCAACCCCAACGACTTTAAAAAATTTCTTTGCCAAAGCGCAGGCATTTGCGATGTAAGCGACACTTGAGTTAGTCTCGCTCTCGCCAGTTAGGATCAAAATTTCTTCTAAGCCACTCTTTGAAATTTCTCTTAACTCCCTTGTGATCTCTTCGTCGCTTAGCTTTGCTCTTTTTATATTATTTTTAGCGTTAAAACCGCAATAAACACAGAGGTTATCGCAGTAGTTTGCTATGTAAAGCGGGGTAAAAAGCGTGATGTTTGAGCCAAAATTTGCCCTTGTCTTTGCCTGAGCTAGTTGGGCTATTTGCTCTAAAAATGGCGCTGCAGCAGGCGAGAGCAGGGCTTTTAAATTTTCAAGTGAGCAGTGCTTTGCATTAAGAGCTGCTTTTACGTCAGCCTCGCTGTAAATTTCTGGCTTATAGTTCGCTCGCTCTTTTAAAATTTCATCCATGATCTCACTGCCAACATCCTGCATGTGAGGTAGTAGCTGCATGTGGTCGGTTCTAGTAAATTTCATCAGTCTAAAAATCCAGTGAGCGGTGATGAGGCGTTTGCACTTTTGCTCTTTGCGCCAAGGCCTGCTAGATAGGCGTTGCGACCAGCGATGATCGCCTCTTTGAAAGCTCTTGCCATGAGCGGGATATTTTTAGATGAGGCGATGGCTGTGTTTGCCATGATCGCAGCTGCTCCCATCTCCATCGCTTCGCACGCTTGTGATGGCCTACCTATGCCAGCATCAACGATGATTTGCGTATCAAGCTCGTTTATCAAAATTTCAATGATATCTTTAAAAACTAGCCCTTGGTTTGAGCCAATGGGCGCAGCTAGAGGCATTATACAGCTTGCTCCTGCGCTTAGCATCGCTCTTGCGGCATTTAGATCAGGGAACATATATGGCATTGGCACAAAGCCGTCATTTGCCAAAGCTTCGCACGCTTTTATCGTTTCGGCGTTGTCTGGAAAGAGAAATTTAGAGTCAGTTATGATCTCTATCTTAACAAGCTCGCCGCATCCAAGCTCACGTGCAAGCTGTGCGATACGAACGGCCTCTTTGGCATTTCTAGCGCCACTTGTGTTTGGCAAAAGCGTCACGCCTTTTGGAATAAAGTCAAGTATATTTCGCTCTTTGCTCTCGTTTATGCGCCTAAGAGCAAGGGTTAGAATTTGCGCTCCAGCTTCGTTTATGGCTGAGTCGATGAGCTCGTGCGAATACTTGCCAGAGCCAAGGATAAAGCGGCTTTGAAACTCCTTACCGCCAAGGATCAAACTATCACTTTGCACTTACGCCTCCAAGCCCATAAGCAGTCTAATGGCTAAATTTGCCTCGTGGTTTGCGCAGACTGCGACGCGCGGCGCCATGAGCCCTTGACCGATCTTTGCCTCGTTTGTGAGGTCGCCGCAAAGATAGACATTTTTAGCAAATTTTATGGTTTTTATGAGATTTGAGCTAAAGTATCCAGCCATGCCAGAGGCGCCGATGATCTTTTTATCTTTTAGGCTGGCACCTGCCTCATTTAGTATCATCGCCTTGCCAGCGACGTTGTCAAAGGCTTCGCATAAAATTTCACACTCGCCAAAGACGCTAGCCACGTTTTTTTCATCTAAAAATATATCGTGAGTTTCGACCTCAACAAAGGGATTGACGTCATTTATCAGCTCTTTAAGCGCCTGCGTCTTTTTCAAGCCGATGTGGCGGACAAAATACTGCTGGCGGTTTAGATTGCTTGGCTCAACGACGTCAAAGTCGGCAAGCACTAACTTTTTTACGCCAACTCTTGCAAGACTTAGCGCGATATTTGAGCCAAGACCGCCAAGTCCAGCCACGCCGATCACCGCTTTACTTAGGGCTAAATTTAGTTCAGGGCTGTTTCGTGAGGCGATCATCGCGCGTAAAACTTCACGCTCAGGCATCACGCCACGCCTTATAAATACGACGTTTGAGCCATCTTTTAGCTTGCTATCTTCTTTTATGGCAAAGCCATCAACGATAAAAATGTCTGGCTTTGTCGCGTTAAATTTCTCTAAAAATTTATAAATTTCACTCTCTTTATCGCCAAGCGCAAGCTCTTTTAGCTCGCTAAGGCTTTTTACTGGCACCTTAAAATTTGCGCCGTTTAATACAATCTCTATCATTTTCTCCTCATCCACCGCCAACTAAAGTGACGATCTCATAAGCTTTGCCTTCACTCATGAAGCGCTCACTCCAAAGCTTTTTTGGCAAAATTTCTCCGTCTCGCTCAAGGGCTATAAATTTAAGCTCATAGCCATTTTGAGCTAAAAATTCATAAACATTTATATCGTTTTCAAGCTCGAAAATTTTGCCATTTACTCTAAATTTGATCATTAAATTTTGTAGCTTTTTACAAAATTTGCGATCCTCTCGATCGCTTTTTTTATGCTCTCGATGTCTGTCGCAAAAGAAATTCTAAAATATCCATCCATGCCAAAGCCCATACCTGGCACGGTCGCTACGTTCGCCTCTTCAAGCATTTTTTTACAAAATCTAAGTGAGTCGCTATCTACATCTTTGCATTTTACAAATAGATAAAACGCGCCATCAGGCTTAACTACGCTTAGCCCAGGGATAGCGTTTATCATCTCAACTGCCACGTCGCGTCTTCTCTCATACTCTTTTCTCATGTTTTCGATATCGTCGTCGGTTTCTCCAAGAAGTGACGGGATAGCGCCTATTTGCACGATTGAGCTAATGTTACTTGTGCTTTGGCTTTGAAGCTTTTTGATACCAGCAATTAGCCAGTCCATCGAGCTTGCGATATAGCCAAATCTCCAGCCAGGCATCGCGCCGCACTTGCTTAGGCCATTTATCGTGACCGTTCTTTTAAAAAGATCCTCGCTCACTGAGGCTACTGCGTGAAATTTCTTGCCGTAGATCACTTTTTCATAAATTTCATCGCTTGTAATGATGATGTCAGTGTCCTTTAAAACCTCGCCAAATGCCGCGATCTCCTCTTTTGTATATACGGCTCCAGTTGGGTTTGTCGGATGATTTAGCGAAAAGACTTTTGTTTTTGGTGTGATCGCTTTTTTTAGCTGTTCGGCTGTGACTTTGAAATTTGTGCTCTCATCCGCCTCGATAAAGATAGGCACGCCACCACAAAATTTAACGATCTCAGGGTAGCTCACCCAGTATGGAGATGGGATGATGACCTCGTCGCCTGGGTTGATAAGCGCTTGAAATACATTAAAAAGTGAGTGTTTTGCGCCGATATTTGTGACGATTTGATTTGCTTTGTAGTCAAGTCCGTTATCTCTTTTTAGCTTTGCTCTAATGGCCTCTATGACCTCAGGCAGGCCCGGCACTGGCGTGTATTTGCCACTTTTGCTATCGTTATCAAGTGCGTTTTTTACAGTTTCTCTTATCTTTTTTGGAGTCATAAAGTCAGGCTCACCAGCTGAAAGTGAGATCACGTCGATGCCAGCAGCCTTCATCTCTTTGGCCTTTGTGCTGATCGCGATTGTGATTGATTCGCTCAATGTTTGCATTCTGTTTGCTAGTTGCATTTTCGTCCTTTTTAGTTGATTGTCTTTAAGTAGCTATTATCATTTAAAAATAGATAAAGTTCGCCCAAAATTTGCTTCTTTTGTGTTTCGTTTATCAGAGTTGATTTTTCTAAGCGCTCATTTAGAGTGTCTTGGATCTCGTAGATATCGTAGTCCATATCCTCCATGATATCAAGGATAGACTGGCTCTCTAGTAAATTTGTAACCTTGTAGCCATCGCTTGTTATTTCTATCGTGGCTTCTGTTGGATGAGTAAAGAGATTATGCTTCATGCCGATCACCTCTTGATATGCGCCAACTAGGAAAAATCCCAAGAAATAATCCTCCTTCTCCACATCCACGTCGTGCAAAAGCAGTGGGTTTTTCTCGTCATCATAGCTGATTTCGCCGTCACTATCGCAGGTGATGTCCCAGATCGAAGCTGGCAGAGTAGGGCGCTCATCTAGCCTGTCAAGCGGCATGATAGGGAAATTTTGCTTTAGTCCCCAAAAGTCTGGCAAGCTTTGAAAGATCGAGAAATTTAGCAGGTATCTCTCTTGAACCTCTTTTTGAATTTTAGTTAGATCGCTTGAGTTGCTCTTGTTGCCAAGCATCACGACAGCCTTTTTACTAATGAGCCTTAAAAGCACCTCTGCGTTTGACCTATCTTGTAGATCGACATAACCTAGATCAAAAAGCGTGAGGATGCTCTCGGTGTGGTGGATGGCGTCGTGCAGGTATTCTAGGGCGTTTGAAGGCTTGATTGACTTATAAAGATCAACTAGCTCGGTTATTAAATTTGGATTGTTTTTTTTTAAATTTAGCTTCTCTTCGGTGTATTCTTGAGAAAATAGCTCAAGCACAGGAGCGACCAAAAGCGCGTGAGAAGCGGCGATGTAGCGACCTGACTCTATGAAGATATCTGGCTCGATCTCCTTTTTTTGCTCGCTTATGGTTTTAAGCATATAAACAACGTCGTTTGCGTATTCGTTTAATGTATAATTTCTGCTGCTCTCTTCTTTAAACTGCGAGTACTCGATCGCAAGGCCGCCACCTAAATTTATAGCTTTTAAATTTGAGGCGCCCATTTTTCTAAGCTCAGCGTAGATGTTGCCAGCCTCGATGAGTGCTTTTTTGAGCGGATGGATCTCGCTTATTTGAGAGCCGATGTGAAAGTGTATCATCGTGAAGTTTTCAAGTAAATTTGCCTTTTTTAGCATCTTTACAGCTTCTATTAGCTCGGTTGATGTTAGGCCAAATTTAGAGTGTATGCCTCCACTTTTTGCCCAGAGTCCCGAGCCTGTCGAGTGCAGTCTTACCCTAAGTCCGATCTTTGGCTTTGGTTTAAAGCGCTCTTTTGCGATGGCGATTATTGCTTCAAGCTCGTTTAAGCCCTCGATAGTTAGCGTGATGTTATGCCCCATTTCAGCAGCGATAAAGCCTATGTTTATCATCTCTTTGTCTTTAAAGCCATTTACCGTTATAGGCGCTTTATCGTTGTTGTAAGCCATAGTTAGAAGTAGCTCAGCCTTGCTACCAGCCTCGAGGCCGTAGTTGTAGGGCTTGCCAAGGCGTACTAGGTTTTTTACAAAGCCTGGATATTGATTGACCTTAAGCGGAAAAACAGCATTAAAGCTGCCTTTGTAGGCAAACTCTTTCTTTGCCTTTGCAAAGCTTGCGTGGATCTGCTCGATCTGCTTTTGGATAAGGTGCGGAAAGCGAAGTAGTAGCGGCCCTCTGTAGCCATCGTCTCTTATCTCTTTTACGATGTCTATGATCGCTGGCTTGCTAGCTTCGTTTATGCAGACTTTGCCATCTTCTATCACAAAATTTGAATTGCCCCAAATGCTAAGTCCAAAATCATTCATCCCAGCTCCTTTTCAAGCTCATCTAAATTTATCGTTTTTTCGTCTTTGGTTTCTAAATTTTTATACCAAATTTTATTCTCTTTCATCTCATTTTCGCCCACGCAAAGGAAAATTTTTGCATTTTTATTGTCGGCATTTTGCAGATGTTTTTGAAGTTTTTTAGCTTCATAAGAAATTTCAACCTGATATTTTTTGCGAAGTTTTGAGCCAAGATTATAGATAAAATCAACATTCGTCGCATCAAGCGCACAAAGATAAACTCCGTTTCGCTCATCTCCAGCTTCACCTAAAATTTCCATTATCCTCTCAACGCCCATCGCAAAGCCAACGCCGTAACTGGCTCTACCGCCAAGATATTCAACGAGCCTATCGTATCTGCCGCCACCAGCGACTGCGCTTTGTGAGCCGATCTCGTTGCTGATAAACTCAAACGCCGTCTTGCAGTAGTAGTCCAGCCCACGAACGAGCTTGGTGTCTATCTCAAATTTAACGCCATTTGCCGTTAAAATTTCTTGCAGTTTTGCAAAATCAGCCTGCGCCTCATCGCTTAAGCTATCAGTGATAACTGGAGCATTTTTGTAAATTTCTTGACAGCTCTCGACCTTGCAGTCAAGCACGCGGATAGGGTTTAAAAGCTTGCGTCTTTTGCAGTCTTCGCAAATTTTATCGTCATTTTCATCTAGAAATTTAACAAGTTTTTCTTTGTAAGACTTCATCGAGCTCTCGTCGCCAAGTGAGTTTATTTTTAGGGTTGTTTTTATATTTAGTCTGTTAAAAATTTCGCTCACCATCAAGATAATGCTCGCATCCTCATAGACACTGCCCTCGCCAAAGCACTCACAGCCAAACTGGTGAAATTCTCTCAAGCGGCCTTTTTGTGGGCGCTCGTAGCGAAACATCGAGCCATGATAAAAGCAGCGCTTTGTCACGTTTGCCCTGTCAAGCTTTGCCTCGATAAAGGCTCTAACCACGCCAGCCGTGCCCTCAGGACGCAAACAAACGTCATTACCGCCCTTGTCTTCAAACTGATACATCTCCTTGCCCACGATGTCACTGCTCTCGCCGACACTTCTTTTAAAAAGCGCCGTCTCCTCGAGGTGCGGGGTTAAAATTTGCTCATATCCGTAGTTTTTTGCGACTTCCTCGCAGGTTTTGATTATCTGTGCGTAAAGTTTTGCGCGAGCTGGAAGCATATCTTTCATGCCACGAAGTGCCGTTATCATCGCATTATCCTTTTTATTTTTTGTGATTTTACTTAAAATTTATAAAATTTTCTATCTCTTTTGAAATTAGCTCTATGCTTTTAGATGCGTCTATAAAAAGCGTTTCAAAGCCATTTTTGATAAGAATTTGCTTCATCAAACTTTGCACTTTTAAAAGATACTCTAGCCCACGAGCCTCGATCTTATCGCTTGTGCCTCTTGCTTTTAGGCGCGAGCTTATAAGCTCACGGCTTGCTTCAAAAAAGACTATCTTATCTGCAAATTTATCATTTAGTGCAAATTTATTAAGTTCTAAAAGCACGTTTTCATCTAAGTTTTCATCATTTGCCAAAGCGTAGGCGATGCCTGAGATAAAGCCTCTGTCGCTTAAAATGAGCTTACTTAAATTTGGAGCGACTAGCTTTTCAAAATGCTCAGCCCTATCAGCTAAAAAGAGTAAAATTTCAGCCCTTTTGCCTATTTTTATGCTTGAGCTTAGTAAAATTTCTCGTAAATTTACACCAAGCTGCGTGCCGCCTGGCTCTTTTGTGACGATGGCATCACTAAATTTAGAAGCTAAAATTTCTATCTGCGTGCTCTTGCCAACGCCGTCAATGCCTTCAAACAAAACATACATTTTACGCCTTTAAATTTTTAAGAATTTTTGCTGGCACTAGGTTGCTCACGTCGCCGTCGTGGCGCAAGACTGAGCGGACGATCGAGCTTGAGATGAAGGCGTTATTTAAGCTTGGCATAAGATAAACCGTCTCAAATTCGTCCCAAAGTGCGGCGTTTGCGTAGCCGATTTGTAGCTCATACTCGAAGTCACTAACCGCGCGAAGCCCCCTGATGACGGTGTTTATGCCGTGCGATTTAGCAAAATCAACAAGCAAGTTATCAAAGCCAAGAACGCTTACATTTTTTAGCTCACAAACTGCCTCTTTTGCCATCTCTATGCGCTTTTCATGTGCGAACATTGGCTGCTTGCTATCACTTTTTGCAACTGCGACGATTACCTTGTCAAAAATTTTTGTAGCTCTTATGATGACGTCTAAATGGCCGTTTGTTATGGGGTCAAAGGTCCCTGGATAGATGCAAGATTTTTTCAAATTTGCCACCTTTTGTAAAGATTATTTTGGATTTTTAAGGCATCAAGCCACTTGCCGATGATGAAATTTTCCATATCAAGAAGGCTCTTTATGCCTGCGTAGTAGCCTAAAACTGGTGGTGCGATGATGGCTCCAAGAGATGAGAGCAGCTGCATCTGAGAGAGTGTGATCGCAGAAAATGGCATCTCTCTAACGCCCAAAACTAGGGCTTGTCTCTCTTTTAGCGCGACACTTGCAGCTCTTGTGATGAGCGTGTCGCTTATGCCGTTTGCAACTTTTGCCAAAGTATTAGTAGAGCAGGGTGCTATGATCATAGCATCCGTGCCAAACGAGCCTGAGGCTGGGCCAGCGCTAAGGTCTTGATCATCATAAATTTTTACGCCAAGCTCATCTAAATTTAGCCTCAAATTTTCTTCAGCCTCTAAAACTTTCATAGCATTTTTACTAACTATGACATGCGCCTCACAGCTATCTTTGGCGGCACTTACTAGCTTTAGAAAAAGCCCAGCCCCGCTTGCTCCAGTGGCTGCAAAAACTACCTTTTTCATCTAATAACTGCCTCGTCTTTGCCTGAAACTGTGGCCTGTAAAATTTTATTTTCTCTCGTTCTTATCTTTATCATATCGCCTAAATTTCCATCTTCAAGCGCCTTTACTTCAGCGATTATCTTGACACCACCTTCGCTTAAAACCGCATTTAGCATTTGACCTTTTTTGACTAAACTAATGGCATTAAACTGACGTTTGGTTAAAATTTCACCGCTTCTTATCTGCACTTTTGTGACAAGAGTTGAGGCGCTAAGTCCAAAGAGTGCGTCACGCGGCCATTTGCTAAACTCGATCATCGTTGGTTGGTAGTCAAGCAAGCTTAAAATGTGATTTGTATTCATTGAATTTATAGCGATAAAAACTGGCATTTTGGCGTTAAAGCTAAATTTAAAATAAAGACTTTTTAAGCTTAGATCAACGTCCTCAAATGAGGCTCTAAAGACGCCTTTTTGGCTATTTTGATCGTTTAGAAAGATATTTTTAAAAACTAAGTCTTTAAAATTTGCAGGTAGTTTGTTTTGCGGGCTGATGCTAAGATCGCTCACGCTGATGCCTGGATACTCGTTGCTGATCTCTCTTAGAAACTGCATCTGAATTTCATCCATGATAGAGCAGTTTTTCACAAAAGCTACGCTGCCGCCGCTTTTGTCATTATATGTTTTAAAATTTGCTGTTAGAATTTCATAGAGTTTTTTGCTATCTATCTTGGCAGCTCTTTTGCCCTCTAAGTTTAAAATTTCATTGTCTTCGCCTTCAAAGCCAAAAGTGCTGAGTGAAATTTGATCATTTACGACGCAATACATCGGATAGATGCTGACTTCATTTGCAAAAAGTTTTGTGGAAAATAAAAAAATGAGTATAAAAAAGATGGAGCGGGAAACGAGATTCGAACTCGCGACCCCAACCTTGGCAAGGTTGTGCTCTACCCCTGAGCTATTCCCGCAATCAAAATGAAGTCCGCATTTTATCAGATTGTTTTTCATTTGTCAAGGATTATGGAAGTTTTATAAGTGAAATTTCACTATTTTGTAAAATTTCACCTTGATCAGGGCTAGTTATCAGCACAAAATCACTCTTTAATATATGATTTATCATGCCTGAGCCATATTTTCCGCCGTCAGTTGCTATAAATTTGCCATTAGCTACATTGCCAAATACCGCATTTGCTCTGCCTGATTTTACCTTTAAATTTTCGCTATTTATAGCTTTTTGCGTCACAAAACACTCACTTTTTAGAAGTGGCAAAACAAGCATCATCGTGCAAAGATAAGCAGCCATAGGGTTGCCAGGCAAGATAAAAACAAGCCTGCCATCTTTTTCATAAGCCTTGCAAGGTCTGCCAGGTCTTATGTCAAGGTGCGAGAAAATTTCGTTGTATCCAAGCTCGCTTAGGGCTATCTTCATAAAGTCAGCCTCACCAGCGCTTGCTCCACCAGAGCAGATAACAATGTCGTAGTTTGCAGCGTTTAAAAATGCCTGTTTTACAGCGCTTAGCTCATCTTTTATGATGCCAAGATATGAGCTTTTTTGACCGATTGAGCTTAAAAGTGCGGTGATGCCAAGTGCATTTGCATTGTAAATTTCATCCTCGCTCGCTCTTTGCCAAGGCTCGATGATCTCGTTTCCGCTCGAGTAAATTCCAACACTAGGCTGCTTTTTAACTTCTATAAAGCTTATGCCCTGAGCTGCAAGCATCATCACACTTCTTGTGTTTAAAATTTCGCCACTTTTTAGTAAAATTTCACCAACTTTTGTCTCTTCGCCTTTAAAGCGGTAAGCTTCGCCTTTTTTAAGCTTAGCTGGCGCTTTTACAAACTCACCCTCAACGACGCAGTCTTCAAATCTCATGACCGTGTCAGCACCCTTTGGCATCTTTGCGCCAGTCATTATCTTCACGCATTCGTTTTTGCCGATAGCTAGCTGCTCTTTATCGCCTGCAAAGGCACTTGCGATGATCTTATAAGGCTCATCTTTTTCATCAAATTTAACCGCAAATCCATCAAGCGCTGAGTTATCAAAGCAGGGCAGGTCTTTGACCGCTATCACGTCATTTGCCAAGGTTTTGCCAAGAGCCTCACTAATGGGTAAAATTTCACTCTCATTTTTTGGTTTAAATTTAGCTTTTAAAGCCTCAAGTGCGTCATTTACTAGCATTTTTACTCCTCAAGCCTAACTATTTTCGCCCCAAGGCTTTTAAATTTCTCCTCCAGCCTCTCATAACCTCTATCAAGGTGGTAAATTCTATGCACTAAGCTCTCGCCATTTGCGATGAGAGCGGCTAGTATCAGCGCTGAGCTTGCTCTAAGGTCAGTCGCCATGACATCAGCTGCATTTAAATTTGCAGGGGCATAAACGCTTGCGATATGGCCGTTTAGGCGGATATCAGCGCCCATTCTAGCTAGCTCACTAACGTGCATAAATCGGTTTTCAAAAAGCCTCTCATCTATCGTGCTAACGCCGTTTGCTGCTAGACAAAGTGCCATAAACTGAGCCTGCATATCGGTTGGAAAGCCTGGATATTCAGTCGTTCTTATCTCGACTGGTTTTATCTCATTTGTCGGCAAAATCGTGATCTTATCGCCGTCTATTTCGATGCCAAAGCCCATCTCTTCAAATTTATTTAAAATGGCTGTCATGTGCGCAGCATTCGCCCTTGTGACTGAAATTTTGCTATTTGTGATAGCTCCAGCGCAAAGGTATGTGCCAGCCTCGATCCTATCAGGGATGACTTCGATATCGCAAATTTCAAGTAGTTTTTGACCACTACCAGTGATCTTTAGCTCGCTCGTGCCTATGCCTTCGATCTTAACGCCACTTTGAGCCAAAATTTCACAAATTTGCACCACTTCAGGCTCAAGCGCGACATTAAAAAGCTCTGTCGTGCCGTGCGCTAGCGCTGCTGCCATGATGATGTTTTCGCTGCCAGTTACGGTGATCTTGTCAAAAACTATCTTTGCACCTTTTAGTCCATTTGGCGCGGTTGCGACAACGTAGCCTTGCTTTATCTCGATATTTGCGCCCATTTTCTCAAGTGCGCTTAGATGTAGATCTATTGGTCTTTGTCCGATCGCACAGCCTCCAGGAAGGCTCACTTCACAGTGTCCAAAGCGCGCTAAAAGCGGACCAAGCGTCAAGATAGAAGCGCGCATCTTTCTAACGATGTCGTAGTTTGCCGTGGTTGAATTTACGCTGCTTGTGTCGATACTTAGTGAGTTTTCATCTTTAAATTCGCACTTTGCTCCAAGATTAACAAGCAACTGGCAAAGCGTCTTTATGTCAGCGACATTTGGGATATTTGTTAAATTTATCTTATTTTTAGCAAGTAGGGTTAGGGCGATGATAGGTAGGGCGGCATTTTTGGCTCCGCTGATCTTTACTTCGCCGCTTAATTTGGCATTGCCTTCTATTTTTAGATAGTGCATCATTATTTTTTGCCTTAAGAAAATATATTTTTTGCCGATTATATTGTTTTTAAACTTAGAGTAAAGAAAACAGGGCGCTATTTTCGCTCTATTTACATTTAAGAGTTAAAATTACGAAAATTAATTATTTTGGATAAAAATATGTTAAGTTTAATAAACAAAAGAATATTTTTTGCACTATGCGTTGCACTTTTTACAGGTTGTTCTTTCACTTCAAACGAGCCTAAAATCCCACAAAATGACTACAATCAAACCGCCTCTACAAATGGTGACTTTAGCAGACAAACTTCAAGTGAGCTTTTAGACGAAGATGACGGCAGAGCAGATAAAGAATTTGGTTCATTTTTTAAAAAATACTTAAATACTAGAGCAGGGGGCGACTGCTCAGGCTTTGTATCTATCGTAAATGCAAAATATAAAAATATGTATTTTGATGAAAAAACCATCAATAACTACTACAGCAAGGGTGGCAGAAAGTCAAAAGCCATCTACAACTTCTATGAAAGCCAAAATTTGATCACTCATAAAAATCCAAAAAAAGGCGATCTTATCTTCTTTTCAAACACCCTTGGCAAAGGCATACAAAAAAATAAAGACAAGAAAAATGTCACTCACGTTGGCATCGTGACAGCTATACTTCCTGATGAGACGGTGAAATTTATCCACAACTCTGGCGGCAGGATCATCCACAGCTATATGAATTTAAAACAAAAAAACACGCATCTAAAAGGCGACAAAGAGATAAATAGCTACGTTGTAAGGTGCTCAAACGCTAGCTGCCTAGCGGCAAACAGATTTGCTGGATATGGCAAAGCTAAGTAGCCCAGCTACATTTGCGCTTATCCTTTTAAATTTAGCTGCATTTTTTGGCGTCACCTTTCTGCACTCGCGTGAGTTATGGCTTGCGTTTGGTTTAAACATCTATTTTTTAGAAAAACTCTATCTATTTCAGCCCCTCACATCTATCTTTATACACGCAGGCGCAGGTCACTTGCTTATGAATATGCTCTTTTTATATCAAGTTGGCTCAATGAGCGAGCTATATCTTGGTACGAAGAAATTTATCATTTTTTATATTGTTGGCGGCGTTTTGACGCAAATTTTAAGCTTTATTTATATATATTTTGCATTTGAAAATGAGAAATTTATAAATTTAGTCGGTGCAAGCGGGGCTTTGTGTATGCTCTTTGGCATGCTGGCGACCTCGATGCTTTACTCAGACAAAAAGGCGTGGTTTGGCTACTTTGCCATCGTTGTTGCCATGAGCTTTTTGCCGCTACTTATGGGCATAAATGTCGCATGGTACGCACACTTTATAGGCTGGGGCATCGGCTGTTTGTATGCTAAATTTTACTTAAAGAGAGCAGATGAGATTTTTTGATGAGATCTGGGACATTTTAAACGAAGGCGACGTGGAGCTTAAATTTTTAAAATTTGAGCTATTTTACGAGAAATTTAGATCAAATTTAGATATTTGCTTTGATGAAATTTCTGCGCCAAATGAGCTAACTACGCCATGCTACGCTAAATTTTGCGACGTCGTTAGCATGAAAGAGCTAAACAAAAAGATAAAGCCAAAAGATAAAAACCTAAATTTCATCCACTCAGTCGCTCACATCGAATTTAGCGCTATCGACATCGCGCTTGATGCTTGTTATAGATTTAGAGGGCTGCCAAGGGAGTTTTACGAGGACTGGCTGGAGGTGGCTGAGGATGAGATCAGGCACTTTTGTATGATAGAAAATTTGCTCACAAAGCAGGGCGGCAGATATGGCGAGCTAAGCGTGCATGATGGCCTTTTTATCGCACTTCAAAAAACTTCAGATAGGCTTACTAGCCGCATGGCGCTACTGCCAAGATATATGGAAGCAAACGGGCTTGATGCAAACGCTCACATCATCAAAAGGCTAGAAGCTGAGGGCGGGCAAGAAGAGTTTATTGAGTGCCTAAAAGTCATCTTAAAAGAGGAAGTCTCTCACGTTTATAAGGGTGATAAATGGTTTAAATTTGCCTGCAAAAAAGAGGGCGTCGATGAGAAAAGCTACTTTGACATTATTTTAAATTTATATCCAAATTCATTTAAAAGTATGAGAGAGATCAACGAAAAAGACCGATTAAAGGCAGGATTTAGCGAGGAAGAGCTTAGTTGGATAAAGAATTTCTCAAAGGATAGATCATGAGCAAAATTTACTTCATAAGGCACGCAAAAGCAGTTGATGAGAACAAAGACGGCGCAAAAGATGCTTCAAGAGAGCTTAGCCCAAAAGGAAAAGAAGACGCTAAATTTATGGCTAGCAGGCTAAAAATGTATGATGTGATGCCAGGAGCTATCTTTTCAAGCAGTGCTAAAAGATGCGAGCAAACAGCAAAAATCATCGCTAAAACTTTAAAATTTAAAGAAAAATCCATAGAGATAAAAGATGAGCTTTACGACATAAGCTTTGAGGATCTGTTGGAGTTCGTAAGAAATTTAGACAAAAATTTAGATGAAATTTTCATCATCACGCACAATCCTAGCATAACTGAAATTTGCGAATATCTAAGCGACTCATCGATCGATAATATCCCAACTTCAGGCATATTTTGCATTGAGTTTAAGTCTGAATTTAAAGAGCTAAAAGAGGGCAGTGCAAAAGCTTTGTTTTTTGACCACCCAAAGAAACATCAAAGATAAGTTTTATTAAAAATCTGCAAATTTATTCATTGCAATTTGAAAGACGAAAAGGACATCTGTTTATTTGATTTTTCAAATGCAAGTTTTGCTTTTGAATCAAAAAACATTTTCTACTCAAATTTTAAAATTTATCACTCCAGTTTTTAAAATTTAACCATTTCAAGTTCAAATTACCAAACATAAAAGCAAATTTAAAATCAACCATAATTGTAATGCCAAAATATGACAAAAGGTAAAATACAAGATATATTATATATTTTGTATTGAAAACTACAATTTTCAAATTGATATTTTAAAATCTTTATTCTGCTTTTTTGAAAGTTTTAAATGGCTAGATTTGGCTAGTTTTTGCATTTTATCTTTTGTGTGATCTAAATTTATCCATTAAATTTGGCGTAAAAATATTTGTAAGAAAATGAGTTAAATTTTACACTTTTCAAAAATTGTGAAATTTACATTTATCTTATACGTAACTTAAAACTTGATCTACCCTATTTTGAAAATGTGAGCGAGAGCTATCTTTGGAGTTTGTGGTTCTTGCTTTTAAACGCAGAGCACCGACCCATTGCAAAAGCGATGGATAAGTGTTAAGTATAACGCTCGCTCAAGCTGGCGTTTTTGGATGTAAATTTAATCCAAAGCGAGTGTTTTTTAAAAGCTGATAAGACGATCTTATACGTGCTAAATTTAAGAGCAGCATAAAATAGAATAAATGAGTGATATTTGTTTTTGAGTGCCAAAAAGTTATCTTGTGCGTTAAATTTTGAAGCAAATGGGTTAAATTAGCATTCAAAGGCAACTATAAAACCAAAATTTGTGTTAAATTTTAGATTTGAGCGATCTTGTGTGCTAAATTTAAGATCTAGGAGTTAAATTTACTATGAAAACACACATGAAAACTATTTTTCAAGCTAAAGTGCGTAATTAAATTTTATCGTCAAAAAGTGTGTGGATATCTAGTGTATAGTTTTTAGGCATAAATATAGGTGAGTCTAAAATTTCAAGCAAGCCATCATCAAATGAGAGAAATTCCACTACTCTTTTGCGATTAGCCGCACTACCTTTACGATCTGCATTTTATCTGCCGTCCATTCAGAAAAAGCTAGAAATTTAGAGTCCTCTGAAAACAAAAAGCAAGCAGTCGCTCTTTCACTAAGTGAAATTTGGTGGGCGCTACCATCTTTAACTAAATTTTGATCCACTGATGATGTTTTTGCGTGGTTTGAAAGCTCATTTTTTAAATTTAGATAGTGCTTGCTATTTATAAAAAGTCGTAGCTCGCCAAGGGTTGGAGCGCCCATAGCGACCTCACAGCCTTCAAATTTGGCGCTAAATTTGCCATCACTGCTACACGCATTTGCCTCGTAGTCCCAAGCCGAGCTCATAAATTTACCTATTAAATTTGCCTGCCATGGCTTTGTAGATATTTAGCTCGTCTTGTAAAAGTGTGTATTTTGCTTTTAGTAGCCCTATTTTAGCCTCTAGCTCGCTATTTTTAGCCTCTAAAAACTGCTTTAGTTCGACCTTGCCGTAAGAGTATTTTAGCTCGTAAATTTTTGAAATTTCCTCGTAGTTTTTTATCTGCTCTTGGTAGTTTGCAAGTAGTGCTTCGTCGGACAAATAGCCTTTGTAAAATGCGTCTATCTCGTTTAATGCGCTATTTAGAGTGCTTATGTAGTTTAGTTTTGCAAGCTCAAAATTTGCCTCGCTAACCTTTAAATTTGACTTTAGCTTAGAGTAGTTTAAAAATGGTAAATTTAGAGCGACATTGCCATTTAGAAATTTAAGGCTAAAGGCTTCCTCTTTTTTGTCGGTGCTGTTTTTGAGGCTGGCTCCTAGCGTGATGCTTGGATAAAACTCTTTTTGGCTCGCTTTGTAGTTTAAGATGCCCTCTTCTATGCGGTAAATGGCCGCTCTTAGATCAGGGCGGTTTGCTATGGCGCTTGTTGGCACTTCAAGATCAACGCCCATTCTTTTAACGGGACTTAGCATGAGGCCTTCAAATTTAAGCTCAAATTCTGGCCTCTCATTTAGTAAAATCCTAAGCGTTTTTTTAGCACTCACAAGCTCTTTTTTGGCACTTTCTATCTTATTTTGAGCGTTTAGTTGCTGTGAGTTTATCTGTTTTAGGCTTAGCGCCTCCTCTTTACCAAGCTTAAATTTAAGCCCAACTATCTCATTTAGCTTGTTATAAATTTCTAAAATTTGCTCATAAGTTTTGACGCTCTCGTTTAGATATAAAATTTGAAAATAAGCGTCTGCCACGGAGTTTATGACGCTTATTTTGCTAGCCTCCAGATCAAATTTAGTTGCTTTTGCTTCAAACATCGCTGCATCTTTGCTGTTTGCTAGCTTTTGCCAAAGATCAAGCTCATAGCTAAGCCCTATGCTTGAGCCAAAACTTCTAGTGACCGCGCCGCCCTCTTTTATATTTTTGCTACTTCCAGCCTCAAAACCAGCATTAAAGTTTGGGATGAGATTTGCCTGCAAAACGCCAGCTTGAGCGAGCGCTTTATTTACATTTATAGCAGCTTTTGCAAGGTCGGTGTTGTTTTTAAGCGCAAGTTCTACAAGCTCATCAAGGTAGCTTTGCTGATACTGCTTCCACCAAGAAGTGTCTAAATTTAGCTCGCCACTGGCGTTATCTTCAAGTAAAATTTGTTTGTAGTTTTCATCTATATTTTTAACAGCGCAGCCGCTTAAAACGAGCACTAAAGCTAGGCTTAGAAATTTCATATTACTCCCTTGAAAGCGCATCTATTGGATTTAGTTTTGAGGCGTTTTTAGCTGGCATGTAGCCAAAGATGATGCCAATAGCCATCGACGTGACAAGTGCAAGTACGATCGAGCCGTTTGAAAAGATCATGCTAAAGCCGTTTAAGAAGTTGTTAAAGATATAGCCGATCGCGTAGGATAGGACGATGCCGATGGCTCCGCCGATAAGGCAAAGTAGCACGGCCTCTATCAAAAACTGCTGCAAGATATTGCTCTGTCTAGCTCCGATCGCCATTTTTATACCTATCTCTTTGGTGCGCTCAGTGACTGAGACTAGCATGATGTTCATGACGCCTATGCCTCCAACTACGAGCGAGACGACGGCGATGCTTGAGATGAGAAGGCGCATGGTCGAGATGGTCTCTTCGATCGTTTGCTTGATGCTGTCTGAGTTTCTTGTAAAAAAGTCCTTTTTGCCGTGCTTGATCTCTAAAAGCTCGGTTAGTGTTTTTTCGGCGATTTGCGCATTGATACCTTCATTTACTTTGGCGGTGACCGAGCTTATAAATTTATCTCCTGTGACCTTGTTTAGCACGGTCGTGTATGGAGCGTAAATTTTAAGCGTGCTTGAGTCGCCCATCTTAAAATCATCCTTTTGCAAAACGCCGATAATACGAAGTGGCTTTTTGTTAAAAAGTATGATCTTGCCGATAGGATCATCATTTTTAAAGATGCTATTTTTGGTGTTTTGATCGATTAGTGCGACTGAAGCTGAGTTTAAAACCTCGTCATCATCGTAAATTCTGCCCTCTTCTAGCTTTAGCCCATTTACATCAAAGCTCCCTACTCCACCGCCTTTTAGGCTCGCACTTAGCGAGATATTTTCATAGGTTAGCACGCCTGAGGTGCTTGTATTTGGCGTGACTGAGTCTAAAAAGGACTGCTTAGCAAGCATGTTTGCATCGCTAATGGAGAGCGTTTTTACCTTGCCTGAGAGCATATCGCCAAAGCCTTTACCAGGCATGATGTCGATCGTGTTAGTGCCGATCTTTCTGATACCAGCTAAAATTTGCTCCTGTGAGCCTTTGCCAAGGGCAACGACACTAATTACAGCTGTAATGCCAATGATAATGCCAAGCATCGTTAAAAGCGATCTTAGTTTGTGCGCTAGCATCGCATTTACCGACATTTTAAAGCTCTCTATTAGCTGGTCTTTATAGTAGGTAAATTTGCTCTTTTCTGGCTGAGTTTGCTTGCTAGCTTCATAAATTTTGCTATTTTTGACATTGTCACTTACGATGTTGCCATCTTTTATCTCTATCACCCTACTCGCGTACTCTGCGATCTTTGGGTCGTGCGTGACGATGATGATAGTGTGGCCTTTTTTGTAAAGATCGACTAAAATTTCCATCACCTTAAGCCCACTTTTGCTATCAAGCGCGCCAGTTGGCTCGTCTGCTAAAATGATCTCGCCGCCATTCATCAGCGCCCTTGCTATGGAGACCCTTTGCTGTTGTCCGCCTGAGAGTTTGTTTGGTAAATTTTTCGCTTTTTCGCTAAGTCCGAGTGAGCCAAGAAGCTCATTAGCTCTTTTCTCTCGCTCACTCTTGTTTGCCCCTGCGTAGATGCTAGGCAGTGCTACGTTTTCAAGGGCGTTCATCGTGCTAAGAAGGTTATATCCTTGAAAGATAAAGCCAAATTTATCCCTTCTAAGCTTGGCAAGTGCGTCGCTATCAAATTTTGATATATCTTTGCCATCAAGCAGGTATTGCCCACCACTTGGGCTGTCTAAGCAGCCAAGGATGTTCATCAGGGTTGATTTACCAGAGCCAGACTGACCGATGATGGCTATAAACTCACCTTTTTTTATCTCTAAATTTATGCCATGCAGGATCTCTATCTCATTATCGCCTAGCTTAAAGCTTTTAGTGATGTTTTTTAGGCTTATCACTTAAAACTTCTTATGTTCTTTTGCGATCATCTTAGCGATCTCGCTTGATGAGCCTTGAGATGTGATGATCTCATCGCCCTCGTTTATGCCGCTGATGATCTGCGTATCGAGGTTGTCTTTTATGCCGGTTTTGACCGCTGTTTTTACTGGCTTGCCATCTTTTAGCACATAGACAAAAGTGCCGTTTTCATCTTTTTTGATGCCGATGCTTGGCACGATGATGGCATCCTCGACGTTTGCTATTAAAAGTTCGTTTTGTGTGGTCATACCTATTCTTAAAATTCCATCTTTATTATCAACGATACTTTGTGCGTAGTAATAGACTGCCGAGCTGCTGCTTGAGCTACTTAATGAAGACTTACTGCTGCTACTTGAGCCGTAGCTACCATCACTTAGTGTAGTAAGCCCAGGGTCGATCGAGCTAACAGTCGTTTGAAATTTCTTCGTTGGCTCAGAGAGGATCGAGTATTCAACAGGCGTGCCGACTTTGATCTTTGTGATGTCGCCCTCTGCTATTTGCATCTTCATCTTTACATGGCTAAGATCAGCGATATTTACGATAGTTGGCGTAGTTTGGTTGGCATTTACAGTTTGACCCTCCTCGACCTGCACGCTTACAACGGTGCCATCTCTTGGTGCGGTGATCTTTGTGTAGCCTAAATTTATCTTAGCTGTGCTTAGCTCGATATTTGTCTGCTTGATCTGTGCTTCAAGCTCCTTTATCTTGGCGCTATTTGCACTATATGTGTTTTTTGCGCTTTCAAATTCTTGCTTTGAAGTGGCGTTTTTAGAAAATAGTGCATTTTCTCTATCAAACTGCGTTTTAGCTATATTTAGAGCCACTTTTGCGCTTTCAAGCTGAGCTTTGTAGATGGCAAGCTGTGCTTCTTTATTATCTATGCTATTTTGCTGGGTCGAACTATCGATGCTTGCGATCATATCGCCCTTTTTTACCTGATCTCCAAGCCTAACGTATAGCTTTTTTATCTGGCCACTCACCTGCGCGCCCACATCGACTAGCTCGGTAGCGAAAATTTCTCCAGTCGCATCGACCTTTTTGCTAAATGAACCCCTTTTTGCCTTTTTGGTGATAAACTCCACCTTTTCGTCTTTTACTTTAAAAAATTTATCGTAAATAAAATATACACCGACGCCTAAAATAAGCAGGATTATCAAAATTTTAGATTTTTTCATCGCTTCTCTTTGTAAAAAATTGGTCAATTTTACTTAATAAGATTAAAATTCTCTTTAAGCTTCCTCTTTTGCCATGCCAGCCTCTATCAAAAACCTACTTGGCTGATAATTCACCTTCTTTATCTTGTCGTATTTCGCGTAGCTAAGATATAGCTCATCTTTTGCCCTTGTTACTGCTACGTAAAAGAGCCGCCTCTCCTCTTCTAGACTGCCACCCATGCTCATTAGCTTTAAATTTGGAAAGCGGTTTTGCGCGAGATCGACGATGAAAACTTGGTCAAATTCAAGCCCCTTGCTCGCATGCACGCTGAGCAAGCTAACGCCCTGCCCTTCGCTCATTTCGTTGCTTCCAAGGGCTAAGAAGTTGTAAAATTTACTGATATCTTGATATTTTTTAGCTAGCTCGCTTAGCACCACGCTCTTTGCCATTATGCGCTCTTTGACCTCTTCTTTAAGCGCAAGATCAACATTTCCGTTTTTTAGGGTTGCCCTTTTTGTGCTGAGACTTTCAACTATAAGCGAGTAAATTTTACTAGTTTTTATCTCATTTATCATCGTGGCTGGCTTTGTGATATTTCTCATGCCTCTTAAAAAGTTGTAAATTTCATATAAAAACTGCGCCCCACTCTCGCTTAGCTTTTGTAGTTTTAGCACAGGGTGTCCTAGGAATTTATCGCTAAAGCCAAGCTTAGAAAACCTCGAAACCTCGGCAAATTCGTCAAGGTCGTCAAAAAGGCCAAGCTGGTAGTTTCGTCTTTTATTTGATGAGATATTTACGCTCTCATCTGGCTCAACTATTCCTTTTATCAAATTTCCATGCCCAAGCTTAAGAAGTGCGTCAAAAATTTCTTTGCTAACGGCGCTACCAACGCCTTTTGCATATTCGCAGATGTGGATAAATGCCATTATATCTTTTGGATTGACATAAATTCCTATGATGTCGATGAGCGCCTTGATCTCACGGCTCTCAAAAAAACTCACCCCACCCTTTCGCTTTGAGCCGATGCCTCGCTCTTTTAGCGCGACCTCGATGCCGTCAGCTGATGAGTTATTTCTAAAGATGATAGCGATATCTTCTCTATTAAATGGCGAGAGCGAGATGATGTCGGCGATGTTTTGATACTGATCAAAAAGCTCGTTATAGACAAGCAGTCTTGGAGGCTTGAAATTTCCCTCACGGCTTACTGTAAGGTGCTTTTCATAAAGCCTTGGGTTGTTATTGATGACCTTGTTTGCAAGGGCAAGAATGCTTGAACTTGAGCGGTAATTTACATTTAAAGCGTAGATATTTGCATTTGGGAAGCGATCTTTAAATGAGCCTATTATCTCGATATTTGCGCCGTTAAATGCGTAAATACTCTGGTCAAAATCGCCCACGCAAAAGAGGCTCTTCGTCGCAAATGCGTCTATGAGGCTACCTTGAAGCGTGTTTGTATCTTGATACTCGTCGATCAAAATTTCATCATAAGCTAAATTTGCCCCTTTTTTTAGCTCATCTCGCATTTTTATGAGAAGGTCGTTAAAGTCAGCGTAAGAAAATTTAGCCTTTTCAGCCTCAAATTCCTCTAAAACATCTTCATAAATTTCAGCATAAACGCCCTGCTCTTCGCTCTTATCGCTTATCCATTTGCCAAATGTAGTGCCCTGTTCGCTGTTTTGAAAAAGCGAATAAAGATCGTACAAATAGGCCCCGCCATAAGGTTTGACGTCGCTTAAATGGTAAAATTTACGCCTCTCAACAAGACTTTTT
Source organism: Campylobacter concisus (assembly GCF_002913745.1). GTDB lineage: Bacteria > Campylobacterota > Campylobacteria > Campylobacterales > Campylobacteraceae > Campylobacter_A > Campylobacter_A concisus_R. The sequence continues at coordinate 66,577 of NZ_PPCG01000073.1, forward strand.
AAAAGCGTCTTTAGCTCGCTTGGCTGCTTTAGCGTGACGCCTTTATCAAGGCTTTTTAAAAGCGAAAATGAGACCGAGTGGAAGGTGCCTGCGGTGATTTTGGAGGTTATGGCCTTGTCAAAATATCTATTTAAACGCTCTATCATCTCGCTTGCAGCCTTATTTGTAAATGTTAGAAGCAAAATTTTCTCTGGCTTTACGCCTAAATTTAAAAGATGTGCGATGCGAGCGACAATCGTGCTAGTCTTGCCAGTGCCAGCTGAAGCGATGATGAGATTGTGTCCAAATGGCGCAGTTGCGGCGGTGTATTGTTCTTTGTTTAACCTAGATAAGGGCATTGTTTCCTCTTTTTAAAAAGGCCTAATTATAGCTACTTAAACTTTAACAGCTATAATCACACGGATGAAAAAGTTTAAATTTCTAAAATTTCTTGCCCTATTTTTGGCTCTATTAGTTGCTATTTTTTTGATACTTGATCAAATTTATCCACTAAATTTAGATGCGCTTAAAAAAGACGAAGCCAAAATTTTGCTTGATAAAAATGGCGAGATCATAAATATGAAGCTTAGTAGCGACGGAATTTGGAGATTTCACGAGCAAAGCTTCCCAAACTCGCTAAAACAATGCGTTGTTCTCTTTGAAGATAGGTACTTTTACTACCATTTTGGCGTAAATTTTGCCTCCATTTTTAGAGCATTTTTCCACAACTTAAGAAGCGACAACCGCATAGGAGCTAGCACTATCACGATGCAAGTAGCCAGGATGCTTGAGCCAAGTGATAGGAGCTATAAAAATAAGATAAGAGAAATTTTTAGAGCATTTCAGTTAGAAATTCACTTTAGCAAGGATGAAATTTTAAATTTATACCTAAATTTAGCCCCGTATGGCGGCAATATCGAGGGTGCAAAGGCGGCAAGCTTCTTTTACTTTGGCAAGGAGCTAAACGAGCTTAGTTACGCTCAGGCGGCACTTTTAAGCACAATACCCAAAAATCCAAATAAAAATAGACTTGACCGCGTTTCAAACATAAACGCCCTAAAAAACAGGGTCATAAAGATGCTTTATAAGGCAAAATTGATAGATCTTAGTGCCTTTAAAAGAGCTCAAGCTGAGCCATTTAAAAATGTAAGGATAAGAGCCATCGTAAATGCAAATGATTATGCAAATGTCGCTTTTAAAAACCAAATTTCAAAGGCGAACTTGGATCTAAATTTACAAAAAGATATGCTTAAAATTTTAAAAGATGCGATGTTTTCGCTAAAGGCTAAAAACGCAAACAACGCCGCAGCGGTAGTCATCGACAACAAAAAAATGAGCGTTGTTGCATTTATCGGCTCGCACGATGAGCGCGCACGCGACGGCAAAAACTCAGCCCTAAATATGAAGCGAAACACCGGCAGCACGCTAAAGCCTTTTATCTACTCGCTTGCGCTTGATAGCGGGCTCATCACGCCAAACTCGCAGCTAATCGATACGCAAATTTATCTAAATGAATATGTGCCAAAGAACTTTAGTAACGACTTTTTGGGGCTTGTAAGCGCAAAGGACGCTCTAAATTTTAGCCTCAATATCCCAGTTATAAATTTAGACTTAAAGCTAAAAGATAACTCGCTTTATGAGCTGCTTGAAAAGGTAAATTTAGTTGATGAAAACAAGGAGTTTTACGGCTCTTCGATAGTTTTAGGCAGTGCTGAGATGAGCCTGATTGATCTTGCACATCTTTACACGATATACGCAAATGGCGGGGTTTATAGACCACTTGAGTTTGCTGGCAAAAGCTACAAAAATGAAGATAAAAACATAGCTCTCATCTCGCCTCAAAGCGCATATCTAACCGCCAAAATGATGAGTGAGGCCTCAAGGTCATATCTAAAAAATGCTTGGCAATACGCGCAAAATACGCCAAAAATAGCCTTTAAAACAGGCACAAGCGCAAACTCACGCGATCTTTACGCCATAGGAGTTGATGAGGACTATACAATAGCCGTCTGGGTGGGCAACTTTAACGCTGAAAAAACCGACAAACTAACTGGGCTAAATGACGTCTCAAAGATCGTTTTTGATATGTTTAAGCTCATCGCTCAAAAAAGAAATTTAAGCTTTATGAGTGAGCCAGATGGCATCGAAAAAGTGCCAACTTGTCTTGATGCTTTTAGCTATGAAATGTGCAAAAAAACGGCGCTTGATGATAGGATAGTTGGAGTTAAACTGCAAGATAAATGCGAGAGTTTAAGAGGCGAGGAGCTTGAGTTCTTGATAAAAAATGGCTTTTTAGACAAAGACGAGGTCAAAAATAGCCCTTGTGCTGAAGTTTTTAAAGACAAAAAGCCAGTTTTTGCCTATCCGTATGACGGCGAAGAGATCGTGACAGATGAAAATGTAACACAAATTATGCTAAAATGCTACGCGTTTTTAGGTGATGAAATTTACCTGAAAGTAGATGATTTGAACTTTTCTAAGATAGAAAATGCAAGCGAAAAAAGGCTAGATCTAACTCTTGGCGAGCATACTTTAAAATGCCTTGATCAAAACTCAAATCAAAGTGAAATAACAATAAAACTAAGGAGATAAAATGCAGCAAAAAGCGCTACTTCTAGCACTTTTAGGAGCAGTAAATTTATATGCTTTAAGTCTAAATGGCACCGCCGAGGTAAAGTCGTCTTTAAGCGTAGAATTTGGGTTAGAAGATGATGTTAGTAAAAATCTCATAGGCACGCTAAACGAGAAAAAACTCATCTCATGTGAGCCAGCGCTAAGTGGCACGGTGAAATTTAACGCTCAAAGCCTTACGCTCTTTACAAAAGATATGCACGCAGGCGTAGAGTATAGCTGTAAGCTAGAAAATGGCAGCAGTGCTAGCTTTGAGACGAAAGAATTTGCGCTTGAGAAGATAGAAAAGCTCTCTGATAGCAAATTTATCCTTAAATTTAATGACGAAGTTAGTGACGAGCTTGTGAAAAAAATAGCTGTAAAAGGTGCAAGCTTTAATGCCTTGCAGCTCTCTCAAAACAGCTTTGAGCTTGACCTTGATAAAAATATAAGCGAGCCTACTTTTGATCTTGGAGAAAATTTTGAGAGTAAATTTGGCGCTAAGCTAGCAGGCGATGGCGCGATAAAATTTAGTGAGCAAGCAAGCAGTGAGAGCGTAAATATAAACGCTGAGGCAAAAAGCTTTGAGATAGCTAAAATTTATCCGACAAGCCTTGATAACGGCATCTTGGCCTTTAGAATTTATCTAAAAGAGTGGCTAAGCGATGATAATAATCTAAAGAAATTTATAAAGATAAAAGGCGTAAAAAGCTTTAGCATAAGCGACGTGGCATATAAAAATGACGATGAAAACGGCGCGCCAAATTCTGAGCTTGAGGGGTTTGATTATTACATCGATATCACAAGCGATGAGTTTAAGCCACAAAATAGCTATGAGATCACGATAAAACCGGGCTTTGGAGATGATAGAAATGTCGTAAGAGAGGCTAAAACCTACGAGGTGGTTGCAAGCAACTTCACTCCATTTGCAAATTTCACAAACGAAGAGCCATATATCTCAAGCGTGGGCGAGATCGGCATCAGAAGTGCAAATTTACCTGAGCTAAATGTAAGCGTTGAAAAATTAAGCGATCAAAATTTTAGATACTTTTTAAATTTCAACGACAATAGCGAAGATCTAAGCAATTTTAGCTCAAAAGTAGCGAGCAAAAGCTACAAGCTAGAGGGTGCATTAAACGAAATTTCACTAAACAAGATCAAGCTTGACTTTGCAGGAGCAGGAGACGGCGTTTATAAGATAAGCTTAAACTACGGCAAAGATAAGAGCGTCTCAAAGGTCGTCTATCTAAGCGACATCGCCATAAATGCAAAGCTTGGCAAGGATGAAATTTTCGTCTTTGCAAACCGCCTTGGCGAAAATACAATGCTACCAAACGCAAATGTAAAAATTTATGGCAAAAGAAACGAAGAGATCGCAGTTGGCGCGACAAATGACGTCGGCGTCTTTAAATTTAATAAAAAAGATATCTACAAAGAGATCTCATCGATCGTCGTCTCACTTGGCAAGGAGCAAAATTTCCTCATCATAAAAGATGGCGAAGCGCTAAATGAGGCAAAGCTCATCAGCCAAAATCCAAGCGAGAGCATCGATGCTTACACGCATTTTGCCTCAAATATCATAAGACCAAACGAGAGCCTAAAAGGGGCTATCTATCTAAGAGATAGGGACTTTAACCCGCTTAAAAATATGCCAGTTAAGATCAAATTTATCGATCCGCAAGGCAAAAGTAGCGCCCAGATCACGCAAAATACAAATGATGTTGGCATGATAAATTTTGAAAAAGAAATTTTAAGCGATCTAAGCGGTAGATTTAACATGCAGATAATCTACGCTAGCAAGGTAATAGCAAGCGTGCCATTTTACGTCGAGAGCTTCGTGCCAAGCAAGATAAAAAATGACATAGCCATAGATGCGGATAAATTCTTTTCAAATGAGCTAGTAAAGGTAAATTTGACAAGTAGCTACCTCTTTGGCGGAGCAGCTAGCGACCTAGCTGGCAGCATGCAGGTTAGCTTCTTTGATGATGAGTATAAAAATAGCGAATTTAAAGAGTATAAATTTAAAAACGACACCCTAAAAGCGGCTGCCTATCCAAGCATAGAAAATGATCTAACTCTTTCAAAAGATGGCAAATCAAGCCAGATGATAGATCTTAGCTTTAACACCAAAAACGCACCTTCTATCATAAAAGGCGTCATAAATTTCAACGTAAATGACGATGGCAAAAATGTAAGTGACGCAAAAAGCTTTACACTCTATCCTTATAAAGATATGGTTGGCATCGCTGCTAGCACGGCATTTGCTGATCCAAACGAAGATGTAAAGATAAGAACAGTCGTCGTTGATATGCCAAGCCAAAAGGCAGTGAAGTCAAATTTGAAATTTGATATAAAACGTGTCTCATGGCAGTATCAAAGGGACGCAAATGGCTATATAAAATGGATCCAAACGCTTGAAGATGTGGATAGCTTTTATAAAAATAGTGGCGAATTTAGCTATAAATTCACACAAAGTGGCTCATACGTCATCACTGCTACAAATTTAGTAAGTGGCGCGAGCACGAGCTTAGACATCGACATAAGCGGCTACAACTACTCAACTCTAGCGCCTACAAAAGAGCTTAGCAAGTCTCAGATAAAGCTAAACAAAAGCGTCTATAAAAAAGGCGACGAACTAAGCGCAGACATAAGCTCAGCTATAAAAGAAGGCATCGCGCTTGTCACGCTTGAAGACGCTGGCGTCAAAGCCTATAAAGTCGTGAAAATCAAAAACAACTCGGCAAATGTTAAATTTAAACTTGACTTTGACTTTAACGGCCTTTATGTGAGTGCAAATATCTACCGCATGACTGACGCTGGGCTAACTCCGTTTAGAACCTACGGCAAGGTCTATGCAAACGGCGATAAATCTTCAAGAAAGATAGAGCTTAGCTTAGAAGCGCCAAAAGCGGCAAAGAGCGAGGAAAATATCAAAATTTCACTAAAAACAAAGCCAAAAGCTTATGTAGATTTGTTTATCACAGATGTTGGCGTGCTTGATATCACTTCACAAAAACTAGCCGATCCGCTTAAGTTTTTTGACAAAATTTTACCTGATGGCGTCTTTGACTACGACATCTATAATATGCTTACAAACTACAAGGTGGAGGGCAAAACGCTAAGCTTTGGTGGTGATGCTGCGGCGATGGCAGTGGCTGCAAAAATGGCAAAGCATGCAAGCCCAGTTGATAGCAAAAATGTAAAAACTTATGCAAATTTAGTAAGCATTCAAGCAGACGACGAAGGCGAAATTTCATACGAGTTTAAAACGCCAAATGGCTTTAACGGCGCCATTAGAGTAGATGCTGTGGCAAATGACGCAACTGCAATGAACGCCGTAAGTAGCGAGATAAAAGTAAAAGATGATGTGATCATTAAGCCAAGCGCTTTGATCTATCTTTTAAAAGGCGATGAATTAAGCGCAAACTTAAGGCTTATAAGTACGACAAATGCCGACAAAAACCTTACTATAAATGTAGCATCAAGTAAAAATTTAAACATCAAAACGCAAGAAAATGCTAACCTAAAGCCATTTGAAAACAAGGCATTTGTGCTTAAAATTTCAGCCCTTGAAACAGGTGCTGGCGAATACAATGTCACAATAAGCGATAAAAATGGCTCAAAAACGCTTCAAAATTTACTTGACGTCGTTAGCCCTTATACGATCAGCACCTACGCAAAGAGCAGCGTCTTTGATAAAGAGAGTAAAATTTCACTACCAAAAGGCTATCACGATGTGAGCGTTGATGCGTCAAGCTCGGTCTCAAGCGTGCTTTTAGCAGCTTCTAAAAATTTAATAGAGTATCCTTACGGATGCGCAGAGCAAAGAAGCTCAAGACTGCTTGCGCTTTTAAATTTAAAACCAAAAGATGAGCTTGAAAAAGATGATCAAAAGAGATTTATCGTTAGCGGCATAGATGAGCTAGTCAAGATGCAAAAACCAGACGGCAGCTTTGGCTACTGGAGCGATCTAGGCGAGACAAATGCATTTGCAAGCATCTTTGCAACAGACGTACTTCTTGACCTTGAAGAGGCTGGATATGAGGTAAGTAAAGGTGTCAAACAAAATGCTCTAAATTCGCTCTTAAAATACGCAAATAACGACCTTGAGGCACTTTACGCTCTTTATGTAAGCTCACGTGCAAGTATGGCCGATAGATCAATCTTAAATAAAATTTATGACGACAAAGCCTACAATAAAACAGCACTAAGTAAATACCTAATGGCAGCAGCTCTAAAGCTAAACGGCCTAAATGACGAGGCAAAGGTCGCACTAAAAGATATCAAAAATGCTAAAACAAGCGAAGAAAATCCATCTGATTTTAGCTCAAAAGTAAGAGATAACGCATTTATCTTATATCTGCACGCAAAATACTTTGAGAAAAACGACTACTCAGACGACCTTGCAAATTTCTTGATAGTAAATTTAAATGAGCTTAGCTCAACGCAAGAGCGTGCATTTACGCTAAGAGCTCTAAATGCCTACTTTGGCAAAGATAGCGGCGAGAAAAATAATAAATTTAAGCTTAGCTACAACGGAGAAAGCAAAGAATTTGACGGCCTTTTAAGCACCTCTTTTACTACAAAAAATGGTGAATTTAGCATCACTCCACTAGGCTCAAATAAGCTTTATGCAACTATCTTAAGCTACGCTTACTTGCCACTTGAGATCAAACATAAAATCGAGCCAAAAGAGCTTGACATCTACCGCGTTTTTGTCGATGAAAAAGGCAAAGAGCTGGGTCTTGACAGCCTAAAAGTAAATGACGTCATCTACTCAAAAGTAGTGATAAACTCAAAAACAATGGTTAGAAACGGCGTTATAAACGAGATCGTAAGTAGCTGCTTTGAGCCGATAAATGAAAATTTAAGCAACTTTAGCAAGAGCTTAAAAAACAGCTTGCAAGTTGAGTATAAAAGCATAAAAGATGACCGCGTGCTAAGCTTTTACACGCTAAATAGCGACGAAAAAGACGCCGTACTTTACACACCTTATCGCGTAAGACTTGGTGGCAAATGCTCGCTTGGTGCAGTCACAACTGAAAATATGTATAACGAAAGACAAAACGACTACGACCTAGCCCAGCGAAGCTTTAACGTCAAATAGCTATTTAAACTTCGGGGCGTTTAACCGCCCCAAGCCCATATTTCCCCACTTTTGCAAAGATTTTTTTAAACAAATTTTAGATAACATTAAGCATTTTTTAAACGAAAGAGGATACAAAAGTGGCAGAATTTTACAATGCAAAAGAGACAGAAGACAAATTTTATAAAATTTGGGAAGAACGCGGATATTTCGAGATAGACGCAAACAAAGATATCCAAAAAGATGGACGTAAATTTTGCATTATGATGCCACCTCCAAACGTGACTGGCTCGCTTCACATCGGACACGCCCTAACCTTCACACTTCAAGATATCATGACTCGTTACAAGAGGATGGACGGCTACAAGACACTTTGGCAGCCAGGCCTTGATCACGCTGGTATCGCTACTCAAAACGTCGTTGAAAAGCAGCTTTTGGCTCAAGGGATCAAAAAAGAAGAGCTTGGACGTGAGAAATTTGTAGAAAAAGTGTGGGAGTGGAAAGAAAAAAGTGGCGGCATGATAGTCCATCAGATGCGAAAGCTTGGCATCACTCCGGCTTGGTCACGCCAGAGATTTACTATGGATGAGGGCTTAAGAAAAGCTGTGAAAAAAGCCTTTGTAAATTTATACGACAAAGGGCTAATAGTCCAGAAAAACTACATGATAAACTGGTGTACACATGACGGCGCACTCTCTGACATCGAGGTCGAGCACAAAGAAAATAAGGGTAAGCTTTATCATTTGAGATACTACTTTGCAGATGGACAAAATTTAGAAAACTATCAAGCAGAAGTATCACATGATGAATTTGCTGGTTGCGATGCGAGTTCGAATGAAGCGCACTCTTCGTGCGTTGCAGTGAAGAACGAGCAGCAGTCTCCAGCAAAGGCGCATGCGAGACAAGGCGCTTATATAGTAGTTGCGACTACTCGTCCTGAAACTTACTTTGGTGATACGGCCGTAATGGTAAATCCAAACGACGAGCGCTATAAAAATTTAATCGGCAAAAAGGTGGTGCTACCTATCATAAATAGAGAGATCGAGATCATCGCAGACGAGCACGTCGATATGGAGTTTGGAACAGGTCTTGTTAAGGTAACACCTGCGCACGATCAAAACGACTACGAAGTTGGCAAAAGGCACAACCTTGAGTTTATCACTGTATTTGATGAAAAAGGCATTTTAAACGACAAGTGCGATAAATTTGCAGGACTTGAGAGGCTTGAGGCTAGAGATATCGTCGTGGCCGAGCTTGAAAAACTTGGCAATGTCGAAAAGATAGAAGACTACGAAAATCAAGTAGGTTACTGCTACCGCTGCAAAAACGTCGTCGAGCCATACATCTCAAAGCAGTGGTTTGTCAAAAAAGAGATCGCAGACGAAGCAATACAAAAGGTCTCAGAGGGCCTTGCTAAATTTTACCCGCCGCACTGGATAAACAGCTTTAACGCGTGGATGAGAGAGCTAAGAGACTGGTGCATCTCACGCCAGCTTTGGTGGGGACACCAAATTCCAGTATTTTACTGCGATGATTGCGGTCACATGTGGGCTGACGAGGGAGAGCCGTGCGAGTGCAAAAAGTGCAAAAGTAAAAACATCCACCAAGACCCAGACGTGCTAGATACGTGGTTTAGCTCTGGTCTTTGGCCATTTAGTACACTTGGCTGGGGCAATGAAAGTGAGCTAAAAAATGAAAAATGGTTTGAGGGAGACCTCGCTGAGTTTTATCCAAACAACCTTCTCATAACTGGCTTTGATATTTTATTTTTCTGGGTTGCTAGGATGATGTTTCAGGGTGAAAACGCCCTTGGAAAGCTGCCATTTGACGACATCTACCTGCACGCGCTTGTAAAAGATGAGTTTGGCAGAAAGATGAGCAAAAGCCTTGGCAACGTCATCGACCCACTTGATAGCATAAATGAGTATAGCGCCGATATCTTGCGCTTTACGCTAACGCTTCTAGCCGTTCAAGGACGCGATATCAAGCTAAGCGACGCTAAGATGAAGCAGGTAAGAAATTTCACCAACAAGCTTTATAATGCGAGCAAATACCTCATGCTAAATGAGAGTAAATTTGAGAATTTAGAGGATATCAAGCTTCAAACAAAGCTTGGAATTTATATGAATAGCCGCTTTAACGAGTGCGTAAGAGAGGTGCGCGAAAACATCGACACCTACCGCTTCAATGACGCAGCAAATACGCTTTATAAATTCCTTTGGGATGAGTTTTGCGACTGGGGCATCGAGCTTAGCAAGGCTGACAAAGCGAGCGTAAAAGAGCTTGGAAGTATATTTAAAGAGGCGATGAAACTGCTAAATCCTTTCATGCCGTTTCTTTCAGAGTATCTATTTCAAGAGCTTAGCGGCACACAGCTTGAAAATGCAAAATCAATAATGGTGATGAGTTATCCAGAGGCAAGAGAGCGAAATTTAGATGTTGAGAAGAAATTTGAGCTAGTTATCGAAGCGATCGTGGCTATTCGCCGTGCAAAAGCTACCATAGATCTTGGCAACTCAAAGATCGCAAAAGCCTTTGTTAAATTTAACGAAAAAATAGATCTTGACGAGGTTAAAGAGTATATCAAGCTGCTTGCAAAATGCGAAGAGATCGGCTTTGTAGATGAAAAGATCGAAAATTCAATAAGAGATGTGAGCGAAAATTTAGAGGCATTTGTCCCACTTGAAGGGCTTGATATGAGCGGCATCATCACAAGGCTAAGGTCTCAAAAGACAAAGCTTGAAAAAGAGATAGCCAAACTCTCAGGTATGCTAAATAACCAAAATTTCGTAGCAAACGCACCAAAAGAGGTCATAGAGACAAACAAAGAGGCGCTAGAGAACGCTGAGGCTAAATTTAAAAAAGTATGCGAAGAGTTAGAAGCTCTTGGAGAAAAATAGTGATAAAAATAGAAAATTTAACCAAATTTTATGGCAGTACGCAGATACTTTATGATGTAAATTTGGAGGTTGCAAAGGGCGAAATTTTTGCTATCGTGGGGCACAGCGGTGCTGGCAAATCAACGCTTTTAAGGTGCATAAACGGACTTGAGAGCTATCAAGGTGGCAGCTTAAAAGTCTTTGATCAAGAGATAAAAAATTTAGATGAGACACAGCAGAGACATTTAAGGCGAGATGTTGGGATGATATTTCAGCATTTTGCCTTGATGGCTAGAAAAAACGTCTTTGAAAACGTCGCTACTCCGCTTAAATTTTGGGGTTATAAAAGCGATGAAACTGAAAAAAGAGTGAGAGAGCTTTTAAATTTAGTCGGTCTTGAAAGCAAGGCAAAGAGCTATCCAAGCGAGCTAAGCGGTGGCCAGAAACAGCGTGTGGCGATCGCTAGAGCGCTTGCTTTAAATCCTAAAATTTTACTAAGTGACGAGGCGACTTCGGCTCTTGATCCAAACACGACAAATCAAATTTTAGAGCTGCTTGAAAAGATAAACAAAGAGCTAGATATCAGCGTTGTCATCGTCACTCACGAGATGGAGGTCGTAAAATCGATCGCAAAACGAGCGATCTTGCTAGAAGGCGGCAAGATCATAGGCTCTGGAAGCATCGAAGAGCTATTTTTAAAGCCAGATGAGAAGATGAAAGAGTTTTTGGGTGAAGTTGAAATTTTTCCAAGCACTGGCACAAATATCAGACTATTTTTCCCAAAAGAAGTGGCTCAAAACAGCGTGATCACGCACATGGCAAGAAGCCTAAATATCGACTTTAACATAGTCTGGGGCAAGCTTGAAAAGCTAAACGACAACGTCCTTGGCTCACTTGTCATAAACATAGATGAAAAAGATAAAGAAAACGTACTTAACTATATCAAGCAAAGTGGCGTTTTATGGGAGGTCGCTTGATGTTTGGTATTGATTTTTCTAAATTTCCAGATGTTTTCTCTAGGATACTTTTGCCAGCTATCGGCGAGACGCTATATATGAGCATAGTCTCTACCCTGCTCGCCTTTGCCATAGGCCTCATACCTGCGGTTTTGCTCATTCTTTCAGACAAAGACGGGCTAAAGCCAAACAAGCAGCTTTATTTTGTGCTCGATATCGTTATAAACGTGCTTAGAAGCTTTCCGTTTATCATTTTGATCATTGTGCTCTTTCCGGTCACAAAAATGATAGTAGGCACAAGCATCGGCACCACGGCTGCGATCGTTCCGCTAACTATCGGAGCGGCTCCCTTTGTGGCAAGGCTCATTGAAAATGCTCTAAAAGAGGTTGATAAAGGCATCATCGAAGCTGCTCAAAGCTTTGGTAGCTCAAAATTTCAGATCATCTTTCGTGTGATGTTTGTAGAGGCGCTTCCTGGCATCATCTCGGCATTTACGCTAACGCTTATCGTAAATATCGGCTTTTCAGCGATGGCTGGTGCAGTTGGCGGTGGCGGACTAGGATCTGTTGCTATAAACTACGGATATCAGAGATTTCGCCCAGATATCATGCTCTACACCGTGGTTATTCTTATCATTATGGTTCAAATTTTTCAAGTTTTAGGCAACTATCTCTATAAAATTTCAAAAAAATAAGGCCACATTTTTTATCTGATTTTAAGCTTTTTTTCTTAAAATTGCAAAATTAATTTTAGCTGAAAGGACAAAAGATGAAATCAGATATGTGCCAGATGTGCCGCCTACTAAAAAACGCGTCGTCGAAAGACTAATCTCTAAGCGCAGAATTTCTTTTTAAGTGCTTAGAACTAGCTTAAGCGCTTAAAAAGAAATTTAACCTTCTAGCTTAAATTTATCCTTTTTTGGTGCTTGGCAAATTTTAAAAAAGGATAACAAATGAAAAAACTACTTCTTACCTCTTTAGTTGCCCTAGGCCTTAGCGTTAGCGCAAATGCTGCTGACAAGTCAAAAACAATAATCGTCGGTGCTACACCTATCCCACATGCTGAAATTTTAGAGGTTGTAAAGCCTATTTTGGCAAAAGATGGCTACACACTTGAGATCAAAGAATTTAACGACTACACCACGCCAAACCTTGCGACAGAGGACGGCGACCTTGACGCAAACTTCTTTCAACACATCCCATATCTTGAAGAATTTAACAAAAACAAGGGCACTCACCTTGTAAAAACAGTTGGCGTGCACCTAGAGCCAATGGGAGTTTATTCTAAAAAGATCAAAGATATCAAAGAGCTAAAAGATGGCGCAGTGGTCTCTATCCCAAATGACCCAACAAACGAGAGCCGCGCACTTGACATCATAGCTAGCGCTGGACTTATCAAGCTAAACAACAACCCATTAAAAACTCCGCTTGATATAGTTGATAACCCTAAGAAGCTTAAATTTGAAGAGATCGAGACTGCTCAAGTGCCAAGAACGCTTGATGACGTTACTATCGCAGTTATCAACACAAACTACGCGCTAAATGCAAATCTCAATCCAACAAAAGACGCGCTTGTGATCGAGAGCAAAGATAGCCCATACGTAAATTACGTAGTTGTAAAAGCTGGCAACGAGAACAGCCCTAAAATAAAGGCTCTTGATAAAGCGATCAGCTCACCAGAAGTTAAGAAATTTATCGAGACAAAATATAACGGCGCTATCATCCCAGCGTTTTAATCAAATTTATAAAAAAGCGACGTAAAAGCTTTTACCTTTTTAGCGTCGCTTTACCAAAACAAAAAAAGGAAAAACAATGAAATTTATCAAACTTTTAACCGCATCTTTAGTTGCTCTAAGCCTTCACGCAGCCGACAAGGACCACACTATCATTGTTGGCGTCTCACCAGTGCCACACGCTGAAATTTTAGAATTTGTAAAACCAAAGCTAAAAGATAAAGGCTACGACCTTGTTATCTCTGAAATTTCAGACTATTCGATACCAAATGTCGCCACAGAAGATGGCAGCTTAGACGCAAATTTCTTTCAGCATTTGCCATATCTTGAGGAGCAAAACAAGGCTAGAGGCCTGCATCTTGTAAGCGTTGCAAATGTCCATGTCGAGCCACTTGGCTTTTACTCTAAAAAGATAAAAAACATAAAAGATCTAAAAGATGGCGCAAAAGTAGCGATCGCTTACGACCCATCAAATGGCAACAGAGCGCTTAGAATTTTAGAAAAAGCTGGTCTTATCGAGATCGATAAAAACGTAAAAGTTGCAACTGTAAATGACATAACTAAAAATCCTAAGAATTTGCAGTTTGTCGAGCTAGAAGGCGCTCAGATCCCAAGAACGCTTGACGATGTCGATATCGCTGCTATTAGCACAAATTTCGTCCTTGATCTTGGCATGAGCGTGGCAAAAGACGCACTTTTACTTGAAGATGCCAACAGTCCTTACGCCAACATCATCGTCACAAGAGCTGGCAACGAGAACAATCCTAAGATCAAAGCATTAGTCGATGCGGTGCTTAGCCCTGATACTAAAAATTTCATCATCACTCGCTACAAAGGCGAGGTCATACCTGCATTTTAAAACGGGGCGAGTTTTCGCCCTACTTTTGCCTTTAAATTTAAACCTTTTTAAAATTTATCGCTTTTGTTAGTTACTATTAGTAAATAAAGCTTTGCTACAATGCCTCATTTTAAGATAAATTTCGGAGTAAAAATGCTACATAACATTATTGATTTTATAGTCTCAAGCGTTAGCAGCTGGGGATATGCTGGCATATTTGTGATGATGTTTTTGGAGAGTTCATTTTTTCCATTTCCAAGCGAAGTGGCGATGATACCAGCTGGATATCTAGCTTACAAAGGCGAGATGAGCCTAGCGCTTGCTTTTATCTCAGGCACGCTTGGCAGCTTGCTTGGAGCCATTTTTAACTACTATCTTTGCTACTTTTTTGGACGCGAGATCGTCTTAAAATACGGCAAATTTGTAGGCATCACTCATGAAAAGATGGATAAATTTGAAGCATTTTTTAATAAACACGGCGAAATTTCGACCTTCAACTCACGACTAATCCCTGGAATTCGTCAGTATATAAGCCTGCCAGCTGGACTTGCTAAGATGAACATTTTTAGATTTTGCCTATTTACCACACTTGGCGCTGGGATTTGGTGCGCGGTTTTGCTTGGAGTTGGCTATTTTCTAGGTTCAAATCCTGACAAACAGACGCTTCTAGGTATTACAATCGCTCTTTTGGCAGTGGTTGCGATAATAAGTGCAGTCTATATAATGAAGCAAAGAAAGAAATAATACATATAAAAATACATAAAATTTAATGTATTTTGCAAATTTAGCTCAAATTTTTAGCTAAATTTAGCCTAGCTGATCGCTCTCATTTTTTCTAGGCGAGCTAAATTTCTTGAAATTTTCTCTAGCTCGTTTTGCTCGCAAACCTCGTCACCTGAGTAGAAAAATTTTATATTTGGAGTCAATTTTATATTTGAAATTTGAAGTTTAAGCTCGCTTATAAGGCGCTTTATCGTCCCTTCGTTGCCGTCTATTATGCTTACATTTGGAGGCAAAATTTCTCTTAAGCTATCTTTAAAATAGTTAAAATGCGTGCAGCCAAGCACCAAAAAGTCAAATTTACTTAGATCAAATTTAGCTAGCTCATCTTTTAGATATGACTTCACGTTTTCACTCTCAAACTCAGCTTTTTCAGCAAAATTTACAAGCCTAGGCATAGCTAACAGCTCGGTTTTATCTTTTGCGTTTAAATTTGTGATTAGCTCTTTTAGTTTTGCGCCATTTACGGTGACTGGAGTGGCGATGACAAGCGTTTTTAGGGCATCATCGTGGCTTAGATCGTGAGCTTTTTTTACAGCTGGCTCCATGCCGATGATCGGCACGCTTAAATTTGCTCTAAGCTCTTTTATCGCTACACTTGTTGCTGTGTTGCAAGCTACTACGACAGCTTTTGCGCCATTTTTGACAAGAAATTTCACCGCATCAAAGCTAAATTTTAAGATCTCATCTCTGCTCTTTTGTCCGTATGGGACATTTTTCACATCTGCGTAATATAAAAATTCATGCTCGCTAAGCTTGCTTAAAGCTTCGTTTAAGACGCTAAGTCCGCCAAGCCCCGAGTCAAATATACCTATCTTCATGCCCATCCTTAAAGCCTGCAATTATAGCAAATAATATCTTTGTAAGCCGTTTTTTATTATACTTTGGCTCATTTTAAAGTTGGAGCTAAATTTGGCAGTTGATAAGGTTATTTTCTATCTTTGTGCGACTTTGATCGCCATAAGCATCATTTTTTCACTATCTTTGCCAGTTTTTACAGTTTTATTTTTTAACTACGACGAATTTCACTTTTTTATCCGCCAGTTTGCAGTCGGCTGCATAGGAATTTTTCTCATGTGGTGGCTCTCTAGGCTAAATCCCGACAAAGCGCTCGTTTGGATAGGTTTTGGACTGCTTATCTCATGCGGTATCGCTATGGGGCTCATGCACGCCTTGCCAGCTTCGATGGTGACTGACTCTGGAGGTGCTAGACGCTGGATCAGGCTGCCAGGCTTCTCACTTGCGCCTGTTGAGTTTTTCAAAGTCGGTTTTGTCTATTTTTTGGCGTGGAGTTTTACTAGAAAATTTAGCGACGGCAAGAGGACTTTAGCAGATGAGATCAGGATACTTTGGCCTTATATTGGTCTATTTGTTGTAATTGTCTTTCTTATTGCCGTTATGCAAAACGACCTTGGTCAGGTTGTAGTTTTGGCACTTACCTTTGTGACGATGGCGCTTTTTGCAGGGGCTAGCGTTAGGCTCTTTGGTATCGGTATCTTGGGCGCTGCCTTTGTCATGACGGTGGCGATCGTTAGCTCTGAGCACAGAATTTTACGTATAAAGTCATGGTGGGGCACGATACAAAACATGGTTCTCTCTTTCTTGCCAGATAGCGTGGCAAACGTGCTTAGAGTGGCAGACGCACCAGAGCCATATCAAATTTCTCACTCACTAAATGCAATTAAACACGGCGAGTTTTTTGGCGAGGGGCTTGGAGCTGGGATATTTAAGCTTGGCTTTTTAAGCGAGGTGCATACAGACTTCGTGCTAGCTGGCATAGCTGAAGAGGTCGGTGTTTTTGGCATTTTATGCATCACAGCGATCTTTATCACGCTACTTTATAGGATATTTAGAATTTCAGCTAGGAGCGAAAACAAGGTCTATCACCTATTCTCACTTGGTATCGGGCTTATCTTGTCGTTTTCATTTTTGATGAATAGCTACGGCATCACATCGATCACGCCGATAAAAGGTATCGCTGTGCCATTTCTTAGTTACGGCGGCAGCTCCGTGCTTGCTATATGCATCGGCATCGGCATGGTCTTAATGATCAGTAAAAAGGCAAAACTATGATAGTTATTTGTGGTGGCGGCACTGGTGGGCATTTGGCGATTGCTAGAAGCTTTTGTGAGGAGCTAAATAGACGAGGCATAAAGCCTATTTTTATCGGATCAACTAGCGGTCAGGATAAATTTTGGTTTGAAAATGATGATAAATTTGCAAAGAAATTTTTTCTACCAAGCAGTGGCGTCGTAAATAAAAGAGGCCTTGCCAAGCTAAAATCACTAACAAACATCATAAGCCTAGCTCTAAAATGCAGGCAAATTTTTAAAGAAAATGGCGTTAAAGCAGTCATCAGCGTGGGAGGCTACTCAGCAGCGCCAGCAGCCATAGCAGCCATCATCTCAAAAACACCGCTTTTCATCCACGAGCAAAATGCCGTAACTGGCAAGCTAAATAAAATTTTAAAGCCATACGCAAAAGGCTTTTTTAGCTCTTATGATGAGCTCTCGCCCTGCCCTTACCCAGTGGCAAATAAATTTTTTGAAAGCCAAAGAGTTAGAAATGAGCTAAAAACGATACTATTTTTAGGTGGCTCACAAGGTGCAAAAGCTATAAATGAGCTAGCTATAAATTTAGCCCCATATCTTAAAGAAAAAGGTATAAAAATCATTCATCAATGCGGCAAAAACACCCTTGATGAGCTTAAAAAAAGATATTATGAGCTTGACTTTAGCGAGGCAAATTTAGAAATTTTTGACTTTAGCAAAGAGATAGAAAAGAAGATGAGCGAGGCTGATCTTGCCATATCAAGAGCTGGAGCTAGCTCGCTTTGGGAGCTTTGCGCAAACGCCTTGCCATCTATCTTTGTGCCATTTCCTTATGCCGCTGGCAATCACCAGTTTTACAACGCTAAATTTCTAAAAGATAAAGGCATAGCTGAAATTTGCCTGCAAAATGGCGAAAATTTAGACAAAGATGAAGTCATAAAAATGATCGAGAGTTTTGATCTAAGCAAAAGCAGCAAAGCTCTAAAAGATATCCTTTTGCCAAATGGGGCAAAAGAGATAGTGGATAAAATTTTAAGCTAGATCCTCGCCTATAGCGTAGGCTTTTAGCTCTCGTAGCTCGTAAATGAGGTAGTGATAGATAAGCTCATTTGTCTTTAGGCTTTTGCCTGAAAGCACTGGTCTTATCATCTCGATGATCCTATCTGTGATGCCAGCGATCTCAACCAAAAGTAGCTCATCGCCCCTTTGTTTGGCCACTCTTATGCAGTTGTAAAAAAATGTGTAGATAGTTTTAAAATTTTCCAAAACTACGTTTGAGACGATTTGAGAGTCGAGATGTAAAATTTTATTCATCCTATTTTGCAGCTCCATTAACTCGGCAAGTAGCCCTCTTATCATCGCTGTATCGCCACTTCTTGAGAAGATACTCTTTTTCTTTTTTTTATTTTGTATCTGATACTCAGCGACTAAAATTTGCATGATGTTTGAGATGTTTGTCAGGCTCTCTTGCAGGTTTTGATTAGTCCTTAGGCTCACGCCAGCCTTTTCTATCTTGTAATATAGGCTTTTGTTTGTCTGCTCGAGGTATGAGCTAATGTTTTCGTAGTAATCTTCAGTGTTAAAGACATTTTTAAAAAAACTGCCCTCGTCTGTTGTGCTGTAAAGTCTTTTTTTGATCTCTTCGACATTTTTATTAAAAGTGAGCGCATCGATCTTTGTTTCTGGCTCGACAACGCCGTTGTTTTCGATAACTTCCAAGTTTTTCTTAAGCGTATTTATCAGCTTTTCAATCTCATTAAAATCCATTTTGCCTCTTTGAAATTTTTGGCTATTTTACTATAAAAAGCTGAAGTTTTCGCTTGCAATCCTTAAAGAGATAAATTTATGCTTCTTTTAATAAAATATCTCAAAAAAGGAGCAAAAATGAATGGTGAAGTTTTTAACGCTTGCATTATCGTAGCCTCCATAAAGCAAGCTCTAAGGTCAAATTTAGAGTTAGGCTACAAAGGCGAAAAATATATAAAAAGCCTAGTTTTTGACTATATTTTGGAGGATGAGCAAGAAAAAAGAGAGCAAACTAGCATAAATGAGTGGTTTAAGCATGCCAAAAAGCTTGGGCTAAGCGATGTGAGATTTGCTACAAATTTGGCTATCTCATCAGAGGAGCGCTCGCTGCAAGGCTTTTCAAATGTAAGCCACAAGTCAATTCTTTGCATTTATAAAGACAAGATGAGCTACTTCGTACCGCACTGGAGCTTTGAAGAAGATAAAAAGGGCTGGGACATAGTCTATAAAGAATTTAGCCTAGATGGCACACCAGAAATTCAAAAATTTAGCGATAACACTTTGGAGTTTAAAGATATCCTAACTAAGACCACTAAATTTGCAGATGAGATAGAGTGTGAGAACTTTGGTGACTGCTTTAGAAAAGGGCTAAAAGCGCTAAATGAGCCAGAAAAGATAGAGCAAAATGTCCTAAATGCGCCACTTATGCCAAAGCTAAATTTAGCTCTTTTTACTGCGGCAAGCGCGGCAGATGTCTTTGGTGGCATGGGCTCTTGGAACGACGACGCAGCAGGATTGGCGCAGCATAAAAGACGAGGCAAAGAGTATGATGAGCTTAGCAGTGAGCTTTTTACGCAGATGCGAAAAGCCACGCTTTTTGCCATAAATGAGTGGTAGCTAGCCGTTTATCTGATAGATCTTTTTTCGCTGGCTTGAGCTGCCGATGTTTAGGATTTTGCGGTATTTGGTGATAGTTCGGCGAACGATTTGGATGTTAAATTTAGCTTGGATAAGCTCTTGGATTTTTAGATCAGAAAGTGGTTTTTTATGATCTTCGTTTTTTATAAGCTCTAGTAAAAATTCCTTTATCGCGGCGTTTGAAGTCTCCTCGTCAAAGCCAGTTGCGAAGAAATTTTTAAGTGCAACCGTGCCTCTTGAACAGCTTAGATATTTGTTCGCGATCGCTCTTGAGATGGTTGAAGGGTTGCGTCCAAGCTCGTCAGCTAGGTCTTTTAGCTTCATAGGCTTTATGTCGCCACCCAAAAAATAGTCATACTGATACTCAACTATCATGAGCCCTATCTTATAAAGCGTCGCCTTTCTCATCTCAAGGGCGTCTATGAGCTCGCTTGCCTCTTTTATGCGCGAGCTTACAAAAGTCTCTTTCTCGTCTAGTCCCTCGGTGTCGATAGAAATTTCAGGATAGTACTCGTCATTTATCTGCACGCTTATGCCGCTACTTGTGCTTAGCACGAAGATATCAGGCACCGCCTCTTTTTCATCTTCAAGATACTCAATAGCTGGGGGATTTTTAAATTTCTTTATGATCTTTAGCGCATCGTCGTAAAATTTAAGTTTTCTAAGCTTCTCTATATTTTCAAAATTTAAGATGATCTTTTTTGCGCACTCTATGATCTCTTCACTTGCCTCTGTCTCGCCAAGCTGAAACAAAAAGCTCTCTTTCACATCCTTTGCGCCCACGCCACAGGGCTCAAGGTAGGCAAATCTCGCTCTAACTCGCTCCACCTCATTCTCATTAAAACCCGCAAAAATTTCATCATCATAAGAAAAATAGCCCTCATCATCCAAGCACTCGATGATCTTATATGCGATATCTTGGGACTTTTGCGTGGGGAAAAGTGGTGGATTTATCTGGCTAACGAGCTTTTCATAGAGGCTTTCTTTATAGATGCTTAAAGCTTCGATACTCTCGCTGACCGAGTTTTTGCTAACCTGCTCGAAAAAATTTCGCTTTTTTTCGCTTTTTTCTAAATTTTTATGTTCGATCGTAGCAAATGGGTTCTCTTTTATGAAAGGCTCAAGCGTCTCTTTTAGCTCATCAAGCCCGCTTTGAAGGATAGGAAGCCAGCTTCTTAGCGTTTGGTTTAGTTTGATCTTTGGCGCTAAAGTTTGCTTTTGCCTTAGCATCATCTACTCAAGCAGCTTAAATTCTTCGCCAAGATAGTGCGTTCTAACGAGCTTGTTGTTTGCCACTTCGCTCGCACTGCCGCTTGCTAGTAGTGAGCCATCTTTGATGACATAGGCTCTGTCGCAAATGGCTAGTGTCTCACGGACGTTGTGGTCAGTTATCAAAACACCGATACCTAGCTTTTTAAGGTCTCTAACGATACTTTGGATGTCGCTAACTGCGATAGGATCGACGCCTGCAAATGGCTCATCAAGCAGCAAAAATTTTGGCTTTATGATGAGACTTCTTGCGATCTCACAGCGTCTGCGCTCGCCACCACTTAGGCTAACACCCTTTCTTAGGCGGATAGGCTCGATATTTAGCATATTTAGCATCTCATTTACTCTTTTAGAGATCTCTTCTTTGCTTTGATTTAAAATTTCAGCCCCAAGGAGCAAATTTTCTTCAACGCTTAGCTCTTTAAATATGCTTGATTCTTGCGGCAAATAGCCAATACCAAGGTGCGCTCTTTTGTGAAGTGGGACGTTTGTGATCTTTTCGTCATTTAAAAAGACATCTCCGCTAGTTGGCAAGATGAGCCCGCAGATCATATAAAAAGTGGTCGTCTTTCCAGCGCCATTTGGCCCAAGAAGCCCCACCACTTCGCCACTATTTACCTCTAAAGATATGCCTTTTATGATCTCACTTTTTTTAATCGTCTTTTTTAGATCTTTTACTTCTAGTTTATGCACTTATAACCTCGTATTTTCTGCCATTTTTGCTAGGAGAAATTTTTACTAATGTATAGCTCTCGCCGTTTTTCTTTAGAGCTTTTTCTAAATTTTCATCGCCCCACTCTACTAGATGAAGCCCCTCTTCAAATAAATTTTCAAAAAGGCCATTTTTTGCCATCCCGTCAAATCCGATCTGGTAAATGTCGTAGTGGTAGATATCTTTACCATAAATTTGCATCAAAGAAAATGTTGGCGACGTCACGCTCTCTTCTATGCCATGAGCCTTGATGATCGCCTTTACAAGCGTCGTTTTGCCACTTGCTAGATCGCCGCTTAGTAGCACCACGCCACTTTTTGGCAGCACCCGCACAAGCCGATCAAGCTCATTTTCTAAAAGCTCAAAAACCATCAAAGCTCTTTTACATATTCACTTTGAGCGCTTTTTGGTATGCTTTTTGTAGTTGGGATCGCTAGCACCTCGTATCTCGCCTCGCGCGTTAGAAATTTGATGCTAACCACATCACCAACCTTAACATCTTTTGCCGCTTTTGCCTGCACGCCGTTGATGCTCACAACGCCGCTTTTGCACATATCTTCGCTAACGGCACGCCTTTTTGTGATATTTACTACGTTTAAAAATTTATCTACTCTCATGCGGCGGATTTTAACAAAAATAGCCTTAAATTTTTAATCCTTTAGATATTTTAAAAGCTCTTTTAAATTTAGAGGTATAACGCTGCCATGGGTTTCATTTTTAAAAAGCTCAAAGTGAGAATTTACGCCACTTTGCTTTAAAATTTGGGCTAGATCACTCGCCTTTAAAATGCCAGCTTTGTCTGTCTTGCCCTTTCTCTTTTCAAGCTCGCCAACGCTAAGAAAGACAAATTTTGCCTTTAGTTTCTCTTTAAATTTACCCTCACTCACATTTTGCTTTAAAATTTCAGATTCACCCCACCAAAGAGATGGCGAAGCGATAAAGAAATTTGAAAATACGCCATCATTTTTAAGCAAGGCATAGAGCGTAAAAAGCCCACCAAAAGAGTGTCCATAAAGGCTTTTTTGGCTGCTTTGCACGTTAAATTTCTCATCGATTAGTGGCACTAAATTTTTAGTTAAAAAGTGGTAAAACGCATCTGCCCCACCACCTTTGCTAAACTCCTCGCCCTCTGCCTTTGGCGTGAGATCTCTTGTGCGTTTTTCTACCTCGTAGCTTTTGTCGCTGTCATATCCTATGCCTATTATTAGTGGGGCAGCCTTGCCATCAAATTCATTTAAGAGCATGTTAAACTGGGCGTTTGCGTCAAGCAAGAAAAGCACATTTTTAAACTTATCTTGCCCCTTTAGCTTGGCTGTGAAAATTTTATAAATTTCATCATTTGCACTCATTTTAAAGGTTGAAATTTCAAATTTACTAGCAGCTTTTTGGCTAAGTGGCTCAGGCGTTTGGCTAGGTCCTGCGTGCAAAGTCTGCATCACACCAAGTGTAAAAAGCAAAAATTTAAAGGTTCTTACCATTTTGCAGCGACCTTAAACCAAAATCTCCTGCCCTCTTGCGGATACCAGTAATAGTTGCCGTCGTCTGCTAGCGCCTCATCGTATCTTACTTTATCAAAGATGTTATAGGCATTTAGACTAAGCGTTAGGTGATCATTTGCCTCCCAGCTCACGCCTGTATCAAATGTAAGTAAATTTTTCTCATTTTCTCTTACTCTGTTACCAGGGCCAAATTGTACGCTTGTTAGCTTGCTCTCGTAGTTTGCACTAAAAAATGTTTTAACGCTTTTTACAGGCTTATATGTAAGCGTGGCGTGAAGTGCGTGCTCTGGCGTTGCGGTAAGGCTTTTTGCGTCAAGTCTGGCAAGATTTGTCTCGCTAAATTTCATAGCGCCCCTTGGCGTGTTTATCGTTGGGTTGCCAGTTTTTATCTTTGACTTATTATAGGTGTAGTTTGAGCTTAAATTTAGATTTGAAAGGATGTCATAGTCGCCACTTAGCTCCACGCCCCAAACGGTCGCACCCTCAATGTTAAAGTAAGTTCCCCAGCCAGGGCAACCCACTGTTTTTACCCTTGTCATTGCTGGGCAAGCGCCAAAGGCTGGTATGTTATTCACATTGCTTCTGTCGGTGTCTAGGATTTTATCCTTAAATTCATTTCTAAAAAGCGTTACCGAGCCTCTAAAATCAGCCTGATTGTCATAATACGCCCCAACCTCATAAGTCGTGCTCTTTTCTGGTTTTAGGTCTTTATTACCAAAATCAACTATGCTCCAGCTACCCTGGATAGTGCCTACTTCAGGTGAAATTTGATTGACATCTGGTGTTTTATAGCCAGTCGCGACGCCACCTTTGAGGCTTAGCGTGTCTGTGGCGTTATAGACTAGGTAGGCTCTTGGCGAGAGGTGGTTGCCAAAGAATTCGTTGTGCGTGAGCCTTGAGCCAAGCGTTAAAAAGAGCTTCTCATCTAAAATTTGCCACTCATCTTCGATAAATCCAGCATGCTCACTCATAGAGTAGCTTTTTGGGCTTTCAAGGCCGTTTTTTGAGGCATTTGAGACGATGAAGGTTGTATTTACATTTTGCTTATGAAAGTCATAACCAAAAGTTAGTGCATGTGCGCCAAAAAATGTTGTAAATTTGGAGTTAAAGTTGTGATTTTTAACTTTTGCTGGTATAAATTTGTCAAAAAGGCTACTTCTTTGTGTCTCATCATAGATGTAGCTAAGATCAGCATTTAGGCTATCAAATTCGCCAAGATAACCCACGCCATAGCTCTTTTTCTCGTAGTCATAAGCGTTTAAGACGTTCATTCTTGGATTTGGATCGGCTGACTTGCCAAGGGTGCGCGAATAGTCATGCCTTTCGTTTGAACCAAGGATGAAAAATTTATTGTGCTCATCTGGCGTCATCCAAAGCTTTGCGCTTAAATTTCTCTTATCACTCTTTTGGTAGCCACCAACGTAACTATCCTCATCTCTTAGCTTTTTATAGCCCCAAAGCTGAAGCGCAAAAAGCTCTTTATAAAGAGGTAAATTTAGATAAAAGTCGCCTTGCCTGCCGTCTCCTATGCCTTTGTGAGTGTTTATCGTGGTTGAGATGCCGACGTTGCCGCTAAATTTTGAAAAGTCTTTTTTAGTAATGATATTTATAACGCCTCCAACCGCGTCGCTACCATAAAGTGAGCTCATAGGGCCACGGATGACCTCTATACGCTCGATCGCCTCAGCTGGCGGGATGGAATTTGAGTTCATATCCCCTGCTCCGCCCTTTGGGTTTGCACTACTTGAATTTACTCTTTTGCCATCAATCAAAACTAGCGTTTGAGACTTCTCCATGCCGCGTATCGAGATGCCACTAGCTGCCCCGTCCTCGCCACCGACGACATTTACGCCTGGCACTTTTTGCGCGATTGAGTGAAGTGAGGTAAAGCTATCTTTTGTAAGCTCATCGCCACTTATCACACTGATGCTTGCGGGGGGCTTCTTTGATCTGCTGCGAAAAGCCACTCGCACTTACTACGACGCCATCTAGCTTAGTTTCGTTGTTCTCTTTCTCTACTGCATAGAGAGAATTTGCCACACAAGCGCTAAGGCAAATGGCGATAAATTTTGATCTATTCACGGATATCCTTTTGTTAAATTTAATCTTTGATAATGAAAGCGAAACGCAAATTTAACAAAGCAAGCATAAAAACAATATTAATTATCATAATTTTAAATGATAATTTTCTATAAAAATAGTTAGGGAGTTTTTGAAATAATGCTTACATTATAATTTAGATTAATTTATTAAAGATTAATCAATTTAGGCTAAAATACGACCATTTCAACAAAAGGACAGCTATGAAAAAAGATGTAAAAAAAGTTGTTTTAGCATACTCAGGCGGACTTGACACAAGTATTATTTTAAAGTGGCTTCAAGACGAATACAAATGCGAAGTAGTCACATTTACAGCTGACATCGGACAAGGCGAAGAGCTAGAGCCTGCACGCAAAAAAGCCCTAGCACTTGGCGTAAAACCTGAAAATATTTTTATAGAAGACTTAAGAGAAGAATTTGTACGTGATTATGTATTTCCAATGTTTAGAGCAAATGCAATCTATGAGGGCGAATATCTACTTGGCACTTCAATCGCGCGCCCACTAATCGCAAAACGCCAAAGCGAGATCGCAAGACTTGTTGGCGCTGACGGCGTTAGCCACGGAGCAACAGGCAAAGGCAACGACCAAGTTCGCTTTGAGCTTGGCTACTACGCACTTGGCGACAACCTAACTATCATCGCTCCATGGCGCGAGTGGGATCTAAACAGCCGTGAAAAGCTCTTAGCATACGCTGAGAAAAACGGCATAGATATCACTAAAAAACCAGGCAAAAGCCCATACTCAATGGACGCAAATTTACTTCACATAAGCTATGAGGGTCTAGTGCTTGAAGACCCAAGTCACGCACCAGAAGATGATATGTGGAGATGGACAGTAAGTCCAAAAGAAGCTCCAGATAAGAGCGAGATCATCGAGATCGGCTATGAAAAAGGCGATCCAGTGAGCATAAACGGCAAAAAAATGAGTCCAGCTGAAATTCTAACCGAGCTAAACTGCCTTGGCGCAAAACATGGCATCGGCAGACTTGACATCGTAGAAAACCGCTCAGTTGGTATGAAGAGCCGCGGTTGCTACGAAACTCCAGGCGGTACTATAATGCTAAAAGCTCACAGAGCGATCGAGAGCATCACACTTGACCGCGGTGCGGCTCACTTAAAAGATGAGATCATGCCAAAATATGCCGAGCTAATCTACAACGGCTACTGGTGGTCGCCTGAGCGAAATATGCTCCAAGCTCTCATCGACAAGAGCCAAGAGCACGTAAATGGCTCTGTTAAAGTTGAGCTTTACAAAGGCAACGTGACTATCCTTGGTAGAAGTAGCAAAAATGATAACCTATTTAGCGAGGCATACTGCACATTTGAAGAAGATAGCGTTTATGATCAAAAAGATGCAGCTGGATTTATCAAGCTAAATGCGCTTCGTTTCATCATCGCACGCAAAAATGAGCGAAAATTTGACTAAAAATAAAATTTAAAAGGATAAAAATGAAAGTACTGCTAATAAAAGATGTAAAGGCGCTTGGCAAAGCTGGCGAGATAAAAGAGGTAAAAGACGGCTATGGCAACAACTTCTTAATCGGCAAAGGCTTCGCAAAAGCAGCCACTCCAGATGTCCTTCGTAAATACGAAGCAGCTCAAAAAAGAAAGGCTGAAGAGCTAAAATATGAGATAGCAAATTTAGAAAAGCTTAAAGAAGAGCTTGCAAAAGTGACAGTCGTCGTCAAGAAAACTCTTGGTGCAAATGGCTCACTCTTTGGCTCAGTTTCAAAAGAGGAGATCGCAGCAGAGCTTGAAAAGACACATCATTTGGTAGTTGAGAAAAAGGCTATCGACCTGGACACTCACCTAAAAGCAGTTGGTCTTTATGATGTCTCTATAAAGCTTGGACACTTGATAAATGCGACCTTAAAGGTTGATGTGCAAGGAGAGTAGATGTTTCATGCGACAACCATCTTAGCCTACAAAGGCAAAAATAAGGCGGTCATCGGCGGTGATGGACAGGTGAGCTTTGGCAACACCGTCTTAAAAGGCAATGCCGTAAAAATCCGCAAAATTCACAACGGCAAAGTCCTAGCTGGCTTTGCTGGCAGTACTGCTGATGCGTTTAATCTCTTTGATATGTTTGAGAAAAATTTAGAGCATACAAAGGGGGACTTGCTAAAGGCGGTGATAGAATTTAGCAAAGAGTGGCGCAAAGACAAGTATCTAAGAAAGCTTGAGGCGATGATGCTTGTGCTTGATAGGGATAAAATTTTCTTACTTAGTGGCACTGGTGATGTTGTCGAGCCAGAAGATGGCAAGATAGCAGCTATCGGAAGCGGCGGCAACTACGCTCTCTCAGCGGCTCGTGCCCTAGATAAATTTGCCGATATCGACGAAGAGGATCTAGTCAAAGAGAGCCTTAAGATAGCTGGCGAAATTTGCATCTATACAAATACAAACATCAAAACTTATGTTTTAGAATAAGAGAGAAAATGAACTTAACACCAAGAGAAATTGTTAAATTTTTAGATGACTATGTGATCGGTCAAAAGGACGCCAAAAAGATTATAGCGATCGCACTTCGCAACCGCTACCGCCGCATGAAGCTTGAAAAGAGCTTGCAAGATGACATCATGCCAAAAAATATCTTGATGATCGGCTCAACTGGCGTTGGTAAAACTGAGATCGCAAGGCGTCTTTCAAAGATGATGGGGCTACCATTTATCAAGGTCGAGGCTAGCAAATATACCGAGGTTGGCTTTGTTGGCCGTGATGTTGAAAGCATGGTAAGAGATCTTGCTATGGCATCATATAATCTCGTAAAAAACGAGCAAAGCGAGAAAAATCAAGATAAAATCAACGCCTACATCGAAGAAAAGATCGTCTCAAAGCTACTTCCACCACTTCCAAAAGGTGCAAGTGAAGAGAAACAAGCAGAGTACGCAAAGAGCTATGAAAAAATGTTAAATAGACTAAGAAACGGCGAGCTTGACGAGCTAAGTATCGAGATCGAGGTGCAGCAAAACCCACTTGAAGCTGGCTCAAATGTGCCACCTGATATGGCGCAGATGCAAGAGAGCTTTATAAAGATAATTGGCATCGGCGGTAAAAACATCAAAAAAGAGATGAAGGTAAAAGACGCCAAAAAAGCCCTTCAAAGCGAAGCAAATGATAAAATTTTAGACCTTGAGAGCGTAAAAACCGAGGCTTTAAGAAGGGCTGAAAACGAAGGTATCATCTTTATAGACGAGATCGACAAAGTAGCCGTTGGCTCAGGTAGCTCAAATAGACAAGATCCTAGCAAAGAAGGCGTACAAAGAGACCTGCTGCCTATCGTTGAAGGCTCAAATGTAAATACTAAATTTGGAAATTTAAAGACAGATCATATTTTATTTATCGCTGCTGGTGCCTTTCACATAAGCAAACCAAGCGATCTCATCCCTGAGCTTCAAGGCCGTTTTCCACTAAGAGTCGAGCTTGATAGCCTTGATGAAGACGCGCTTTATCAAATTTTAACCCAGCCAAAAAATTCGCTTTTAAAACAATACATCGCCCTACTCTCAACCGAAAATATTGAGCTAGAATTTGACGATGAAGCGATAAAAGAGATAGCCAGGATCGCTCACGCAGCAAATGAAAAGATGGAAGACATCGGTGCTAGACGCCTTCATACAGTGATCGAGCGCGTGATAGAAGATATCAGCTTTGAGGCTAGTGAAAAGAGCGGCGAGAAGATAAATGTCACAAAAGAGCTTGTAAAAGAGCGCCTAAAAGACGTGGTCGAAGATCAAGATCTAGCGAGGTATATACTTTGAAATCAGGCTTTGTTAGCATCATAGGACGCACAAATGCTGGCAAAAGCTCATTTTTAAATGCCTTGTTGAACGAAAAGATAGCTATCGTCTCGCACAAACAAAATGCAACTCGCAGAAAGATAAATGGCATCGTGATGAATGGTGAAGATCAGATCATCTTCACTGACACGCCAGGGCTTCATGAGAGCACAAAGGCGATAAATCAACTACTAATAAGCCAAGCTATAAAATCGATGGGAGACTGCGATCTCATCGTATTTTTAGCGCCTATCCATGATGACACAAGTGACTATGAGAAATTTCTAGCTTTAAATCCTGAAAAACCGCATATCTTAGTGCTAACAAAAGTCGATGAGAGCTCAAATGCTAAAGTGCTTGAAAAGATCACAAAGTACCAGAAATTTCAAGATAAATTTGCAGCTTTGCTTACTTTTAGCACCAAGCAGCCTACCTATAAAAAGCCACTTCTTGATGAAATTTGCAAGCTTTTGCCAGAGCATGAGTACTTTTATGATCCAGAATTTCTCACGCCGACAAATGAAAAAGAAATTTTTAGAGAATTTATACTTGAAGCGATCTATGAAAATTTAAGTGACGAGATCCCTTATCTTAGCGACGCGATCATAAAAAGCGTAAAAGAAAAAACAGGCATAACTGAAATTTATGCGAGTATCATCACGGAGCGTGAGATCCATAAAAGCATGATAATCGGAAAAAATGGTGAAACCATTAAAAGAATAGGAATTTTTGCAAGAAAGTTAATACAAAATTTAACCAACACAAAGGTCTTTCTAAAGCTCGATGTAGTCGTTAAAAAAGGCTGGAGCAAAGAAGAAAAGAGCCTAAATCAGATAATCGGCTATTGATTTTTTATTTTGAAGATATTAAAATATTTTCTGCAATTTTGTAAGATGGTTTTAATATATGGCAAAAATTATAAAAAATGATAAAAATTCTGTTATCGTACTGGATCCGTATGATTACAAAGGATTTTGTTACCACAATAGTAAAGTAGAAGCTTTTAACTTTTTAAAAACAGTAAATAAGCATGATTTTTTTATTTCATATATCGAGTATGAAAGCCTAAAAACAGCGACACTTAAGATACCTAGAAGTATTGAAGATGAATATTTGGAAAACGAAATAGTTGAGAAATATTATGAGGAATTTCAACTTGATCCCACTATAGATTATAAAGTATGTTATATTGAAAATAGAGTTCTCCAAGGTAATGATAGATTTTTTAATGTTTTCATTGTAAAAAATGATGCTTTAAAACAAATTTTTAAAAATATAGCTAAAAAAATTCCATATATAGATTGCATGGTGCCAGAGCCATTACTCTATTCTGTTCTTTACAAAAAGGGTTTGCTTGTTAGTACTCAAGTTGATTGTTTTGTTACTTTAAAAGATAAAGAGTCTTTTTTAAGCGTCTATACAGATGGAGAATTTTTAACCTCAAAGAAAATTCGTTATACATTATCTTATTTAAATAATAGGTTTTTCGAACAAAGTGGTGAGCGTCTAGATAGCAAGAGATTTCAGGAGATATTATCTCAATGTGGTCTTATAAATAAAGATAGAAATGATTTTAATTATGATCTAAACGCCATTTTTGAAGATTGTGTTTTTTATATAAATGACATTATAAATATAATAAATAGAGACTATCAAATAACAATTAAAAATATTTACATAGATTGCGACTATGAGATCAAAAATTTTGCAAATTTCATCTCAACCAAACTTGGTTTGTATGCAGAGTATATAAACATAAAAGTTGCGATAAACAACAAAAACTATACTATAAATGAGCGTTATAACGTTATGGCTTTATTTGGTAGATTTTATACCAAAGAGCCATTTTATGAGAATTTTAACCTCTCAAATATGCTCCGCCCAGATCCATTTGTCAAAAGAAAAAGTGGTAAATTTTTGCTCACTTGCGCTGCGGCATT
The DNA here is from genome assembly GCF_002913745.1 of Campylobacter concisus. Classification (GTDB taxonomy): domain Bacteria; phylum Campylobacterota; class Campylobacteria; order Campylobacterales; family Campylobacteraceae; genus Campylobacter_A; species Campylobacter_A concisus_R. Next base: position 97,453 of record NZ_PPCG01000073.1, read on the forward strand.
TGCGCTAAGTATGTTATATCCAGCTTACAACTACATAGCTGGTCTTGTTTTAGAAAAAGACAGCGCAAGACTAAATGACGAATATAGCGTCCTAAACGCACAAGAGATGCAGATAAAAGAGACGCTAGCTAAAATTTCAAGAGAACAAGAGGCGGTAAAAGAACAAACTCAAAAAGAGAATGAAAAGCTAAATTTCAGAAAAGGTCTGCTTGCTGAGATCGAAAATAAAAAAGATAATTACGCTATGAAGGGTTTAAATCTTTTTAAAATTACCGATATTTTAAATCTAAACGCAGTTCATATCACAAACATCGTAAATAACGATAGAAATTTGACCATAACTGCAGTTAGCGATAATGAAAAAAGGATAACTCAGTTGATCAAAGATATCAGCAAAGATGAAAAATACTTGGTAAATACTAAAAAAATTCGCTCCGATGACGCTAAACACGAGTATGAAAGTAATATAAGCATAGAGATTAGACAATGAGACAAGATATTTTAAGCAAAATAGATCAATACTTTGATAGCAAAAAGCCAAACGAAACAAACCTTATTTTTCTTGGCTCAGCGCTTATCATAGCCTATCTTGTTTATATGTTATGCTTTGATCCTGCACAAAATTTCCTTGATGAAAAGCTTGATAAACATACGAGAATTTCTACAAAGCTAGAAAATACTAGAAACTATCTAGCCTCAGTGAGCTCCCCTGATGGCGATAGAAATTTTAAGATAAACGAAGAAAATAGAAATTTAAGCAATCTAAAACTTCGCTACACGAATATTTTGAAATTTAATACCTATTTTGACTCAAAGCTTAAAGAGCTTTCATTTTTACTTTTTGACAATCAAAACTGGGCAAACTATATAGATAGTATCGTGCTTTTGGCAAAACAAAATGATATAAAAATTTTAGAGCTTAAAAGCGATATAAAAGAGCCAAATTTCCAAAAGATAGAGCAAATTTTAAATATAGATGTCACTTGCCTTGGAAATTTTAAAGATATGCTTAGCTATATAAACGGACTTGAAGAGTCAAAACTAGTAGTAGATCTTCACAAAATGGATATAAATTCCACTCAAAAAGATCTAGGAGCTAAGCTCTCTATCTCTGTGTGGGGTATGAAGTACTGATGAAAAAATTTGGTTTATTTTTAATTTTAGCTCTAAGCCTATTTGGCAATGAGTTTGAAGGCGAGATGAAAAACTATGATGAAGTTTTTGTTAAGATAAAGGAGCAAAGAAAAGGGCTTAACAGCGGTGAAATTTCTAGCTTGCAAGATCCTTTCAAGCTAAATTTGCCAGTTGCTCCAAAAGGCGATCAAAACACTACAAAATACTCTTCTGCAAGAGGGTTTATGCTAAAGGCCATTTTGCTAAATAAAGCAAATATAAATGGCAAGTGGTATAAAGTGGGAGATATGATTGATGATTACAATATCACAAGTGTTCAAGGCAGTAAGGTTATCATCGTAAAAGATGATGAAAAACAAGAACTAACTCTTAAAAATGGAAGTAAAAATGTTGGTATCAAAATTAAGTAAATTTATTATAACTGCGGCGTTAGCTTCATTTTTAGCTACCCCTATAATGGCAAAACCAAGCACATGCTTGAGTAAAAATTTTAGTATGAAGATAACAGACGATATAAGTCTTGGAGATGTTTTAAATCAGCTCTCTGAAATGTGTGATTTTAGTATCGTTGCAAAAGATGCTTATAGCAAAAAAGAGCTTGATGATAAAGTCTTTGGCGTAAATATAAGAAATATGAGCCTAAGCGAAGTCTTTGATCTGCTTTTAAACGAGAAAAATTTAAGCTATGAGTTTTCAAATAATGTCTTAAAAATCTCATCGCTTCAAACAAAAATTTTTAAAATAGACTATATCACCTCTATCCGTGAGGGCACAGCTATCACAAAAGCTTCAGTTGATGCCTCTCCGTCAGAAGTAGGCAATAGCTCAAGCAGTGATACTAGCTCAAACGACATAAAAAATGAAAACAACTTGATAAGAACAACTGAGAAATTTGACTTTTGGGAGAAGCTTGATGCTGAGCTAAAAGCTATCTTAAATAATAGCAGCGAGCACATCACGGCGCCAGATCCTATCATAAACCAAAATGCTGGACTTATCACGGTTACAGCCACCACGTCACAGCTAAAACGCGTTGAAAAATATATAGCGGAGATGCAAAGAAGACTTAAAAAACAAGTCATCATCGATGTTTCTATCATCGCAGTTGATCTAAATAATGAGTATAAGCAAGGTGTTGATTGGAGTAAATTTGAGCTTGGATTTAACTCATATATAGGCAACCAAGGCTCTAGTACCGGCTCAAGTGCAAGCTGGACAAACAAGGGCAACAGCTTAAGCGATGGCTTTGGTCGTACACTAAATATCGCTGCAAATTTAAACTTTAGCCTTGATGGTATGATAAATTTCCTTGAAACAAATGGCAAAACAAAGGTCGTTTCAAGTCCAAAAGTAACCACTCTAAACAACCAACAAGCGCTAATCTCTGTGGGTGATAATATAAACTACCGCGTAATGGAAGAGACAGATAATGGTAGCAACAATAACAATAACAACAGGCTTACAACAACTTATAAGCAATACTCTGTATTTATCGGTATCTTGTTAAATTTACTTCCAGAAGTCTCAGATAACAACAAGATCATGCTTCGCATCAACCCAAGCTTAAGCAGCTTTAAGTATGCAGAAGACGACATAAGGTCACAAAATACAGCCATTAGAGAGATCGCACCTGATACAGTTCAGAAAAAGCTCTCAACCGTCGTTCAGGTAAATAGTGGCGATACGATCATACTTGGCGGACTTATCGGTCAGACTAAAAATAAGCAAAACACAGCTGTACCACTTCTAGCTGACATACCTTTGATAGGAAGCGTCTTTAAAAGCACAAGAGATGGCGTAAAAACTACTGAGCTTATCTTTGTTATCACGCCAAGAGTTGTTGATCTTGAAGATCCAAAACCAGTTCAGCAGTCGCTAAAAGATCTAGGATTTTCTAAATCGATCTATGAGTAACGAAAATATTTATACACATATAAAAGATGTTTTCATAGATGAAGACGAGAGTTTAAATTTCGTAAATTTAGACAACTCTATAAGCTGCTACAACAAGATAGTTTTAGCTCTAAAAAAGCCACTAAAGCTCATCTTATTTTATGGCAAGCCAGGTAGCGGCAAAACCTTTTTGCTAAACAAGATCGCAAATGATCTAAAAGAGGATAAAAGTCTCATCTTTTTTCCGCATCCTTTTTTTAGTGAGGCGACTTTTATCGAGGCACTTTGTGAGCAAATTTATGGCAAAAAGCTTGAAGATATAAACAACTTTGAGAGCTTTATAAAATTTTATTCAAAAGACTTTAGCAGTAAAGATGAAATTTTAAAAAATCAAATGACGGTTATCCTAGATGAAGCGCAGCTCTATCCGACTGAGCTTATCGAGAAGATAAGGCTTATGGCTGATACTAGGATGTTTAAATTTCTCTTTACGATACACAAAACCGAAAACGAAGATATTTTGGCAAAAGATTATTTTCAGACTAGAATTTGGGAGAGCATCGAGCTAAGTAGCGCTGATGTAAATGAGATCATCATCTACTTGCAAAGAAAGCTTAGTCAAAAAAACTATGACAAATATCTTAAATTTGAGAAAAAAGACTACGAGTGCGCCTACTCATTTTGCGGTGGAAATTTAAGAACGCTAAACAAGATAATGTATAAATTCTATGAAATTTGCGAATATTACGAGCAGTATCAGCCTTCAAAGCTTAGCGGTGATAAGACAAATACCATGATACTCACCATGGCTGCACTTGATGCGGGGCTAATCGATGCTTAAACCACAAGAAATTCAAAGACTAGAAAAGCTTTATGAGAGCTACAAGAAAAAAAATGGTGGCTTTTTGCATAAAATTTTTAATGCCAAAAACTCTAAAATTTTAATCATCGAGCTTTTACTTATCATCATTTTGCTGGCTGCATTGATAGCGCTAAGCATAGAGAAAACTCCAAGCCTTGCTAGCAAAAGTGATAAAATTTTAGCCAAAAATGCAACCGCAGTAAAAATGGTAGAAAAAAACGAAACAAATGCAAGCATGCTTAGCGAGCTAAAGCAAAAGAGCGAGGTTGCTAAGGCTAAATTTGAAGAGGGCAAGAAACAAGATGAGCTAGCTGACAAGATAGCTAAAAAGCTAGAAGAGGTTGTAAAGATAAACGAAACAAACGATACTTCAAAAAATGACCCAAAAAGGCAAAGAAGCTCACAAGGTTGGCTTAAGCTAAATATCCCTGATAAAGAGCCGCTTAGCGAACAAAATGGCATAAACGGCATGAGCGTGCCACAAGATGAAGTGATAGATCTTGAGTCAAAACCAGCTAGAAAGCGTGTAAATATACAAGTAACGTCAGCATCAAATGAAGAGAGCGTGCTAAGGGAGCAGTTTTTAAAAACAAACAATCCAACTATCGCACTCGAGCTTGCAAGATTAAATTTTAGAAATAATAATTTCAAAGAAGCTATAAAGTGGTCGCTTGCTGCGAACGATATAGATAATAGCTTAGAGGAGTCGTGGATCATCTTTGCAAAGTCAAAATATAAGCTAAAACAAAGCGATGATGCCGTCAAAGCTCTAAGGGAGTATAATAAAAACTTAAACAAAGCTTCGATAAATGAGCTTATAAATAAGATAAAAAGTGGAACATTATGAAATTTTTTGTTATTTTTTTGGTTTTTGTTTGTGAAGTTTTTGCTGTTAGCCTGACTGAGATAAGGGATGACTTTAACAGCGCAAACTATGCAAAAGTCTGCAACCAAAAGGTTGAGGAATTTTTAAAAACACAAAATAACGAAGAGCAAATTTCTATGTTTGGTATCGCTTGCATAAAGATGAACGATCTAAACAGGCTAGCAACTCCGATCGATAAGCTAGTAAAGAGCGAAAAATCAAGAGAAAATGCTGCCTATTTTGCTGACATCTTATTTAAGAAAAAGCTCTTATTTCACGCTATGATAGATGGCGTTGATATAAGCTATATCAGGCTTCCAAAGAGTGATTATATACTTTCATTTTTGTTTGATAAATTTGTAAAAAAAGAGTATGTTGAAGAGCTTGGCACATTTATCTTTGAAGAGCCAAATTCTGACACAAGATATGAGATAAGCCCAACAAATGGACAAATACCAAAGCTAGTGCTTAAAATTTTTAAAAATAACGACCTGAAATCACAAATAGAGTATAGATAATGAAAAATGTAGAAAATGTAATCTTAAAAAATATAGAACAAAACGGCAAACTAAGCACATCAGATATAGAAAAGATAAAGCAGATAAGCGAGCAAGAAGGCAAAGGCCTTGTTAAAATTTTAAGAGATGAAAATTTACTAAATGATGAAGACTTTATGGAAATTTTGTCTGATATTTATAGAAGAGGGCATGTAAATATCGATGAAATTTCAAACGATCTTGAGCTTGATATAAAGGCTTTTGTTAAATTTATAAGCGAGAAATTTAAGGTTTTATACTTTGACCTTGATGATATCGACATCGACTACCGCATAAGCGAGAAGCTAAGCACCGCTCAGCTAAAAACATATAGCGCGATCCCAGTAAAAGAAGATGAGATAAGCGTATATGTCGCTTTTAAAAATCCGTTTGACGTTATCGCTCAAGATAAGGTGCAAAATTTATTTAATAGAAAACTACTAAAAGTTGCCATCGCTCAGCCAACTCAGATAGAAAAATATATAAGCAAGCTAGCGCTAAATGAGAGCATAAAAGATGTGATAACAGAGATCAGAAGAGAGCTTTCAAGCTCAGCTAGTCAAGGTCAAAACACTGAAAACTCTGGAATTTTAAAGCTTATAGAGATCATCTTAAAAACATCTATCCAAAGCAGAGCCAGCGACATCCACATCGAGCCGACCGAGACAAACTGCATCGTAAGAAGCAGGATCGATGGTATGCTAAGCGAAACATTTATATTTGATAAAGATATCTATCCGCCGATGGTTAGCCGTATGAAGCTACTATCAAATATGGACATCGCAGAGCGCCGCCGACCACAAGATGGTAGATTTTCAGCTCAAATTTTAGACAAAGAGTATGATTTTCGTATCTCGACGCTACCTATCTTAAATGGCGAAAGTATAGTTTTAAGAATTTTGGATAAGTCAAAGGTCATTATAAACTTAGAAGATCTTGGCATGCATCCAGATAACTTTGCTAAATTTAAAAAGAGCATGAAAGCACCTTATGGCATCATCCTTGTTACTGGACCAACAGGCTCAGGAAAGACAACGACACTTTACGGCGCTCTAAATGATATAAAAAGCGTAAAAACTAAGATCATCACAGTTGAAGATCCGGTCGAATACCAGCTAAATATGATTCAACAAGTGCATGTAAATGAAAAGGCTGGACTTACCTTTGTTTCAGCCCTTCGCTCCATCTTAAGGCAAGATCCAGATGTCATAATGATAGGCGAGATCAGGGATCAAGAGACGCTTCGCATAGCGATACAAGCGGCACTTACTGGTCACCTTGTCTTTTCTACGCTTCACACAAACGACGCCATAAGCGCGCTTCCTCGTATGATAGATATGGGCATCGAGTCTTATCTAGTAAGTGGCGCGCTCGTTTGCATAGAGGCTCAAAGGCTAGTTAGAAAGCTCTGCCCACACTGCAAACAAAAGATCACTCTATCTCAAAAGGCATTTGACGAGGTTAAGAAATTTATCCCTGAAAACTATCAGTTTTACAAAAGCGTCGGATGTCCGCAATGCTCACAAACAGGATACTTGGGACGTGAGATGATAAGTGAAATTTTACCTATTAGTGACCATATAGCAAGCATGGTTGCAAATGGTGCTTCTAAAGATGAGCTTAAAAGCGTTGCTTACGAAGAGGGCTTTATAGATATGTTTCATGATGGCGTCATAAGAGCAGCAAATGGCATAACCACGCTTGAAGAAGTTTATAGAGTTGCTAAGATATGAAATACTTTGAGGTTGAGTACATCCAAAACGGCAAACGCCATAAGATGAGCCTAAGAGCAAACAATAAAAGTGAGATCAAAGATAAAGCAAATGTTACTGGCATGATCGTAAAGATCAAAGAGACGCAAACTTCTAGCATAAATAACTTTGAAAATTTACAAAACGTGATCGCAAAGGCTTTTACTAATCCAAAGGTGAAAATCCCAAATTTAGTTGCCACCATAAGGCAGCTTAGCGTTATGACAAATGCTGGAATTTCTATCCACGATAGTATTAAAGAGGTTGCAAACTCCACCGAGGATAAGCGCCTTAAATTTATATTTCAAACTATAGATGAGGAGCTAAATCAAGGCTCAAGCCTCACAAATAGTATAGAAAATTTTAAAGAAGAGCTTGGCGACGTGACGCTTGCGATGATAAGACTAGGGGAAAGCACTGGTAATATGGCTGACGCGCTTGCAAAGCTCGCCTCTATCTTGCAAGAGGTCTGGGACAATCAGCAAAAATTTAAAAAAGCTATCCGCTATCCGATAACAGTCATTTGTGCGATCATCATAGCCTTTGTCATCCTTATGATACTTGTTGTGCCGCAGTTTAGAGAAATTTTCGAGCAGTTAAATGCAGAGCTGCCACTGCCAACTAAAATTTTGCTAAATATCGAATATGTCATGACAAACTACGGCTTTTATATCCTTGGAGCACTTGCATTTATCGGATATTTGCTTAGAAAATACTACCTTGAGAGTGAAGAATTTCAAGATAAGGTCGATAAATACCTTTTGAAAGTCTATCTCATCGGCAAGATCATATTTTATTCGAATATGAGCAGGTTTAACCTCATCTTTACAGAGCTTGTTCGAGCTGGTTTGCCTATAGCAGATGCTCTTGATACAGCTGTGATAACGGTCTCAAACAAGGATATCAAAAAGAAGCTAAGCGGCGTTAAGATACTTGTTGGTAGGGGTGTTAGCCTAACGGAGGCCTTTAGAGATACAAATTTATATGAAAATATGCTCATACAGATGATAAGCGCTGGCGAGCAAAGCGGTAGCTTGGATGATATGACCAGAAAAGTAACTGACTATTACAGGATGAAATTTAACGATATTATTGATAACATCTCAAACTATATCGAGCCTATCTTGCTCGTTTTTATAGCGAGCATGGTGCTTTTACTAGCTCTTGGTATATTTTTGCCGATGTGGGATCTATCAAAAGCTGTTAAAAACTAAAATAATTAAAATCTTAAAGGAGAGAAGATGTCTGAAAATAAAGAACACATGGTCGAAGAGAGCGCCTTTTTGGTCTCAAAGACCGACTTAAAAGGACGTATTACGTATTGTAACGAGCCATTTTTAAAGATAGTTGGAGCAAAGCAAGCTGAAGTTTTGGGTAAGCCTCACAACATCATAAGACACCCAGATATGCCAAGAGCTGTTTTTAAGCTACTTTGGGAGCGCATAAAAAATAAAGAAGAAATTTTCGCTTATGTTAAAAACAAAAGCTTTGATGGCGGGTACTACTGGGTTTTTGCAAATATCACAACTTCGCTTGATGTGCAAAACAATCCAGTTGGCTACTACTCAGTTAGACGCAAGCCAAATCCAAAGGCGATTGAGATAATAGAGCCTATATATCAAAAGTTGTTATCGGTAGAAAAGAGCGGTGGCATGGATGCTTCGATGAAATTTTTAACTGATTTTTTAAAAGAAAAAAATCTAAGTTATGATGAATTTGTAAATAACCTACAAAGGCTATAATGATGTTTGGAAAAAAACTTGACTCTATAAATGAAATTTTAAGCGTAGTGGGCTCAGCTAGAAACGGCATCTTAGAGCCTAGGATAGTAAATGTAAAAGAAAATGACCCTCTTTATGAAGTAGCACTTGGTATAAATGACTTGCTTGATCAAGTTGAGGCGCTCCAAAGAGAAATTTCAACCTCAATAGACGCTGCTCAAAGCGGACTAACATATAGAAATATCTTTACAGAGGGATTTCGCGGTATATTTAAACAAAATGCCATCTCTATGAGTAACGGCGTAACTGGTATAAAAGATAGTCACAAAAGTAAAGTAAGAGGCCTGCTTTCAAAAGAGCTTGACGCACTTGGCAATGGCAACGACGGCATAGAAGATGTTAGAAACGATCTAAATGAGAGCATCAAAAACCTAAGCCAAATGGCGCACATGGCACAAGATACGGCTAGGATCGCTGAGGATACGACGCAAAGCATCAATGAGCTAAGCGTAAATATGAGCTCACTTGAAGAGCTGATAGAGGGCTCAAGCCACGCTATAAGCACGCTAAATAGTAGAACAGATGATATCACTTCGGTTGTAAATTTGATAAAAGATATAGCTGAGCAGACAAATTTGCTAGCTCTAAACGCAGCTATCGAAGCAGCGCGTGCAGGTGAGCATGGACGCGGCTTTGCAGTTGTCGCTGATGAGGTTAGAAAACTAGCTGAAAATACCCAAAAAGCGACACACGAGATCGGCGTAAATATCCAAACACTTCAGCAAGAAGCCAAAGATATAGATGAAAACTCTAAAAAGATCGATGAAATTTCAAAGATCGCCACAGCAAATGTCGAAAATTTCAAACAAACTTTAGCTAGCTTTAACCAAAATGCAAAAGAGACAGCCCAAAGATCAAAATATGTAGAAGACAAGACCTTTGGCATCATCGCTAAGATAGCTATCATCGTCTATAAAGTGGGTGTTTATTCAGACACTGTAAATGAGCAAGGCTACGGCGATGATATAGCAAAAGACGCGGATGATCTTGTAGCGTGGTATGAAAACGAGTGCGCAAAGAGCTTTAGCCACACTAAAACTTATGAGAAATCACGCCATTTAGTGGATGAATTTAACAAAAACATCAAAGCCATCTTGACAGAAGCTGGCAAGGGCTATAACGAGAAAAATTTAAAACATTTTGTCACTGAGTTTAGAAAGCTTGAAGATCTTAGTAGAGAGATATTTAACTCATACAACGAAATGGTTGCTTCAAAATAACTTCAAATTTGCTAGACTCGCTTTGGGTCTAGCTTTTTAAATTTATATATCAAATTCTTTTTTTATTGTGCTTTTAAGGGTATTTTGAAAAATTAAAGATTTTTAAAATTTGCCTCTTTTAGCAAGAATGTTGCCATAAAACAAGACTAAAATTTATCTAGATTTGTTTTTATAAAAGTCTGTAAATTTAAGAGATTTTGTTTTTAAATTTAGGAGTTCTTCACTGTTAAAATAAGGTTAAATTTTGTTAGGCTATACTTATGCATATCAAATTCTGCTTTTTAAGCTATTCATTTCTCACAGTGGAGCTTTCTGACTTTTATCATCCCATAACAGCAGGCACGTTACGGTATGCTCTAGAAATTTAAGACGTGTGAGAGAATTGTAGATTTATTTCTTAGGACGAGATAATTACAGCAAAACAAAGCCTAAATTTAGCAACCCACCACTTTAAATTTTTACTTCTTTAGCACATAATGCACCAGCAAACCAAAGCTAGTTTTAAAGCAAAAGTGTTAAATTTAACTTCATGTTTAAAAAATTTGATAACTGCTTAGTATAAAATTTATAAATTCACTAGATACCGCTATAAAGTAAAGTTAAATTTAGCCAAGTTTGTTTTTGTTTTTTGCTTCTTTTGTGCCGCTAAAGCTAAAATGTTTATAAAATTTAAAGGTTTGCCAACCTCAAAGTAAAACAATCAAATTTTAAATCCCTGCTCAAAAACATAAATTTAAATTTAGCAAACCGCCCTAGCCTAAATTTATAAATTTATCTCTCTCAAAATTAATATTTGATGTAAGACGAAGTAGTTTTAAAGCCTGCGCATTAAATTTAAAATACAGGCTTTAAGAAAAATGTATATTAAATTTACGCCAAAAGCTCTTTTGCGATCATGCTTATGCGTTTTGCTTCAGCGCTCGCTCCGATCTCATCTTTTGCCGTTTTCATCACAGCGCCTAAATTTTTACCAACCTTTTCAATTATGCTTTTTATCTTCTCTTTTAACTCATCATCACTTAGCTGAGCTGGCAGATATGTCTTGATTAGCTCGATCTCGCTCTGCTCTTTTTTAGCTAGGTCCTCTCTTGCTCCCTTTAGATAGAGCTCAACCGAGTCAGCTCTCTTTTTGATCTCTTTTTGAAGTAGCGGGAGCACGACCTCGTCGGTCATCTCGATCCTTTGATCGACTTCGACCTGTTTAAGTGCTGCATTTAGCGTCCTTAAGGTGTCTCTTTTAAACTCATCTTTTGCTTTCATAGCCTCTTTTATGTCGGCTAAAATTTGCTCTCTTATGCTCATTTTATCTCCTTTAAATTTTTGAAATAATAACTAAAATTTTGTGATAATTTCTTGAAATATGCCTTGCAGATAAGCCGCCCCAACGCCCTCTCTAAGCCCATCGTCTATTACTATAAATTTCGCATTTTGCCCGCTTAAAAGCTCCTCTAAAAGCAGCGTTCCAGCGATGAGCGGATACTTTCTGCTTCTTCCTACTGCTACATCAGCGCTTTTGTCATCCATCTTTAAAAGCTCATTTACAAACCAAGCAAGATCGTCATTTTTAAGCTCATATCCGCTCACTTTTTTTGGATCATAGCTTTCGTAGTTTAGTCCAAGTTTTAGTGCTGCGATAGTGGTTGGCACGCCAGAAGTTAGCACGATAAGTCTGTTGTCAAGACTTGTTAAAAATTCCATTGCCTCTTTTGTATAAATTTTTGCATTTTCTTGCATAAGATCAAGCGCTTTAAACCTCTCATAAAAGGTGATGATGCCAAATTTAAAGCTTATAAATTTTCCATCTTCGCCTATCTCTGAGCTTGCACCGCCGATGTCGATGATGCTAAATTTATCATTTATGCCAAGCTTTTTTAAGGCATTTTGCACGCCTAAAAATGTAAGTTTTGCTTCAGCTTGCCCGTCAATGATATGAAAATTTATGCCAAATTTCTCTCTTATCTCGCTAAAAATTTCTTCGCTATTTGATGCCACTCTAAAAGCTTCAGTCGCGACTGCCACGCATTTAAATTTAGTAAAGTCAAATTTGCTTTTAGCCTCCGCTATCGCTTCAAAAAGCCTATTTTTAGCCTCCAAGCCTATCTTGCCACTTTCGTTTAAGCCCCTTGCAGCTCCAACTATTTTTTCATAAATTTGCTCATTACCAAAGCCATTTTGCACCTTTTTTATAAGCGCCACCCGAAATGTGTTTGAGCCAAGATCGATCGCTATAACCAAAATTTATCCTTAATATTTTTGCCAAATTCTAACATATGATAATTTAGTATCATTTAAAGTGAGAAAATTCTAAAAACTTTAATAATTTTCAAGATATAATTTTGCCAAAAACTCTTACAAGGGGGCTTGATTGCTTCGAGATAACTTCTTGGCGTTAGTTATTTTTGCGATTTGCAGCGTTGGATTTTTCGTTTGGGGCTATCAATATATCCCGACAAATAACTACTTTTTATTCTTGATCGCTGGTATGTTTGGTCTTTTTATGGCGTTTAATATCGGCGGAAATGACGTTGCAAACAGCTTTGGCACAAGCGTCGGCGCAAAAACACTCACACTAAAACAAGCTCTTGTAATCGCCGCCATTTTTGAGCTTAGCGGCGCGATATTTGCTGGATCTGAGGTTACAAATACCATTAGAAATGAGATCGTGAAATTTCCAAGCGATCTAAACCCGATGAAATTTGTCATTATCATGATCTCAGCCCTTCTTAGCTCAGGTCTTTGGCTATTTTACGCATCCAAAAAAGGTCTACCAGTCTCAACCACCCACTCGATCGTTGGCGGTATCGTTGGCGCAGGACTTGCTATGGGTTTTATGATAAAAGATCCAGAACCATTTAGCATGGTCTCATGGAGTGAGATCGGCAGGATCGCCGTTAGCTGGGTTATCTCACCACTGCTTGGCGGCGTGATGTCTTACATTATATTTGGCTATGTAAAAAGTAAGATTATTGAGCCAACACATGAACTTAAAATGAATCTAAAAGCACTAAAGGCTGAGAGAAAAGCATATAAAGAAAGCTTTGTAAAAGCACTAAAAACAAAGCCGGCTGAGGAGCAGATAGCTACTCTTTCAAAGATCGCAGTTATCGATGAGGACGAGATCGAAACCACTGAATACAGCGAGTATCGCTCAAAAATTCGCATCATGAAAGATAGCGAAAAAGAGATAGATACCTTTAAAGCGATGAAAAAGCACATCCCGATCATCGCTGGATTTGCCGCAATGGTCATCTCGTCAATGATGCTTTTTAAAGGGCTTGAGCATATAAATTTAGCCTTTAGCATCATCCAAACAGTCTGGATCATCTTCGTCATCGGAGCTCTAGCGTATCTTGCAAGCCTTGCTATCATAAACGTCATGAGTAAAAACGATAGCGAAAAGAGCATCAATAGAATTTTCTCATGGTTTCAAATTTTTACCGCTTCATCTTTTGCGTTTTCACACGGTGCAAACGACATCGCAAACGCGGTTGGACCATTTGCTGCTGTGCTTGATGTGCTAAAGACTGGCTCTATAAACGAAAGCTCACCCATACCAAGTATCGCAATGGTAACCTTTGGCATCTCGCTTGTCGTTGGACTTTGGTTTTTAGGCAAAGAGGTGATCACCACTATCGGCTCAAAACTAGCTGAAATTTTACCTACGACTGGCTTTAGCGCGGAGCTTGCCTCAAGTATCGTCATACTTCTAGCTACAAAGCTTGGCATACCAGTTAGCTCGACGCATATCCTAATAGGCGCGGTTTTGGGCATTGGCATCGTAAATAAAAATGCAAACTGGAAAATGGTAAGACCTATCATCCTAGCTTGGCTCATCACGCTTCCAGCAGCTGCTATCTCATCAGCTATATTTTACTTTGCCCTTGCTAAATTTTTAGGTGTTTAGTCATATTTTTAAATAGCTAAACCGCCCTATTTCTAGATATTATATGAAAGCTTGGCAAGTCAAATTTCGACCTGCCAAGTAAATTTGAAGTTATTTTTTCTTAATGATAATCTTCTCACTGTCGCTATCAATGGTGATCTCATCGCCACTTTCAAGCTCATCTTTTAAAATCATATCAGCGATCTTATCTTCAACTAGCTCATAAAGCGCTCTTCTAAGAGGTCTTGCGCCATAAACTATGTCAAAGCCAGCTTTTGCGATAAATTTCTTAGCCTCTTCGCTTAAAACCGCCTTGATACCGCGGTTATGAAGAGTTTTTTCAAGCTCTTTAAACATGATCTCAACGATAGATATCAAGCCTTGCTCGTTTAGAGGATTAAAGATGATAGTATCATCAAGCCTATTTAAAAACTCAGGCTTAAAGTAGTTTTTAAGCTCGTTTTTAACAGCCACGTCACGGTCTTCACCCTTTAGCTCCATTATGAAATTTGAAGCGATGTTTGAAGTTAAAATGATGATCGTGTTTTTAAAATCAACAGTTACGCCTTTGTTATCAGTCGCGCGTCCATCATCAAGTATGCCCAAAAGTATGTTAAATACATCCTTGTGAGCTTTTTCAACCTCGTCAAAAAGTATGACTGAGTATGGTCTTCTGCGAACCGCCTCTGTTAGCTGACCGCCCTCATCGTAGCCTACATATCCTGGAGGCGCACCAAGAAGCCTGCTCACGCTATGTTTTTCCATATATTCGCTCATATCAAAGCGGATAAGCGCCTTCTCATCGTCAAACAAGAACTTAGCCAAAGCCTTAGCTGACTGAGTTTTACCAACGCCTGTTGGTCCAAGAAATAAAAATGAACCAATCGGTCTTTGACCTTCATTTAGCCCAGCTTTGTTTCTCTTAACAGCACGCGCAAGTGCGTGTAGTGCGTCATCTTGACCGACAACGCTCTCTCTTAGATGCTCTTCGATGTGCAGATATTTCTCTTTTTCGCTTGTTAGCATCTTTTTAACTGAAATTCCAGTCCATTTGCTCAAAATTTCAGCCACAAGCTCTTCATCGACTTGATTTTTAAGAAGCACTCCCTCTTTTTTCATGTGCTCCCATTTTTCTTCGAGCTCGTGTTTGTGTTTTTTAGCGTCAGCTATCTTGCCGTATTCTATCTCGGCAGCTTTTTGAAGATCGCCATTTCTTTTTGCTATCTCAGCTTGTGACTTTAAGCTATCGATCTCTTTTGTTGCTTTTGAAATTCCGCCAAAAACGGCCTTTTCGTTTTCAAATTTAGTATCAAGCGCTAGCTTTTTCTCATTTAGGTCAGCTATCTCTTTTTCGATCTCGCCAAGTCTTTCTTTATTTTTATCCGCATCCTCCATCTTTAGAGCTTCTTTTTCTACTTGAAGCGTTACGATCTCGCGTTTTATCTTTGAAAGCTCGTATGGCTCGCTCTCTATTTGCATCTTAAGCTCAGCTGCTGCCTCGTCTATAAGGTCTATCGCCTTATCTGGCAAGAAGCGGTTTGCGATGTAGCGATCACTTAGTCTTGCAGCGGCAACTAGCGCGCTATCTGTTATCGTGATGCCATGATGAACTTCAAGGCGCTCTTTTATACCACGTAAAATTTGAAGTGCCTCATTTACACTTGGCTCTTTAACATCTATTGGTTGAAAACGTCTTTGAAGTGCTGCGTCTTTTTCAAAGTATTTTCTATACTCTTTTAATGTTGTCGCACCAACAGCGTGAAGCTCACCACGCGCAAGAGCTGGTTTTAGGATATTTGCAGCGTCCATTCCGCCATCGCTCGCACCAGCTCCAACTATGGTGTGAATTTCATCTATAAAAAGTATGATATTGCCAGCTTTTTTAACCTCGTCGATGACAGCTTTTAGTCTATCTTCAAACTCGCCTCTATACTTTGCGCCAGCTACAACTGCACTCATATCAAGCGCGATGACACGCTTGTTTGCAAGGCTTGTTGGCACATCTCGAGCAACTATCTTTTCAGCTAGCCCCTCAACGATGGCTGTTTTACCAACACCTGGCTCACCAAGCAAGATAGGGTTGTTTTTGCTCTTTCTTATTAAAATTTGCATCATCCTAGTGATCTCTTCATCACGGCCGATGACTGGATCAAGCTCTTTATTTAGCGCTTTTTGTGTGAGATCGATACCAAATTTCTCTAAACTATCAAGGGTATCATCGCCAGTTTGGCTATCTATCTTTTTACCACCTCTTATGCTCTCAAGGTTCTTTTTGATCTCTAATATATCGCAAAATTTGCTTAAAATTTGTTTGATCTCACTAAGCTCAAGAGCCGAGATGATCCATGTATCAACAGCTATGTAGCTATCGCCCATGCTTACCATTAAAGCTTTTGCATTTTCAAGTGAATTTATAAGCTCTCTTGAAACTGAAACGTTATCTTTTGTGACGTTTGAGCTGCTTGGGAGTGACGAGATCTTGCTTTTTATCTCAAGCTCGACTGCGTCTTTGCTTATGTTCATCTTGTTAAATACTTGATTTAAAATAGAATTACTATCAGCGAGCAAAGCCCAAAAGACGTGAAGTGGCACAACTTGTGGATTTTTAGAAAAGATCGCTAAGCTAACGCCTTTTTCAAGTGTCTCTTGCATCTGCGCTGTTAAATTTTCTGTTATGTCAGCCATTAAAGCTCCTTAAGTTATTTTATAATGGCAGCATTATATAACTTTAGTCTTATATTGTCAAGTATTTTTATAACATTTGTCACTCTTTTTATTTAATTGCTAAAATTTGCTGTTATAAATTTGTGTTAAAAATAGACAAAAGCTAAAAATATAAGGCTAAATTTATGCTTTTTTTAGCCAAATGTTAATAAAATTGAGCCAAAAAATATAGGAGATATTTTGAATAAATTTACTAGATCTTTTGCGCTAAAAATAACAGGCGCCCTATTCATCTCAAGCGTAGCAGTAAATGCACTTTTTGCTAAAACTGAAGATGAGGCGAGTGCGAAACTTGAAGCACTTTCAAAACTTACAAAAACCATCTCAACTGTTGAAAAATACTACGTTGATGACATTAAATTTAAAGAGATAATCGACAAAGCTATCGCTGGTTTAATGCAAAATTTGGACGCTCACTCAAGCTTTTTAAATGAAAAAGCATATAAAGATATGCAGGTGCAAACAAGCGGCGAATTTGGCGGACTTGGCATAACAGTTGGCATGAAAGATAGCGCACTAACCGTTATCTCGCCTATCGAAGACACTCCAGCTGACAAAGCAGGCATAAAAGCTGGCGATATTATTTTAAGGATCGATGGCAACTCAACTATCGGCACAACGATAGATGAAGCTGTAAATAAGATGCGCGGCAAGCCAAAAACTCCGATAACAATTACGATTTTGCGAAAAGGCGAGCAAAAGCCATTTAACGTAAAAATCATAAGAGATATTATAAAGGTTGAGTCTGTCTATGCAAAAATGATAGAAAATGAAAACATACTTTATATACGTGTCACAAATTTTGACAAAAACGTCGTCACAAAGGTAAAAGATGCGATCAAAGAGCATCCTAAAGCAAATGGCATCATACTTGATCTTAGAAACAACCCTGGCGGTCTTTTAAATCAAGCTGTTGATCTAGTGGATCTTTTCGTAGATAACGGTATCATCGTCTCCCAAAAAGGTCGTGATGCATCTGAAAATGTAGAGTATAAAGCAAGCGCTAGCAAAACCTTATCAAAGCTCCCACTTGTAGTGCTGGTAAATGGCGGAAGTGCAAGCGCTAGCGAGATCGTAAGTGGTTCATTGCAAGATCATAAGCGTGCGGTGATAATTGGCGAAAACACATTTGGTAAAGGCAGCGTTCAGGTGATCTTACCAATAGACGATACAGAAGCGCTAAGACTGACCATCGCAAGATACTACTTGCCAAGTGGCAGAACTATCCAAGCTGTTGGCGTAACGCCTGATGTAGTCGTGCATCCTGGCAAAGTGCCACAAAGTGATGATAGTGCATTTAGCATCAAAGAGAGCGAACTAAAAGCGCACCTAAAGAGCGAGCTAAACAAGATAAATCCAACAAGCGAGGGTAATAAAACTGAAGCAAAAGATGATAAAAATATAATCACACAGAAAAAAGTTGATGAGGATATTCAGTTAAAAACAGCGATTGATACGATCAAAATTTTAAAGATAAAACAACAATAATCTAAAGGAGAACAACATGCAAAAAAGAGAGCTTATCTACGAGGGAAAAGGCAAGAAAATGTACGCCACAGACGATCCAAATCTACTTGTGGCTGAATTTAAAGACGATTTAACAGCGTTTGATGCTCAAAAAAGAGGCAACGAAGCTGGCAAAGGCGCACTAAATAACAAAATCTCTACTCAGCTTTTTAAACTGCTAGAGAGCAAAGGTATCGTCACTGACCTTGTTGAGACCATCAGCGACACTGAGCAAGTGGTCAAAAAATGTGAGATCATACCTCTTGAAGTTGTTGTGAGAAATATCGCAACTGGCTCACTTAGCAAAAGGCTTGGCATAAAAGAAGGCACAGTTCTACCTTTTACACTTGTTGAGTTCTACTACAAAAACGACGATTTACACGATCCACTAGTTACTGATGAGCACTGCATCATCATGGGTCTAGTAAAAAGCGAAAAAGATCTTCAAACTCTAAGACACACAGCAAGAGAGATCAACTCTATCTTATTTAAATTCTTTGCAGAGAGAAATTTAAAACTAGTTGATTTCAAAGTCGAATTTGGTATCGACAAAGATGGCAACATCATCTTAGCTGACGAGATAAGCCCTGATAGCTGCAGATTTTGGGATGCGACAACAAACGAAAAACTTGACAAAGATAGATTTAGACAAGACCTTGGTAGCGTAAAAGTAGCTTACGAAGAAGTTTTAAGAAGAATTCTTTCTTAAGGACAAAGATGAAAGCTGTTGTAAATATAGCATTAAGAAGTGGGGTCCTTGACCCTGCTGGTAAGGCAGTAGAACACGCGCTAAATTCACTTGGATTTAGCGGTGTTTCAAATGTCAGGATAGGCAAACAAATCGTTTTAGATATCGACGAGAGCGATAAAAACAAAGCAAAAGAGCAGCTAAAAGTTATGTGTGAAGAGCTTCTAGCAAACACCGTCATCGAAGACTACGAGATCGTGCTATGAAAGTAGCCATCATAATTTTTCCTGGCACAAACTGCGAAGAAGACACAGCTCACGCCTTTAAACTACTTGGCTGCCAAACGCAGATCATCTGGCACAAAGAAGATAAGATCGATGCTGATCTAGTCGTTTTGCCCGGTGGTTTTAGCTATGGCGACTATCTAAGAACGGCTGCGATAGCTAAATTTAGCCCAGCTATGCAGGCTGTAAAAGAGCATGCGAAAAAAGGTGGCTACATTTTAGGAATTTGCAATGGCTTTCAGATGCTTCTAGAGCTTGGACTTTTAAAAGGTGCGATGAGAAGAAATGAAAATTTAAATTTCGTCTCAAAATATCATCACTTAAAGGTTGTCTCAAATAACAATAAATTCCTAGCAAATTTAGCTAAAAACGAAGTGGTAAATATCCCTATCGCTCATGGAGAGGGCAACTACTATACCGACGAAGATACGCTAAAAAGCCTATATGATAACGAGCAAGTCCTGCTAAAGTACTGCGACAGCTACGGCAATGAGATAAATCCAAATGGCTCAGTTGATAGCATAGCTGGGATTTGCGATGATAGTAAGAGGATCTTTGGTCTTATGCCTCACCCAGAGCGCGCTTGCGAGAAAATTTTAGGCACAGATGATGGCATGAAGATGTTAAAAGGGCTAGTTTGGTAAAACGAGCACTTTTTATCGCCCTACTCGCGCTAAATTTATTTGCTGCAAACACTGATGAAGTCAGCGTTTTTGACATGATGGATGAGGCAAGAGAGGATAAATTTGTAAATAGTCCAAGTTCAAAGCCGCAAACAAAAACTCCAAGCGAAGAAGAAATATCAAGAAAGCTCGTATCTCCACGCTCTATCGCCCCACAGCCAGAGCGTATCACTCCAGAGCAGATGCGAAATATCGTGCCGACAAACGAACCAGACATCAGCGTCCCTGATAATCAAGTCTATGACAAGATAAAAATAAAAGACCTCCTTTTAAAAGCGACAAATATCCCTAAAAATGTCGTCGTAGGAGAAATTTTTAGCGTTGAGATCGTAGCTGATACTCAAAGCGACCTTGAGTTTGAGTTTGAGACACAGCTTGATGAGACAAATATCAAATGGCTAAATAAGAAGAATTTTCAATGGGTAAAAGGTGAAGAAAACAAATATATCGGCACTTTCTACCTTGAAGCAACGAGCATTGATGCAAAGACTTTACGAGTTAGCTTGGATCTAAAAAGAAATGGCGAGAACTATCAAAACTCAAACATAAATATCTTTTTACCAAAGCTAAAAGAGCTTAGAAGTGACGAGAACTACAACCACATCGTCGCTGACAACCTTGAGGTAAAGAAATTTAAAACGACTAAATTTGATGATATAAACAACATCATGGTCGTTGAGATTTACGGCAACAATGTCGATCTAAGCGCCTTTAATATCGAAAACAAAACGATCCTAAAGCAAGGCGTAGATACGATAAACGGCGACTTTAACTCGCAAAGTGCATATTATTTTGCAGTGTTTAAGCCAAACAAAAAGACGCTTGACTTTAACTACTACAACCTAAAAAAAGCTAAATTTGAGAGCTTTTCACTGCCTGTGAGCGTCGAAGAAGACGAGGTTAGCACGCAAATCGGTCTAAATCCAAAACAAAGCGAATTTAGCACTTACAAAGATATCACGATCTACTCTTTGGTCGCTATCTTTATCTTGCTAGCGATCTGGCGAAGAAAGCTAAGCTACTTCTTTGTGGCAGCTGTTTTTATCGCACTTGGAATTTATACTTACAATCCTTTTGGCAAAGCAGTGCTTAAGCCAGATGTGAGCGTCACTATCTTGCCGACTAAAAATTCAACCGTTTTTTATACATCTCGTAAAAACGAAAATGTTGAAATTTTAGACACAAAAGATGACTACTCAAAAATTTTATTTGCGGACGGCAAAATCGGCTGGGTAAGAAAGGGTGATCTTGTCAAAAATTAGAGCTTTTTTCTTTTCTATTGAATTTGTGATAAGCGTTGTTATCGTCGTATTTTTTATGTGGCTCTTTAACTCTAAAAATAGAGCCATAAGAAAATTTTGGGGCAGATCGCAGAGATTTTTTGGCGGGTATAAGCTAGAAGTTATCGGTAAATTTAGCGATGAAGCAAATATCTTGCTGATAAATCACCAAAGTATGCTTGACATCATCGTGCTTGAAGAGATCCATCCTAAAAATATCTGCTGGATCGCAAAGGCACAGATAGGCAAGATCCCGATCATCGGTAAAATTTTGAGCCTTCCAAAGATGATAGCAGTAGAGCGAGAAAATAAGCACTCACTGATAAAGCTTTTAAGCGAAGCAAAAGACAGAGTAGAAAGTGGCCGTGTTTTAGCGATATTTCCAGAAGGCACAAGGTCTCAAACCAGAGAGTTACTACCATTTAAAGGTGGCGCAAAGCTGCTAGTTGAAAAGCTAAATTTAAAGGTTCAACCTATCGTAATCGTCGGAAGCGATGCGATGAAAGTGAAAGAATTTAGCTTTAAAAAAGCTGACATCAAGCTCTTTTGTCTTGATCTAGTCGATACCTCAAAACAAAACTGGCTAGAGGCGACTAGAGAGAGCATGCAAAAAGTCCTAGACGAAAATAGAAAATAAATTTAGCTTTGTAAATTTACAAAGCCCTACTCTATTATTATTTATAAATTTTTTGTTTTATATACGAGAAAATTTTATCTATAAATTTAAAAAGGTCCAGCTCTCGCTAGACCTAAAACATTAAATTTAAGAAGTAAAAGAGGTAAAAACTTAAGTTCTAAAGACGCTAAGTCTAGTATTTAGCGCATCTGTCATCTTATTTAGATGCTCAGCTGCAGAAGCTATCTC
>NZ_PPCG01000074.1 GCF_002913745.1 Campylobacter concisus
GCAAAGGCTCTGGCAAATCCGATAAACCAAAAAAGCTTTGACGAGTTTATCGCCGGCGATGAAAAGATCGTTATCATCGTAAATGACGGCACAAGGCCTACGCCAACTGCTAAAATTTTAAAGCAAATTTATCCAAAAATTCGCGATAAAAATAAAATTTTCATCATCGCCACCGGCTGCCACAGAGAGGGCACGCTAGATGAATACAACATGATATTTTCTAAAGAAATTTACCCAGAGATCAGAGCTAAAAACGAGGTTCATGACCACGACTCAAAGCACGATGAGATGGTCTTTTTAGGCGAGAGCAAAAACGGCACGCAGATGTATCTAAACAAGATCGTGGCCGAAGCTAAAAAAGTGATCGTCATAGGTTCGGTTGAGCCTCACTATTTTGCAGGCTACACTGGTGGCAGAAAAGCCTTTTTGCCTGGCACCGCGTCGTACGAGAGCATCACGCAAAACCACAAACTAGCACTTAGCGCTGATGCTCAGGCACTGCGCCTAGAGGGCAACCCTGTGCATGAAGATATGATCGATGCGATGAAGGTTCTTTCAAACATCGATGTCTTTTCT
The DNA here is from genome assembly GCF_002913745.1 of Campylobacter concisus. GTDB lineage: Bacteria > Campylobacterota > Campylobacteria > Campylobacterales > Campylobacteraceae > Campylobacter_A > Campylobacter_A concisus_R. Next base: position 577 of record NZ_PPCG01000074.1, read on the forward strand.
ATACAGACAGTGCTTGATAGCGAGCATGGCGTCTATTACGCGAGTGCTGGCGATCTAAACGATAGTTTTTATGACTGTGTGAAAAAGGCTGATGAGGTCTTTTGCGTAAATATCCCACAAAAAGCTGACATCGTGATCTCGGTAGCGCCTTATCCTATGGATGTCGATCTTTATCAGGCGCAAAAGG
>NZ_PPCG01000075.1 GCF_002913745.1 Campylobacter concisus
GTATTATCTTGCCACATTAGTTTATCAAAAATCTTATCTTTACAAGTAATAGTATCATTTTTAGAGTCTCTGTCACATCTTGTGTTTAGTGCTTCTTGCCTACTGACTGTATTTAAATCAAGATGTCCACATCCGACAAATATGAACAAAATAGTTGCAAAAAATAGTATTTTTTTAAAGTACATATTTACTCCCTTTATTTGTTTATATCACGAACACATCTAACTGCCAGCGGAGGTCTTGGATGTGAATCAATATAAGAAATCGCTTTAATAATAGTTCCATTAGGTTTTCTGGCATCTAGAGTGCTTGACCAGTATGCTTTGGTTTCGCTTAAATTTTTAAATGTATCAGCTATCATTGGATTTGATTTGCTATTGTCTACTGTGGTTTCCAACTCAATCAAAACAGGCATTCTCCAATCCTTAAAACCTGCATAATTTAATCTTTTGCAATAATTATTTGCTTCTTCTAGATTATTTGCCAAGGCTATACTTTTACCATCCTGCCACATTAAATTTGTAGTAGGATCTATGACTACATCAAGTTTGCCATCTCTATAAAATTTTGCCTGGTATGCTTTAAACCTCTTACTAACACCTTCTTCTTTTAGCTTTGCCATTCTCTCCATATCATGACGCTTTTGTATCTCTTTTTGTTTTGTTTTTTCAGTTTCAATGATTTTTCTTTGGCGTGCTTCTTCTGCATTTTTTAGTTCGCGTTGTCTTTTTGCCTCGGCTGCTTTTTCTTTGGCCTGTTTTTTTCTTTCATAACCTTCTTTTGTCATTGAAACATTATCTGCATTGACAACAATAGGCTATCGAACCCCGTCTCCAACACTAGCCTTGATCTCACCATAAGATATGTAATCATCATCTTGATAGACCACTAAAACTTTATGCTTGCCAGCCGATACATTAACAATAAGTGCCGAATTCTCTTGGGTCTGACCTTTATAAACATCGTCTATATATACTTTTCCGCCACCTTTTATAACTAGACTAGAAAGTGCTTCAGTAAGAGAACCTTTTGGTTCTTTAATTTTTGGTGCCCCAAGTGAACCAAAAACGCTAATAAGTCCACCCATAATAGCATAAGTACCATAAATAGCCATATCTGTACGCATCACTTCATTGCGATACTCCTCATCTCCTATCATCCTAAGAGAGTTATATGTTTTGCCAACAATAGCAAGTTGAGAGTTTGCCAGCATTAAACTAGGTAAAGTTATACACAAAATATAAATAAAAAATGTTTTCATTACAAAATCCTTTAAAATTCTTTGATTAACTAAAAATATATTTTAGAAAGAACCCTACTACTGCAAACGCTATAACACCGCAAGCAAATTTATAATATGACTTGTAAAAACTTATAAAATTTACAAATAAAAAACCTAGAATATACAGCAGATCTGCATTGGGGTCTTGACTTTTACGAATATATAGAAATAGCATTGCAAATAATATAATAGAAGCAGTTATAAGTATCTTATGAATTTTGCCAAAATCTTTACTAAAGATATTAAATACATGAAGAAAAGAACCGACTATAAGAGCTCCACTTATGTATCCTAATTCCAACTCTAGTTGATATTTACAAATAGCATATAAAATTAACCCAGATATGAAAAAAATCAAAGGTTTTTCAAATATTATCAAGATAGTGTCAAAAATTCCTTGAGCAGCATCTGGAAGTTTTTTACCAATTTCTAAATCAGTTTGGGTTACTTTACCAGTCCCTCCACATACAGGATAGTTTTTGTCTGCTCTTATAAATCCATATCCTTAACAATACCTACATTTTATCTCTCTAGTTAACATATAAAACCTATCTTTTTAAAATTAGTTATTCTATATAAAATCTTCTTATTCTATTTTAACTTTATATTTTATGTTTATTTTTAAATAAAAAGCCTCGCAGAGCCGAAAGGTTTAGATATTTCTAGGTCTTTGAGCAATAACTAGACAATCTTTTTATTAAAAATACCTCAAAGTTACATAAAATCATAAAATACTATTTATATAAAATAGACAAGCTTAATTATGATATATAAACTAAATTAGCAATGTAACAAATAGACCAAATTTTTACTTTTTTGATACTGCTCTTAAAAATGTTAAATTTTGCCTTTTTACAAAAGACTTAGATAAGGAATGAATACTGGTAAATTCTAAAAAATGGAGTAAATTTATAAAATCTATGTATTTTATATTACTTACACCACCACAAACATAACAATTTTCACCAAGTTTATAAGACCATATCCTTGGTAATACCTACTCTTTACTTTTATGGTTATAATAAAAAAACAAATTTTATTTAATATAATTATTCTTAGCTCAAATTTTGTTGAGATAATTTTATAAATAAAAATTTTCTTAAAAAGTTATTAACCCTGTGAAAAACTCGTGAAAAACTTCTGTTTTTTAGACAGAAGTTTTAAGCACTTAAATATTAATCAAATCTAACTCTAAAATTTAAATTGATATTAATCTAATGTGCTTCTTATAAGCTCTTCAAAGTCTTTAGCATTCATCGGCTTGCCCCAGAAATAACCTTGTATCTCATCGCAACCTAGCTCTCTTAAAATTTCAAGCTGAGTTTCATCTTCAACACCCTCAGCGATCGTCTTTAGTTCGATATTTTTAGCTAGAGTTATAACGCTTTTTACAACGTCTCTATCGATCTCATTTATAGCGATATTATCAACTAGCTCTTTTGCGATCTTTAGCCTATCTAGCGGATACTTTTTAATATAGTTCATCGATGAAAAGCCGGTGCCAAAGTCATCGATCGAGATACTCATGCCCTTATCTGAAAATTTCTTTAAGACTGTTTGCATGATCTCTTCGGCATTTACGAGGCTTGCCTCTGTAAGCTCGATATCAACGCACTTTGGATCCATACCAAATTCTTCGACATAGCCAAAGATATCCGATGCAAAATTTACATTATCAACCTGTTTTGGCGAGATGTTGATGCCAACTTTTAAGCTGATGCCATACTTTTTGTTCCAGTAGCTCATCTGCCTTATGGCCTCTTTTGCCACCCATTTTCCTATTGTATTTATGATGAAGCTTTGCTCGGCTACTGGGATAAATTTAGCTGGACTTACAAAGCCTTTTACTGGAGAGTTCCACCTTATAAGAGCCTCAGCGCCTATTATCTTTTTACCATTTAGCAGATACTGCGGCTGGAAATTTAGGCTAAATTCCTCATCAAAATTCATAGAATTTAGCAAAATTTCTATGTAGTTTTTCTCCTGAATGATCTCTTTTATATCATCATAAAAGACATATTTTGTATTGACATCTCTTTTGGCTGCATCAAGTGCCGCTCCAGCTTGCATGATAAGATCATCAGCTAAAATTTCGCTTGTTTGAGTTAAGCTAACGCCAACCTTTGCCCCAAGAGCTATCTTATAGTCGCCAACTGAGATTTGCTCGGCTATGATGTTTAGCAGATAGTATAAAAATTCTCTATAATGCCCCTCATTTTTTTGCTTTAAAACTATCATAAAGTCATCTCCGCCAAATCTTGAGATGATAGCACCTTCTGGCAAGATAGCTTTGATATTTTTAGAAAGCTTTAAAAGTACCTCATCGCCCACGTAGTGACCGTATGAGTCGTTTATAGCTTTAAAATGGTTGATGTCGATACTATAAATATCTATCCTCTCGCCAAGCGCTTTGGTTTTTATCATCTCTGAAAGCTTGCTTAAAAATGACTGTCTATTTAAAAGCCCAGTGAGCGAGTCAAATTCGCTAAGCTGCCTTAAGCGCTCATTTTTTTTTCTAAGTTCTTCTAAACTACGCATAATGTCTTCATCGATTGCTGCAATAATATATCTCTCTTTTTTTGCCAAATCTTTCATGACAATTGCGCTTTGTATAGCATATGTTAATGCTATATAAACCATTAAAATCATTAAAATAAAAATCATCCATACAGAATAAAGCCTACAAGTATTATAAATACTTAAAAAAAATATCGACACAACAAAAAAAGCTATAAATTTATATACAATAACTTTCTTATAATCTTTTCTTTGACTTCGTATCTTTTTATTTGCTTCACCTTCTTTAAGGTGCAAACATGCAACAAATATAATGAAAAAAGCAATATTAAATAAACTCTCATAATGCAATCTAGTGCCACCAAAGTGTATAAAAGCCCATGACGAATAATATATATCACAAATACATATAAAGAAAAAAGCCATTAAATACAAAATAATACTTATACGTTTTAAGATAAATGTATTTTTTCTTGAACTATTAAAATTTAATGTATAAGATATATTAAGTATAAAACATAGAATCAAAATATCTATAAGAACATAAACAAAGTTTATAGTCATGCTTTGATTAGGAATATTTTCAACTTTTCTATCAAATATTAAAAACCAAAAGAGACTAATACTTAAGAGCAATAGAGTAATTATATCAACAGCTACCTGATGCCAGACAACATTTTTTAATTTCTTAACAAAAAAGACCACAAAAGACATTAAAAATAATGAAAATGGCACAAGATATAAAACTTGTATAAGTTTTGCTTGTGAAATGTTTGCTTGTAAAAAAGCTAATTTATCATAAAAAAGCAAAAGGATGTTTGATACAGTCAAACAAGCAAATCCCAAAAAAATATATAGCCAATATGATAATAAATTTCTACTGTTTTTTAGTAAAAAGAATAAAAAAAAAGATATTACAAATTCAATGCTTATAGATAATATATCTATAGAAAACTGATCGCCCAGATAAATAGCAAAAAAATAAGCAATAATCAGTGCAAATATAAATAAAAACGAGCCATTGTGAAAATTTGTTATCCTATCAAGCACGGCCACTCTCCGCTTCTTGGGCTAGCTTTTGCCACCTTTGCCACTCGCCACTATCATCGACGTCGTTACCGATAGCCTCGTACCTAGCGTAGAAATGCTCAACAAATTTCTTGCACTCTTCATCTTTTGGCAGATAGCTTAGCTCATCTTTTTGGCAAAATTTCTCCAAAAACGTGCTCGCATCATCTTTTTTAGCGTATGTTTGCGCTAGATCGAAGTAGTTTTGTAAGCAAATTTTTTTAAATTTAGCGTAGGCTTGCTCGCTCATATCCACGCTTAGTTTGCCGTCAAATTTAAGCACTCCAGCTCTAAAAAGCAGGCTAAGATGTATGAGTCCCTCGCAGTAATAAGCCCTCACCTCATCGACCTTTCGCCACGCGATAAGCCCAACCGCACGGGCTATTAGCTCGTGAAAGACGGCCATTTTATACTCCGCCTCTTCGTGCAAGAAGAAATTTACCAGCCCACCAGTCGTCGCCTTGTACTCTTCGATAAATTTAAAGACGCCACTTTTATTCATGCTCATCTCAGTATCAAGCCCGATAAAGAGGATGTGTCCAAACTCATGGCCGATAGTTGAAATTTCATATACTTTTTTCCAAATTTTTGGCTTTAAAAATAAAATCTCTCTACCAAAATCCAAAAATTCCTTGCTAAAAATTTCAGCTCCAAGCTTCATAAAAGGTTTTGCCTTTGCGCCTTCATAGACGTGATTTACAAAGGCAAAAATTTTCTTGCCGCATTTTGCGCTCACGCTCTCGTCATTTGGCACGACCTGGGCGCTAAAAAGCCCGTTTAGCTCTGCGCCGTAATAGATCATCGGCACACTTATATAAAGCTGCGTTCTAGCGATATTTTCGCTAACTGCCTTGTTTGTCGAGGCGTTGTCAAATTTGATCTTTTCGCAAACGCTTTTATAAGTTTTTGTCACTTTTTCTTTAAATTTAAGCTCATCTATGCCCTCGCTATCAACAAGCCTGATGTCCCACTCAAGCGCTACTGCGTGCATATAGGCATCCTCGTAGTACTCCAGCGGATGGCCTGGCTGAAGCGCGCCTTTTACATCCATCCACGCTATCTCAGCCTCTTGCCAAGCATTTATCACTTTAGCATTGTCCTCTTCGCAAAAGGCAATTTGTAGCTTTTCAAGGTATTTTACATAAGATTTTTGCTCGTCATTTTGAGCTAAATTTCTTAAAATTTCAAGATTTTTTGCAAAGACTTTTTTAAGCTCTCTAACCTCATCTTTAAAGGCAAGCGCGTAAGGCAAAAAGCTAAATTTCTCGCCCTCTTTACAAACTGCGCCGTAAGTTCTATCAGCCCTTACACCATTACTATCACACTGAAATAAGCCGTTTTTAGTGATAAACTCATTTGCCTCGCCTAAATCTTTAAATTTAGCTTCAAACTCTTTATTTGTGGTGTCTATTATCTTATCTTGCCATGAAATTTGCCACGCATTTAGACTAAGCCCGAGCTCGTGCATAGCCTCAACAAAAGCTTGAAAAAACGGGTCTAAAATTTGCTCATCTTTTGCTTTTTTTATAAGCTCGGCATGCAGATTTTCATATAAATTTCTAACGTAGCCATAGATCAAATTTAGCACGCGTTTTTGCTCGTCCTCTCCTAAATTTAGCTTTTTTAGCTCATTTTGAAGTGGATCAACTTTAAGATCAACTATCCTTCTAGCAAGGGCTAGTTTTTGGCTCGGCGTGCCATCAAGGCCGCAAATTTTCACAGCATCAGCTATGATCTTGTCATCTAAATTTTTATAAATCGCGTTTAGCTTGGATTTTTGCTCTTTTGTAAGTTCGTTTAATCTTTTAAAATCATTCATCTTTTCATCCCTTAAAGTTGCAGGATTTTAGCATAAAGCCTTAAAATTTGCTACAATTTGCCAAAAATTTAAGATCTAAAAGGCAAAAAAATGGATATTTTAAAGGATTTTGGCGAGCCACGCATAAAGCAAGTGATGCTACCAAAAGATACAAATTCAGCTGGAAATATTTTTGGTGGCTGGATAATGAGTCAGATCGACCTTGCAGGTGCCCAGGCTGCTAGAGAAATTTCGCCTGAGCGAGTTGTGACAATTTCGATGAAAGAGATCATATTCAAACAACCAGTCTTTGTTGGCGACGTGCTAAGCTGCTATGCAAAGATCATCGCAGTTGGCAAAACATCGATAACAACGCAGATAGAAGTGACTGCACTTAGGCTAAATGACGGCGGTTTTAGAGAGACTATACACGTCACAAGTGCCATCGCGACTTATGTTAGTGTGACAAAAGATGGGCACAAAAAACCGATAGATGAGAAGATAAAAGAGCTTCACGGTTTTTAAATTTGGTTGCAGTTTATGCAACCAAGCCTTAAATTTATTACTATCCTTAAAAAAATTTAAAAGAATATCAAATTCAACTGATTTAAATACTTTCTAAGATACAATCCCAACTCTATTTTTAGGAGAGTTATGAAAAAATCACGCTTAGGTCTTCTTCAAACAAAAATTTTAGAAATTCTAACTCCAAGCGAGCTAGAGAAATTTGAGTTTAAAGAGCTGCCAAAAACAAGCACGATCTACACCGAAGATATCGAGATCATCGTTCTAAAAAGCGGCTCTGCGAAGCTCTCATTTTTTGAAGATGGCGAGGAATTTATCCTTTATCATTTAGAAAAAAACAACATCGCCATACTTGATGACAACTGCGCATTTGAAGTGCTTGAAGATGCCCAAATTTACGTCATTAGACTGGATAAAATAGGTGAAATTTTACATAATCAAAAAGCTGCAAGCGAGATACTAACAACCACCCTAAACACCATCATCGTGCAGCGCCAAATCACAAAGTCGATACTTTTTGAGGATGCAAAGGGCAGGATCGCAAATTTCTTAATCGAGCTTGCAAACGAGCAAGATCTAAAGCAAAATGGCTACCACTACGTATTTTTGCCATTTTCTCTAAAAGTGCTCTCAAGCTTTGTTGGTCTCAAGCGCCAAAGCGCCTCAACAGCCTTTAATGAGCTAATAAAAGACGATGTCATCAGAAAGATCACACCGCATGAATTTCTCATCATCGACCACGAAAAACTTGAAAGTTATACAAACTAAATTTACTCTGGATCATCGCTAAAATCGTTATCCCTAAAGATCACATAAAAATTTATGAGCCAAAAAACAAAAGCGATTGCTATTAGCATTGCGGGCAAATGAATATAAAAGCCACTCCAAAAATAAGCCAAAATGCCTCTACTAACGCCAGCTAAAATGACTAAAATAAATGCAATTTTGCTAAGGCGCAAAAACTCAAGCTCTTGTCCGCTATGACGAAGCCCCGCGATATTAAAAATAAGCATAACGCTAAAAATAACAGCATTTATGGCTATTAAGTGCATAAAATTTACTTCAAAACCTAAATTTAAAAGCCCACTTGCTCCGATGCCTAAAAATCCAACCGCTAAAAATATCTGCATAAAGTAATAGTAAATCACAAAATTATGCCTCAAAAGTTGCTTATAGTGCCACTCTTTAAGCTTTGCAAGCACCGCGCTTCCGCAAGCTATCGCAGCATAATAGACACCTAAGCTTCCTTCAAAAAATATATTTAAAAGCAAAAAGGCGCAAACGCAGCAAATAGCGATATTTTTATAGATAAAATTTGGCACAAAAAGAGCTTCATCCATGCCTTTTTCTCTCTTTAACGCTTCTTTTCCAAGTACGACACTAACGCGGTATGAGATGAGTAAGATAGCGATCACGTGGATAAAAACTTGTAAATTTAGAAATTTTTCGTTGCCACTTATTAGATAATAAATTTCAAAGCCTAAAATGCCAAACAAAAAGCCAAGTACGCCAAATTGATCAAGATTTTTATCTCGCCAGATCATATAAAGACAAAGCATAACTAAATATGCCCAAAAAAGTGTGATAAAAAAATGTGCTAAAAATAAGCTAAAAAGTGCTGCTATAAAGCTAGTTGTAAATAGTGAAAATAAAATGCAAGCATGGACTTTTAGTGATGAGCTGAAATTTGTCCAGTCGGTTAGTCCAGTGAGTAAAAAACCAGCATAAGCAAGTGCCAAAAAAAGGTGTAAAAATATAAATTTATGCAAACTCACAAAATCAGTTGGTGTAAAAAATATAGTAGCCCCCAGCACAGCACAGGCGGCACTCGTGAGAAAAAATATTCTCATAGGATATGTAAAAAAGTTGTTAATCATAATAAATTTGCCCTTTAAAATTTTCATCTATTGTTTTGCTAATAAATGCAAAATCACGGTCTTTAAAAGCCTCGTCTAAAACAAGCTCTTTTTGCATGATCGCGCCTTTATTTGTGAGAAAATAAATTCTATTTGACATCTTTACGGCCTCCATCCTGTCGTGTGTGACGAGTATTATGCTCATGCCCTCGCTCACTCTTTGGCTAACGATATCGATCAAAATTTCTTTCATATCATAATCAAGCCCCGAAAATGGCTCATCCATTAAAAGAAGGTCAGGTTTTGTCACAACTGCTCTTACAAAAGCAACCCTTTGGCGCATACCGCCGCTTAGTTCATTTGGATATTTTAGTGCGTCTTTTTGACTAAGGCCAACCTTAGCAAAAAGCTTTAAAACGCTGTTTTGATCAGCTTTATCCATAACCAAAAGCACATTTTCAAGAGCATTTTTCCATGTAAGTAGACGATTTTCTTGAAAAAAATATGTCATTTTTTTAAATTTATTAAAAATTTCCCCTTTTCTAGGCTCATTTAGTCCGCTAATAAGGCGCAAAATGGTAGTTTTCCCACATCCAGAAGGCCCAAAAAGCGTCACCACTTCGCCTTTTTCTACCTTTAAATTAAAATTTCTTACGACCTTATCTCTTAAAATTTCATACTCTACATTTTTAAGCTCAAGCATCATCTCCTCCAAGGCATCAGAGCTATTTTTAATGGCTCGATGATGAGGTACTCAAAAAGCATGATAAGAGCGATACTTAAAAGAACATACGCCATTACCTCGGTTGTTTCAAGCATCGCCCTTGCATTTGCTATCTTTGCTCCCATGCCGTTATTTGCACCTAGTAGTTCAGCCATTATGACTATCTTTACACCCATTGCAACAGCTACACTAACAGAGCTTATGATATAGCTCGTAAGATGTGGGATATAGAGGTGTTTTATCTTTTTTAAAAATCCTAAATGATAGGCATCAAACATCTCTTTTAGCTCCTCATCTACGCTACTCATAGCAACTGCTGAGCTTGCAAAAGTAAGCGGTAAAACGGTTATAAAGATAGTAAAAACGGTGCTAAAATTTCCAAATCCAAACCAAAAAATAGCAAGCACTATCCAAATAATTGGTGGCATTGATAAAAGCAAGGTAATAACAGGCTTTAAAAAGGCTGCAAAACTTTTAAAACTACCTGCTATTAGCCCTAAAAATATACCAAAAAATGTTGCCGAGCAAACTCCGATCAGTGATCTGCAAAGCGTTATATTTATCTCGCTGTTTTTATAATCTTTTAAAATTTCACAGGCTTTTAAAAATACATCTTTTGGTGGTGGAAGTAGGAGTGGGGAGCTAAACTCGCTTCCCACTTGCCAAATGGCTAAGATCAAAAAAACTACGGCAAATCCGCTAAATCCGCCCCAAAAATAGTCAATCATTTTTAAAAAGGCTGAGCGATCTTTTTTGACGCCGTCGATTAGTATCATAAAAATAGACCTTTATCTGGCATCTTACCGCCTAGAAATTTTGGATTAAACTGATAAATTTCTTCAAAAAATGCCATGATTTCACTTTGTAGTTCATTTGCTTTTGTCACTGTTAGATTTGCCTTGTCAAAGGCATTTGCAAGTGCTACTTCTGGAGCTGGCAAGTAGCTTGAGCCTATCTTTGCTGCACTTTGTTTGTTTTCAAGTATCCATGAAAGTGCATTTTTAAGATCGCTATGAAGCGTGTCAAATAGATTTAAGTTTTTCTCGTAAAAGCCTCTTTCTACGATAATGCCAGCCATTGGGATTATCGGTTTTGTACCAAAACTCTCGCCCCAAATTTTTGGAAAATCAACTGAATAATGCACGCTAACGCCTGCTTTTTTACCACGCAAAATAGTCGCTTCGCCAAGAGGTTGTGGAACTATTAAAATGTCAAAATCTTTTTGTAAAAATAAAAGCAAAGCCTCAGGCGGCGTTGCTGTATATGTAATGTCTATCTTGCCAACATCTATGCCTCTCTTCTTGCAAAGCGCTCTTAGGACAAGATCAGGCATGTCGCCTCTAAATGGCATGATAAGCTTTTTGCCTACAAAATCCTCTAAATTTTTGATCTTTTCGTCCTTAACCATAGCGTTCATTACGCCAAGAGTCAGTAAATTTAACATCGCAAAATCAAGCCCTTGATTTCTTAAATTTGCAGCGACATTTGATGGTGACATCGTTACCTTGATATCTCCACTAGCCACGCCTGCACGAAGCTGATCTGGTGTTTTCCAGATATTTAGGCTTACATCATAAGTTTTATTTAACTCGCCTTGCAGTGCAGCAACTGCCATTATGACACTTGGGATCGCTGGCGCGCCCCACATATTAAAGCTCTCTTTTGCAAATAAATTTGGCGCAAATGCGCTAACGCCTAAAGCTGTGCTAAGTCCTAAAAATTTTCTTCTATCTAACATCTTTTTCTCCTTTAAAAACTGCTGTGAAAGCTAATGAAAAATGTCCTACCAGGGGCATGAACGACTACCGGATCAAGTGCTGCTACGTGATCACCGCTGATAAATTCTGCATAATCTTTATCAAATAAATTTGCTACGCCAAATCTTATGCCAACTTTATTTTTAAACTCTACACCACCATAAAGATCAAGCAAACCAAATCCTTTTGCGGCCTCTTTTTTGTCGATACCTAGGCCATTTTACTTGCTAAAATCGCCTCTAGTTTGCTTTGAAACTAGTCTTAGTGCGGTGCCAAGGTTATAGCTACCAAAACTTGCATAGTCTTTATAGTCAAACGCAAAATTTGCCTCGAAAGGCTTTATTTGATAAAGCGGTCTGCCGTCTGTTTTGTTTTGTCCGTAGTTGTAGTAAAGTGAGCTTTTTAAGCCAAAGTGCCTTGCAAAGCTATATTCTGTATTGAAATTTACACTATAAAGCGTTGCATCAACATTTCTTGAGATGACTGCGTTTTTATTTAGTTGCATCGGAGCTTTTGAGTGGCGTCTATCAAAAATGATCAAATTTTTAACGCTATCAGCGATGAAATGCCCGCTAAAGTTAAATGCATCTTTGTTTTGCAAAGAATTTAGGTATTCTTTATAAAACTGACTGCCAAATTTAAAGCCAAGAACTGCTCTATTGTGTCTTTCTGGCTCTAAATTTGGATTTGCTATCCAGCCTTTATCGTCTGCGCCATAAAGTGCGTTAAAACGCTCCATATTACTTGGCAAGCGAGATAAGCTCTCAAGCTTTACAAAGTAGCTATCCTTATCGTTTGGCGTAAATTTATATTTTAGGCTTGCGCTAAAAGCGTCTTTTTCGATCTTATCGCTTACGTCTTTGCCATAAATTTGACGAAGCAGTCCGCGAGTGGTGCTAATGGCTGGATTTGGTGCAAAATATTTAGTATCAAGTCCGTTAAGCTTACTTCTTTGCTCTTCATATTTTAAGGCAAGAGAAGCTTCGTTTGCTTCATTAAATTTATAAGCAAGTGTGTCAAAAAGCATAAATTTATCATTTCTAACATCAGCAAATCTGTATCCGTTAAATACCCAAGTAGAGCCACGTTTTAGGTATCTTTTGCCGTCATGTTTATCTTTTTCAAAGCCAAAACCTATTTGATTATGAAAGCTTGAAAAATCAACATCATACTTTAAATTTGCCTCAAATATATTTCTCTTTAAATCCACTTTTACATTTTGGGTGACATCTCTTAGATGAAAATTATCAGCTTTTCGCTCAACCTTTTTTAGGATAAATTCAAAATTTAGCGTATTTGAAAGATCTTCCTCGACTAATCTAATATTTAGCTTGCCGACTTTTCTTGTCGTTTTAAAGGCATCCATCACGTGCTCTGGCTGCTTATCTTTATCGATATTATCCCTTAAAAACGTAAGCCTAAGCTCGCTAAGATCATTTGGCACGAAACCTAAGATAGCACTTTGACCTTGTCTATTGTAGCCATAGTTCCATTTTTTGCCACTTCCATCTTTATAATTATTTGCTTTGGTGAAATTTGCATTTAAGATGGTGTAAAAATTTGCGCCACGATATTTAAAAAGCGATGAATTGTAAAAGCTTTTGCCATACATTCCAGCTGAGATATGAAACATATCCGCTGAGCTATCAAGCAAATTTGTCACAAACGGATATTCGCTTCTTTGAGTGCGGTCAAATTGATTTTCCACAAAGGCACTTTGCGCAACATTTGGCGTTATAATTGGCGGTGGCACAAATTCTTTAACAGGCTTTATAGTGTCTAAATTTGCTTCATTTGCTAAAAGCAGCGACGAAAAAACTATTAGGCTTAAAACTTGTCTTATAAAAAACTCCTTTTAAAATACAATTATGATTTTTCTTATTGAAATTATAAATAAAAAACTCTTATAAGATATTGATATAAATCATCATATATTTTTATAAAAATTTATTGGATATAGAATTAAGAAGCTGCTAGAA
>NZ_PPCG01000076.1 GCF_002913745.1 Campylobacter concisus
GTCGATAGCTTTTTAGAAAATGATGAAATTTTAGATCTTAGGGCTAAATTTTATGAGAAATTTTATGTGATAAAAAAAGAATTTACGACATTTTGTTTCTTGAAAAACAAAAAGATACTAAGCCACCATGCAAAAGCTTATAGAGGTGAGGTTTTGCGCCAGATCGCAAATGCTAAAGTGACAAACAAAGATGAGCTAATGGCTCTAAATTTTGAAAATTTAAAACTTGTGGATATAAAAAAGATAGGGCTAAAAAACGAGCTTACGTTTGAAATTTGTGAGTGAGAGTTCAAAATTTGGTCTTTTTTACTAAAAAAATGCAAAAAAGAGCTAAATTTAGGGAAAAAGTATTGTATTTTTTTTTAAAAGAGTGTAGAATTGCCGCATAACTTCTTAAAAGGATGGTTCATGAAAAAAGCTGAATTTATTCAAGCGGTTGCCGACAAGGCTGGTCTTTCAAAAAAAGATACTCTAAAAGTTGTTGATGCTACTTTGGAGACAATCCAAGCGGTTCTTGAAAAAGGCGATACAATTAGCTTTATAGGCTTTGGTACTTTCGGTACTGCTGATAGAGCTGCAAGGAAAGCTAGAGTTCCTGGAACCAAGAAAGTAGTCGACGTTCCTGCTAGCAAAGCAGTCAAATTTAAAGTTGGCAAAAAACTTAAAGAAGCAGTTGCTGCTGGTGCTGCTAAAAAAGGTAAAAAGAAATAATTTTCTTTTTCGGGGAGCAAGTCTCCCTTTTTTTCTTCTCACAAATCTAAAATTTCAATCTTAACTTAGCCCGAGTGGTGAAACTGGTAGACGCGTCAGACTCAAAATCTGATAAGGGCAACCTTGTGTCGGTTCGAGTCCGACCTCGGGCACCATTATACAATACCTTAAGAACGGTATATCGTTGCAAGTAATTATTTTTTACAGAATAATGACGGAGCATGAAATACTAATTCTCTGGAACACCTTTTGCTATAAACTATAAAAGAAGCTAGGAGGCAAGCCAAGAATGATATTAGCATCTTAGGCACAAATGTAAATTCATATACTAAGCAACAACACAAACAAGACAGATCTGCAAATTTTAGTGATCTCATAAAGCAAAATGCCAAAGAAAAGATTAGCAAGCCAAGCCAAGAGCCAGCTAAATTTACTTATATCTCTTTTTCACAAAATAGCCTCGCCTCTTTAAATTTTAATAATCTTCAAGCTTATGGCTACACAGTGGATAAAGCTGGCTTTATGGGAGCTGATTTTAACAAAGATGCAGGTTTGCCACAGGACTTTAAAATCCATAAAAGCACGCTTGATGAGCTTAGTAGATTTGCCGAGCGCAATCATGTGCTAAACCGCATCAAAAGCAAAGACGAGCAGATAAAGATCTTTGATAACATCGATATGGCCGATACTATAAAGCACTACTACAGACTATTTGATCAAATGACGTCTAGCACTTTAGGCGATGATAAAAAGAGCTACACCCTTGCAGATATAGGCAAACTACCAAAAGGTTACAGCACAAAAGGCACTAGCTACGATGCCAAAGGACATTTGATAAAAGATCTATCAAGCTCCACTATCTCAAACATCTACTCTAGCACCGATGAGCTAAATAGCGCCAAAACTCTTAGCAAAGAGCTTTCAAGTGCAGGCGTTAGGCTTATAGTAAAAGAGGTTGATTTTACGATGAGCGAAGCAGGCGATGAGTTTAGTTTTAACCCAGATATGTCGGTATATCAAGCAGATGAAGGCTACAGCAAAGAGGCTCTTTTTATGGGATTTTTGCGCAGCTCTAGACCGCTACCAAGTGATAGTGCAAAGACTAAGCTAAGCAGCGCTGCCTTAAATGATATCTCAAGCACTGGAGAGCATAAAGAGTACTTTGTGGATTTTGAAAAGGTGGGTAAGGATAGTGAGAGCATAAAAGCGCTCATAAAAGAAAGACTTAAAGAGCTACCGCTTTTAATGTATGCAAGATCAAAGAACACTAGCGCAGAAAGTGTTACTTCAAACGATTATGAGAAATTTAAGCCAACTAGAGAGGATATAAATTCTCTAGCAAATTCTTGGAGCGAGAGGATAAGTTCTATTAGTAAGACTTTTGTGTAGAGATAGGCTATATATAAACTAAAATGTTGAAAGGTCGATTTACAAATTAAGAAATACAAAAGGCTTTTAAATATGATAGGCAGTGTAAATGGATTTACATATCAAAATATGAGGTATGAGCCAGCTGGAGCGGAAGAGAAAAACATACAAACAAAAACAGAGCAACAACCTGATAAAAATAAAATAAACGATGATAGCAATAACGCTGTAGCAAATAGTGCTCTTCAGCGCATTTTTGGAAACTACATGAGTGGCATTGCAGCTGATGGCAGGATAACCATTTGGGGTAAAGCAACAGGACTTGATAGCTCAATAAGCAAGGACGAAGCAAATTCTTTGTTACGTTTTATACAAGAGAGCAAGACTGGCGATTTTATGCCAATGATATCTGATGATATTAGCGACGAGTTGTTAAACTCAGCTGATCTTAGTATCAGTGAATTTAAAGAACGCTGGCTACAAGATAGAGCTAGGATGGCAGAGAAGCTAGAAAAGAGCAATGAAGACTTTTTCTCACAAGTAGATGCTATGAATGAAGAAGCTGAAAGAATTTTAAATAATAAAAACAATGAGCCAGATTCAAATGGCATAAAAGAAGAAAATTTTAAGCCTATTCAGGGACATAGCAAAAACACTGAAACTTATGACATTACTAAGGATGAGAAATTCTCATATTTACTTAAGCTTCAAGAACTTGAGAGAGAACGAGGTATCGATGTGCTTCGTATCATGCAAAAACTTGAAGAAAATGGCAAAAAGGTTGTCGATAAAAAGGTTTAAATTTATCTTTGTATTTAGCGCGAGTTGCTGCTAAGTCATACTATGACAAGGTAGAGGATGATCCTCGCTCTGCTTTATTTATCAAGCCATCTTATTTAAAATTTGCTTCTTATCTATCTTTTGCATAAGCTCTAAGACATCTATGCCTCTTTTTTCTTTGAAATTTAAAAGCTCTCTTGCATAGAGAAATTTTTGATCCTTATTTAT
>NZ_PPCG01000077.1 GCF_002913745.1 Campylobacter concisus
AAAAAACTTTTAGTTTTTATATTAGTTTGTCTAATCTATTATTTAATCATAATAGACTGGCTCAATCGATCACTTGTTTAGATTTCAAAGATTGACTAATAGTTTAACAATTGTAAGTTAAAAGAACAACGATAAGAAAAAGGCTTTATTAACGTTGAAGTTAAAGGTGGTTTCTCGTTTCGTGAGCTGGAATTATATATGAGGGATGCTTAAAGATAGTTGAAATAATTGCAAAATATTTTATAAAATCAAAATTTTTTTAGACATAAATTTGGAGAGTTCTGCTCTCCATCTTATAAAGATTAATTATATGTGATATAACTTTTTCACGATATGTGTCAGCAAACTGCGATAACCTCAATTTCTACAAGTGCATCTTTTGGCAAAGTCTTCGCAGCTACCGTGCTTCTAGCAGGATATGGCTCTTTAAAAAATTTAGCGTATGTGACATTTACTTTAGCAAAATCTGCCATATCTGCTAAAAAGATCGTAGTCTTTACGACATTATCAAAACTAAGTCCAGCCTCAGCCAAAATGTTTTGTAAATTTGTAAGTGACTGCTCGGCTTGAGCCTCTACGCTACTGCCTGCAAACTCGCCTGCTGGTGTGACGCCAAGCTGACCTGAGATAAATAAAAATCCATTCGCGCTAATCGCTTGAGAATATGGTCCGATCGCTTGTGGGGCGTTTTTTGTTGAAATTTGTTTTTTCATATCTTCTCCTTTGAAATTTGGCAAAATCCTACTATAAATTTCTAAATTTTTAGGCACCAAAGGCTATAATGAGCAAAATTTCAAAAGGACAAAGATGCAAATAACCCTTGCACCAAACGAATTTTTAGATGACTACGTGCTTGGTGCGCAGCTTGCCAAAAACGCGGGCATCTCATCAAACGCCTATCTTTTTTGGAAAAATGCGATCAGCGCTAAATTTGAAAACTCGCGCATCGTTTTTATTAGAAAAAAGAGCGTCCCAGAGAAATTTGCAGACGCTTTGCAAGCCTGCACGCCCTTAAATGGCCTCGTGCCAACTGGCGTTTTTTGCTCATTTACCTCACTCGCCCCATCCCACCTCGTGGCAAAAAATGGCTCGAAAATTTATGAGCTTTTTGAATTTCATGAAATTTGCGGTATCAAATTTTTAAATTTAAAGAAATTTTATGATGATTTTAAGCTTAGCTACTCGTATAGAATTTATATAGAAAAGTGCAAATTTTTCTCGCCGGCACCCTTTGAAAAGCGCATAAAACTGACTGATACTATGTGTCTTGGCTACTACTAGCCACCTCGTAAACGATTAGCGCCTCAGTTTTGTAGCCCCCTATCCTATTTTTATATAGCAAAATTTCGTCGTTTTCTCTTTTGGCGTAAATTTTAATGTGAGCGGAGTTTGTGCTCTCATCGTAGTCCTCGTATATAAATTTAAACTCCTCGCTACCCAGCGCGACAAACTGCAGCGCCTGAAACGAAACAGCAAGCACTATCTCCTTGCTAATGCCACTTGTTCTAAATTTATCAGCCAGCTTCACTACAAACGACCCCACGTCGCTAAAGTACTCCTCGCAGCTTTCATACTCGCTTTCAAAAACTACTATCTCATTTATCGACCACTCATTTTGCGTCTTGTTTTGCTCAAATTTCTGCCTTTTTCTTATGGCAGCTTTTAAAAATATCCCTTGCGGTTTTGAGATAAAGCCCTCGTCCAGAATTTGCTTTAGCTTTAAATTTACTAGCTCGCTTTTGGTTTTGGTAAAAAATCTAAGTAGTGGCTTTGCTTGATCGTTGTAAAAAGTTTTCATTTTAGAAGAAATTCCGCTAGCTGGGAGCTAGCGGATCAAATTTAGATTTTTTTGTAAGGTGCTTGACCGACTTCGTAGAAGTTATTGCCCTCGCAGTCGATAGCCACAATCGCTGGGAAGTCCTCTACTGTGAGCCTTGCGACTGCCTCTGGTCCTAGCTCTGGATATGCCAAGACTTCATATTTTTTGATACTTTGGCTAATGACCGCTCCGATACCGCCGATAGCGACCATATAAACACAGCATGATTTTTTCATCGCATCAACCACTGCATCATTGCGATATCCCTTGCCGATCATGCCATTTATGCCAACTTCGTTTATCATAGTTGGTGTGTATTTGTCCATTCTGCCGCTTGTTGTTGGACCTGCTGCGCCGATAGCTTGGTTTGGTTTAGCTGGTGTTGGTCCGACGTAGTAGATAGTCTCGCCCTTTAGCTCAACTGGTAGCTTCTCGCCACGTGCTAGAGCCTCTGTTAGCGCCTTGTGAGCGGCGTCACGAGCAGCGATGATAGTGCCTGAGATTAGGACATTGTCGCCTGCTTTTAGGCTTTTTACCACCTCTTTATCAAATGGTGCTGTTATTCTTTTTACTTCTGACATGTTATCTCCTTAAAGCTCGGCGTCTGCGTGGCGTGCAGCGTGGCAGTTGATATTTATGGCTACTGGTAGGCCTGCGATGTGAGTTGGATACCACTCGACATTTACTTTTATGGCAGTTGTATCGCCACCAAGCCCTTGAGGTCCGACGCCTGTTTTGCTAGCAAGCTCAAGAAGCTCATCTTCGAGTTTTGCATATCTTGCATCGGCATTTTTACTATCTACTGGACGAACTGCAGCTTGTTTGGCTAGAAGTGCAGCTTTATCCATAGTGCCACCTATGCCAACGCCTATTGTCATTGGAGGGCAAGCGTTTGGTCCGGCGTATTTTACAGCCTCTAAAAATACTTTTTTAACGCCCTCTATACCATCAGCTGGCACAAGCATTTTTAGTATTGATTTATTCTCACTACCAAAGCCTTTTGGAGCGACTTTTATCTTTAGCTTATCACCTGGAACGATCCTAGTGTGGATGACCGCTGGAGTGTTGTTTGTGGTGTTTTTTCTCTCAAAAAGTGGCTCAGCGACGACTGATTTTCTAAGATAGCCCTCAGTGTAGCCTTTTGCAACGCCCTCATTGATCGCATCTTCGATGTAACCGCCCTCGATATGCACGTCTTGACCGATCTCGACAAAGACAACCGTCATGCCTGTATCTTGGCAAATAGGCGCAACGCCCTCTTCTGCTAGCTTGGCATTTTGCAAAATTTTGCCCAAAATGTCTTTGCCAAGAGATGAGCTCTCTGTGGTTTGAGCTTTTGTAAAAGCAGCCTTTAGATCTGGTGTAACGACGTAACAGGCTTGTTTGCAAAGCTTTGCAACAGTCTCTTTTATATCTTTTACGTTTACCGTTCTCATTTATCCTCCTCGTAAAAAACAATTTTTAATTATATAAATTATATGTAAAATTTAAGATTAAATTATAATATTAAATTTAATCACCCAACCTCGGTGTTTAAATACTCTTAAGCAACTTTGGATAAACTACAACAAACTTAAATTTCAAAGGAAAAGTTATGAATTCGTTAGTCATCGTGATACTTGTTATCGCAGTCATTTTTGTCTTTTTCATCAGCCTTTACAACTCGCTTGTTGCAAAGCAAAACCAGGTAAAAAGCGTGGAGGCTGGCATCGACGCACAGCTAAAAAGAAGATATGATCTCATACCAAATTTAGTAGCCACTGCAAAAGAGTACATGGTGCATGAAAAGAGCCTACTAGAAAACATCACTGCCCTTAGAGAAAGCGCTAGAAGCGCCTCTACAAATGAAGAGAAATTTGAGCTAAATAACAAAATTTCAAGCTTGCTAAATGGTCTTAGAGTAAGCGTAGAAAACTATCCAGACCTAAAAGCAAATCAAAATTTACTTCACATCCAAAGCACACTAAACGAGGTTGAAGAGCAAATTTCAGCTGCCAGACGCGCTTACAACTCAGCTGTTGAAATTTACAACAACGCCACACAGATGTTTCCTTCAAACATCGTAGCTTCAATGTTTGGCTTTCACAAAGATGTCTTTTTTGATATCCCTGAAAATGAAGCAGCTGCTCCAAACGTCGGTGATCTTTTCAAAAAATAAGGCATAAAAAATGCAAGCAGACGAACTAAAAGGCATCGATCTAAGCGACCTTGACGAGCTTGAAAAAGAGCGCCTTGCTATGGGGCAAAAAGCCTTTAAAATGATAGTTTATGGCTTTCTTGGCATCATAGTTGTAAGTGGTTTTTTGGCATCACTGCACCTTGGAAATTTATTTTTCTTTTTGCTAATAGGCGGAGTTTTTTATCTTGGCAAGACGATAAATTGGCTAAAAAACGAGCTTGTAGCAAAATTTAAACAAAAAGTAGTTGGCGTCATCGTAAAAAACTATGGTCTAAATTTCAGCGCAAATGGCGGACTAAGTTTGGATGATTTTTTAAAAATTTACGACGCTGACGTAAATAGACACTATGCAGAGGATATGATCTACGGACAGATCGATGAGACGCAGTTTAAGCTTTGCGATTTTTATGCGGCAAAAGAGGTAAAAGGTGAGAAACGCACCACTACAACGGTGAAATTTCAAGGCATTTTGCTAAAGGCTGAGTTTAAAAAAGAGCTAAACGCCACGATCTATGTCTGCGACAAGAAGCGGACATCTGATCTAAGAAGCGATGGCGAGCTAGCGATGATGGATAATCCTAAATTTAATGAGCTTTTTAAGACCTACACGACCGATCAGATCGCTGCTAGATATGCTCTAACGCCAAAGCTGATGGAAAATTTAACCACTCTAAGAACTAAATTTAACGCCCCGCTCTCGGCAGTCTTTTTAAAAAATGAAATTTTCATCGCGATCGATCTTAGAAAGGACAGCTTTGAGCCTGATCTTAAAAAGCCGATAAACAGCAACGAGAGCGTGCAAAACTACATCGCAGGAGTTAGCGACTTTGTAGAGATCGTGCGTGATCTAGAGCTAAACAAAAACATCTGGAAGAGCTAAATTTATAAAATGCCAGATAGGACAAAGCTCAAAGAAGGCGACATATTTTACGTCTATAATGACTACTACAAGAGATATTTCTTTGGCAAAATCTTAGTTGATATTAAAAACCGACTTGTAAAGCGAGCGAATGAGGGCCTTCTTTGGCCGCTTGATTTTTTTAGTGACTGCTACTTGGTTGCTGTTTATAAAGATATAGCAGATACGCCGGTGCTAAAAAGCCGTGAATTTATAATCCCGGGTAGCTTCATCTACAAAAGCAGTTTCAACCGCAAAAATAAAGACGGCATAAAGTGGGTCTATTATGATCACGAAGATATCAACTACCAAGAGTTAGAATTTCCAGAGTATCTCATCAGTAGCAATGATAAAATTTGCCTACAACGGGGAGAGCTTAGCATACCAACTGGCTTAACTCGCGCGCAATATGAAAATGAATTTAACATTACTGGCAGCAAAACTGGCGGCATAAACTACTCAAATGCTCTGCTTTTACAAGGTTTGCCAGCGTATAAACAGAGGATAGACTATAGCGATCTTCGCCTTTTACCAGAGCTTCGTAAAAAGCTCTATGAGATGATAGGCGAGAACCCAGGCACGCCCTACTACGAGCTAGCATTAAAGCATGGCAAAGATCTAGCACGCTTTTATAAATGATAAAAAATAGATAAGCAAATTTGGCCACAAAAGAGCTATTAAGAGGCGTTTTAAAATTTAACAAAATAAATTTGGCTCTCTCATTGCAGCCTAGATGAGCGCGATAGAGAAATTTATGACGAAATTTCGTGACATCGTATCTACGAGCCAAGGCTAATAAACTTTAGTAAATTTAAATATCACAAGCAATATTACTCGGCTACTTTTGCGAGCGGTTGATAAATTTAAAACTCGCAAGCCATTTTTAAAAATTTATAGCCAAATTTACAAAAAAACGGTGCTAACGTTTTAGAGAGCTATTTAAAAAGGTAGTGCTACTTTAAATTTTGTGGTTTTGTAAGATAAATTTGATGGCTTAGAGTTTTTAAAAAGCACAATGCCACTTAAATTTGCCATATTTTTTATGATTTTGCGAGATTAAATTTAATGGCCAAAAAGCCATTAAATTTATAAACTAAGCCTGAGCAGGCTCCTCTTCTTCTTTTATCTTTTTTCTAACTTTTACGCGCGAGATACTAGCTCCGTCCATCTTTCTCACCTCGTAGTAGCAGTTTTCATCCTCGATCTTGTCCCCAACGACTGGCAAACGACCGATAAGGTTAAAGACATATCCGCCGATCGTGACTTGATCGGTCTCTTCATCAAAGCTTATGCCAAGAAGCTCCTCAACACTCTCTAGATCGTATCTGCCTTGGAATTCATAGATGTTTTCATTTATCTTTTTATAGTGTTGATCTACCTCGTCGTGCTCGTCGTTAAAGTCGCCAAGCACCTCCTCCATGATATCCTCCATCGTAAGAAGTCCAGCCGTGCCGCCATACTCATCAACGACAAGTGCCGCTGAAATTTGCTCCTTGTTCATCATCACAAGCACCTTTGATATAGAAAGGCTCTCAGGCACGATGACAAATTTACGCACGATCGCATCAAAACTCTTCTCTTTATCCTCGCTAAAGTGTAGCTGCAAGATATCTCTAATGTGTATCATGCCCAAAATGATATCTTTTGAGCCGTCTATATAAGGATAGCGAGTATATTTTGACTCAAAAACGACTTGTAAATTTTCTTCAAAGCTCTTTTGTTTGTTTATACAGATCATGTCGCGTCTTGGCGTCATAACCTCTTTTGCGACCGTGTCACTAAAATCAACTGCATTTTTGATGATCTCAGTCTCAAAGCTGTCAAGCACGCCGCCCTTTAAGCTCTCGCCAACGATGATCTTGATCTCCTCTTCAGAGTGCGCTAGCTCATTCTCTTTTGCTGGCTGGATGCCTAAAATTTTAAGTCCAAATGTAGCTAGAATGTCAAAAAGCTTTATGATAGGCGAGAAAAGTATCCAGAAAAAGTGAAGCGGACGGGCGATTTTAAGCACTGCTGATTCTGATTTGGCTATGGCGACTGACTTTGGTACAAGCTCACCCATAACGACGTGAAGTAGCGTGATAAGCGTAAATGCGATCGCAAAGCCGACTGTATGAACTAAAATATCGCTAAGGTTGAAAACATTTTTAAGAGGGGCTTCTATAAGCCTTGCGACTGCTGGCTCACCGATCCAACCAAGGGCGAGCGAGCTTAGCGTAATGCCAAGCTGAGTGGCGCTAAGATAGGTATCAAGCTTGTTTGACATCTCAAAGGCAAGCTGGGCGTTTGGCTTTTTCTCTTTGATGAGCTCTTCAAGTCTAGACTTGCGAACCTTAACAAGGGAAAATTCCGACAAAACAAAAAATGCGTTTAGTAAAATGAATATAATGGCAAGTATTACCATTAAAAGCGAGTTATCGCTACTGGGGTACAATTATGATCCTTAAGAGTTAAAAATTTTGGCTGATTATAGCGAATTTATATTTAGCGGTCAAATTAGCCGCGCCCAAAAGTAACAACGTTTCTTAAATTTAAAATTTATAAAAAGTTCTTAAATCATATTTTGGTAACATTATTTTCATCACTAAATTTATGGATTTTACAATGAGCAAAAAGAATTTTTCATCACGCTGGGCTTTTATATTAGCCTCAGTTGGTTCAGCCGTTGGTATGGCAAATGTTTGGGGCTTTCCTTACAAGCTTGGCACAAATGGTGGTGGAGCATTTTTACTCATCTACATCTTTTTTGTCGCACTTTTTTCTTACGTTGGCTTAAGCGCAGAGTATGCGATCGGCAGACGCGCAAAGACTGGCACGCTAGGATCATATAAATTTGCTTGGCAAAGTAGAAATTTAGGCGTCATCGGCAGCATCGTCGGCTGGCTTCCACTTGCTGGCTCACTTTGCATAGCCATCGGCTACGCTGTCATTATCGCTTACGTGCTAAAAGCCCTTACCCAGGCGCTTACTGGCTCATTTATGAGCGTTGATACAAATGTTTGGTTTAACTCATTTGCGCTTCACGAGTACTCGGTCCTGCCATATCACTTCATAGTGATCGTTGGCACGCTTCTTACGCTATTTTTTGGAGCAAAAAGCATCGAAAAGACTAATAAAATAATGATGCCACTATTTTTCGTGTTATTTGCCATTTTGGCTATAAATGTCGCGATGCTGCCAAACGCATTTGAGGGGTATAAATTTCTATTTATCCCTGACTTTAGCAAGCTTGAAGATCCGATGGTATGGGTCACAGCGATGGGTCAAGCCTTTTTCTCGCTCTCTATCACGGGTTCTGGCATGATAGTTTATGGAGCATATCTTTCAAAAGATGAGGACATCGTAGAAAGCGCTAAAGCTACGGCATTTTTTGACACTCTAGCAGCCCTTGTGGCAGCACTTGTCATGATCCCAGCGGTCTTTGCCTACGCTATGGACCCAGCTGGCGGACCAAAACTACTTTTCGTAACGCTTCCTAAAATTTTACAAAATATGATCGGCGGTCAAATTTTTGCGATCATACTATTTACAGCAGTCATCTTTGGCGGTATCACTTCGCTTCAAAATATGTTTGAGGTGGTAGCTGAGTCACTCATGCATAAATTCCCACGCCTTAGTAGATTTTGGGTGCTTGCGCTGCTTTGCGTGGTTTGCTTTGGCTTTGGAGCGTTTATGGAGCCTATTAGCAGTTGGGGACCTTGGATGGACTTTGTCTCTATCTATATCATCCCGATCGGCGCAGTCATCGGCGCAATATCTTGGTTTTGGGTCATTAAAAAAGAAGAAATTTTAGATGAGATAAACTCTGGAGCTAGCAAACCTTATGGCTCGCTCTGGTATTTTGTGGGTAAATTTATCTACGTTCCGCTCACGCTTTTACTCTGTGTGATCGCCATTAGCAAGGGAATTTCTTTTTAACTTAGCCCATCAAAAGACGAGCTAAGTCTAAATTTGAAGTTATTTTAGCTTTTTAGAGCCGATGTAAGTAGCAAAGACCTCTTGCGAGCCATCTTTTTTAAAGAGTATGACGTCGTATTGCTCGGCTTTGCCGCCTTGCTCCATACCCTGACTCTCCATAGGCATGCCAGGCACTGCGATACCGATAGCGTCTTTTGGTTTAAGCTCTAAGAGGCGCTTTACCTCATCAACTGGCACGTGGCCCTCGATGACATAGCCATTAACGATAGCTGTGTGGCAGCTTGAAAGCTCTAGTGGCACGTGAAATTCTTTTTTAACCTTGACCAAGTCATCTACTTTGATGGTCTCTTCGCTAAAGCCAGCCTTTTGCATAGCACTCACCCAGTTGCCACAACAACCGCAAGTTGGGCTTTTATAGACTTTCATATCGGCCCCAAGCGCTAAGGTCGCACAAAGGCTAAGAGCTAAAAATGCAAATTTCTTCATCATTTTCCTTTACGTTAAAATTTGCAAAATGATATAGTTTGGGTTTAAATTTTATATAAATGCTTAAATCTTGCCTGCTATAATTGCCAAAATTTACAAAAGGCACTTTATGTTTTCATCATTTTTCAAAGACAAAAAATGGGCACTTTGGGCTTACGGCGGAGCGATATTTATCATCTTACTGCTTATCTATCAAACGCATCTAAACGTCCGCATCAACGAGTGGTATAAAAATTTCTACGACATCATGCAAAACTCAAAGGATCACAATGTAGATGAGTTTTGGCAAGGGATATTAAATTTCTTAAAGATCGCCATGCCATACGTCGTAACCTACACGGTGATATCGTTCTTTGCGAGCCACTGGGTCTTTCGCTGGAGGGAGGCGATGACCTTTAAGTATCTCAAATTTTGGCGAAACTGCCAAAACGACATCGAGGGCAGCTCGCAGCGTATCCAAGAGGATGTTTATCGCTTTGCCAAGATCATGGAGAGCCTTGGCGTGCAGGTTTTAAAGGCGTTTATGACGCTGATTGCCTTTATACCGGTGCTTTGGGAGCTAAGCAAAAGCGTGAGCCTACCTTTCATCAAGGACATCGAGGGCTCGCTAGTTTATATCGCGCTACTAATTAGCGTCGGAGGCCTCATCGTATCGTGGTTTGTGGGCATAAAGCTACCGCACCTTGAGTATAACAACCAAAAAGCGGAGGCGGCGTTTAGAAAAGAGCTAGTTTATGGCGAGGATGATAAGCTCAAATTTTGCCAGCCAAACGTTATGCTAGAGCTTTTTACAGGGGTCAAGCTAAACTACTACAAGCTATTTTTGCACTACGGCTACTTTAATCTCTGGCTCATCTCATTTTCGCAAATTCTTGTCATCGTGCCTTACATCATCATGGGAAATGGCCTATTTAGCGGCGTCATCACGCTTGGCGTTTTGATCCAAGCTAGCAATGCTTTCTCGCAGGTCAGAGAGAGTTTTAGCGTCTTTATCGATAACTGGACGACGATAACGGAGCTAAGATCGGTCAATAAGCGTTTGAGAGAATTTGAGAGAAATATAGACTACAAGGCGTAGGGGTTAAATCTACATAAGAAATTCGGGCAAATTTTAAAATTTCATGAACGAGTAATTTCAGCTCTAAAATTTGAGCTAAGCGATGAGCGAAGCCAAATTTAGTAGTCAATTCTTGTGAGTGAGTGAAAGTTTTAAATTTGCTTTTAGATGTAAATCTATCAAAAGGGAGACAAGGGGACTTGAATTACGAAGCCGTCCCCTTATCCCCCTTTTTAAATCCCCTAAACCCCTCGCACGTTCAAAGTGCATGCAATTGTGCTTCGCACTGCATGCGTTTTATCCTAAAAAGCTTACCTTTAATTTTAAAATTTCATGAACGAGTAATTTCGGCTCTAAAATTTGAGCTAAGCTGCAAGCGAAGCCAAATTTTAGTAATCAATTCTTGCGAGTGAGTAAAGATTTGAAATTTGCAAAAGTGGTAAATTCCTATTTTTCAAATCGCAAAATTTAAATTTCACCCCTCGTTTAACAATGCATATCCAACACAAGCTATAATACGCCAAATTTTAATCCAAAAAGGATGAAAATGAAAAAAATTTTACTTACGTTATTAACAGCTAGCATGCTTATCACAGGCTGCACGAGCGTCACAAAGTCAGGCGTCGTTGGCGCAGATCGCAAGCAGTTCATGCTAGTATCTTCTGAAGCGATGGAGCAAAGCTCGGCTCAAGCTTACGTCAAGACGCTCACAGCTGCTAGAAGCAAGGGTGAGCTAAACGTCGATCCGATCCTCACAAAAAGGGTTTAAGATATCGCAAGAAGGCTGATCGCGCAAACTGGCGTTTTCAGAGAGGATGCCCTAAAATGGAAGTGGCAAGTAAATGTCATCAACGAAGATACGCTAAATGCTTGGTGCATGCCAGGGGGCAGGATCGTCGTTTATAGCGGTATTATTAAAAAGTTAAATTTGACAGATGCGCAGCTAGCAGCGGTCATGGGTCACGAGATCGCCCACGCGCTTAGAGAGCACAGCAGGGAGCAAGCGAGTACCGACCAGCTCAAAAACATCGGCATCTTTGCAGTCGCAACCGCCACAGGACTTGGCGATCTTGGTGCAAGCGCTCTAAATTTAGCCAGCCAATACACCATCTCACTGCCATTTTCTCGCTCACACGAGACCGAGGCTGATCACATCGGCACTGAGCTAATGGCAAGAGCTGGGTACGATCCAAAAGAGGCGGTCGAAGTTTGGGTTAAGATGAGCAAGATGAGCGGTGGCAAAGTGCCTGAAATTTTAAGCACTCACCCATCAAACGAGAGCAGGATCAAAGACCTAAAAGAGATCGCAGCAAAGCTTGAGCCAGTATATCAAGCAGCCAAAAAAGGCTAGGCTTGATCGAGCGAGCAAATTTAAGCGACCTTGAAGCGATCACGCAAATTTATAACGAATATATCTTAGAAAGAACTGCGACTGCAGACTTGCGGCCAGTTAGCACAAAGGAGCGAGAGCCTTGGTTTAACGCCCACGGCGGCTCGCGCCCTATTTTTATCTACAAAGAAAATGATGAAATTTTAGGCTACTGCTCGCTAAGTGACTTTAACCCCAAGATCGCTTACGATATAAGCGTGGAGATAAGCATCTATGTCACTAAAAAAGCCCTTAAAAAGGGTATCGGCAAGCAGCTTTTAGCCCACAGCCTAAATGAAGCTAGAGGGCTAAATTTAAAAAACATCATCGCACTAATCTTTAGCAAAAACAAAGCAAGCCTTGGGCTGTTTTTGAAATTTGGCTTTGAAAAATGGGGCGAACTACCTGGCGTTTGCCTGATGGATGGCGAGTATAAAGATGTCGTTATCTTGGGGCTAAAGCTCTAAAAGCCAAGCATTAAGCAAATGAAGATATAATCACCTTCTTCTTGGGTAGATGTCCGAGCGGTTTAAGGAGCACGCCTGGAACGCGTGTGTGGGGCAACTCACCGAGAGTTCGAATCTCTCTCTACCCGCCATAAATTTGACAAAATTTACTCTATTGTTTTAACACAAAAAGAAATTTAAAGGATCAAAATGATCGAACACCTACTGCTATTTTTTGCACTGCTAGCCATCATAATCGCTTTGGTGATGGTATCAAACAGCCTAAAAGTCGCTTATCCAGTGCTATTAGTCCTTGGCGGGCTGGCCATTAGCTTTGTGCCAAATTTACCAAGTATCAAGATCGATCCTGAGCTTATTTTCATCATATTTTTACCGCCACTTCTTTACGAGGCCGCGTGGGCAAACTCGCTAAAAGAGCTCTTTAAGTGGCGCCGCATGATCGGCAGTTTCGCCTTTATCGTGGTTTTCATAAGCGCAGCAGCGGTTGCAGTGATAGCAAATTTAGTGATCCCTGGCTTCTCGCTCGCCCTTGGCTTCATGCTAGGAGCCATCGTCTCGCCACCAGATGCGGTGAGCACGGCAGCTATCCTTAAATTTGTCAAAGCCCCACGCAGGATCAGCGCCATTTTGGAGGGCGAGAGCCTTTTAAATGACGCCTCCTCGCTCATCATTTTTCGCTTTGCCGCAGTTGCGGTCACAACTGGGCAGTTTATCTGGTATGAGGCGGCTGCTAGCTTTGTTTGGATGGTGGTTGGCGGCGTTTTGGCTGGTCTTGTAGTGGCGCTTGCGGCTTATTTTTTACATAAAATTTTGCCAACTGATGAAAACAGCGACACGATAATGACGATCACGACACCTTATATCATGTATATCTTGGCTGAGGAGCTTGGCGCTAGCGGCGTTTTGGCGGTGGTTTGTGGCGGACTTTATCTCTCTACTAAGAAAAATGAAATTTTCACCGCTTCAACAAGGATCCACGCGGTACCAGTTTGGAACAACTTCATTTTCTTACTAAACGGCCTTGCTTTTACCATGATCGGCCTTGATCTGCCTGAAATTTTATCAGGACTAAAGCGTAGCGGTGTCTCGCTCTTTGAGGCGATCTCTTACGGCATTTTGGTCACTGCTGTGCTCATCGTTATCCGCCTCATGGCATCTTATGGCGCTGTTTATATCACGATGTTTATGAAGCGCTATATCAGCGTGGCGGACGATCGCAACCCAGGCAAAGCGACACCTTTTATCGTCGGCTGGGCTGGCATGAGGGGCGTTGTCTCGCTGGCTGCGGCACTTTCTATCCCTGCCATGGCTGGGAGCGAACCCTTTCCGCACAGAGACCTCATCTTGTTTATAACATTTGTCGTGATCTTGCTAACGCTCGTGGTTCAGGGCTTAAGCTTGCCACTGCTCATCAAAAGTGTGAAATTTCCAGACTTTAACGACCACATGCCAAATGAGCTTGCAAGGATCAAGATCAAAAAGGCACTTGCGCAGGCTTCGCTTAAATTTAAAAAAGAGAAATTTGTAGGCGATGAGCATTTCTTATTTTAAAAGCTTGAAGAGGTTTGGAATTTCGAGCTTGAGAGCGAAAATTTTGAGATCAGCGACGAGACTAGACAGAGATATTTTGAAATTTTAGAGGAGCAAAGAAAGGCACTTTGCGAGCTAAACAAAGACCCAAAGATCGACGAAGAGGTCATTAGGACATTTTTATATCATATCGATCTTGAGGAGCAGAGGTGGCGTGCGCATAGCGAGCACTAAAATTTTCTCCCTACGCTGCAGCTTACCGCGCCGCAAAATCTCTTGCCAAATTTGGCCTCGACGATGAGCACAAGCACGAAAAATATCTTCTCATCGTTTAGCCGTGCGATCTGGCGCAGGGTTTGGTTGGCGTTATTAAATTTAACATCATTTTCGCGCAAACTCTTGCAAAACAGGGCCTCGTCAAAGCCAAGCATGCGTGAAATTTCACTGATCGTGTAAGGCTCAAGCGAAACGATGATGCGGTCCATGTTGCACATAGTTGGATTTTTGCGGTGTGTGGTGACGTCGATTATCTCATTTATGAGCTTTACTAGCTTTTTTCTGCGGTTAAAAATGTGCAAGATCACGGCACAAACGATCAAAGCTCCTGCAAATTTATGCGCGCTCATCATCCACTCACTATAATCGCCCATGGCGAAATTTAGCCCAGTAAATGCAAGCAGACAGATCCCACAAGCAAGAGCGCAAACAAGACAAAATTTATATATCACTTCTACTTTAAGCAATGCAAATTCCTTATTTTTTTGAAATTATACACCCCTATGCAAAAAATTAAGAGCGCAAACTAGAAATTTAGCTGGCGCGTTAGAGTAAATTTAGCTAAAACTTATAGTTAAAGCTGAGATTAAATGTGCGTGGATCGCCATAAACCATCATGTTTTTGCCGATACCTTCGTAGTATTTTTTATTAAAGAGATTGTCGATATTTAGCTGCACGTCAAAGTTTTTACCAAATTTATATCCAAACATCAAATTTGCCAAAGTATAGCCCTTTTGTGTGATCTCACCTGCGCCTTTGCCAGTGTAAATTTTGCTCTTATACATAGCTCCAGCCCCTACTCTAAAGTCCCTAAATTCATACTTTGCAAATAAATTTGCCGTGCTTCTTGATGAGTCGGTGGCGTATTTCTCGCCATTAGCATCTTTTGCGTTAAAGTGCGTTGCACCAAAGCTTAGGCTTAAGTTTTTAGTGATCTCGCCGTTTAGATCTAGCTCGACGCCCCTGCTTGTCACGCCTTTGCCGGCTTCATATATGTCGGCATTTGTTGCTGGATTTTTCTTGCCAGTCTTTATGCCAAGCTTGTCTTGCACGATCTTAAAGACGCCAAGACTTGCTTGAAGTGCCCCGTCAAGATACTCGCCTTTGATTCCCACCTCATAGTCCTTGCCTTGGATCGGATCAAGGTACTTGTCGTTTGCGTCCTTTAAGCTTTGAGGCTTAAATATACTCGTGTAGCTAGCATACAGAGTGTGGTTTGCTCCGATATCGTAGGTGATGCCAAGATATGGCGTGATCTCATTTGTGAAATTTCTATTGTCTTTGCCGCCTTCGATCTCGTATTTGTAGTAGCTCACCCTAGCACCTAGCAAAAATTTAAGCTCATCGGTGATTGATAGTTTATTTGCCGCGTAAAATGCCTTTTGTATCGTTTTATCTTTATTGTTTTGATCTTCGTAAGGAAATTTTGGATCATCAAGGTGTAAGTTTTTAAAATCAATCCTGCTCCTTGCCGTATAAGCAAGCCCAGCTGGCGTAGTCCTTTGCAGCCAGTAGCTACTTACCTTATCGCTACTTTTTTTATAGTTGTTATACATCGCGCCAAAGACAAACTCATGGGATAAATTTGCTATCTCGTAAGGGATATTTGCGTATGCATCGACGTTGTGGATGTTCTCCTCTCTTTTGTTTGCATAGGCGCTAAGACCACCTATATTGCCGGTGCCGTCTAAATTTACCGCTCCGCCGTAGTAGAGTAAATTTGAGTCAGTGTTTGCCCGTCTAAATGAGTAGCTTAAATTTAAGCTCGCTTCATTTTCAAAGTAGTGTTTAAAATCAGCGTAGAAATCAAGCGTTTTTATATCCCACCTAGTCCAAGGCTGAGAGAAAATTTCATTTTTACTAAAATTTGTCCTAGAGCCATCTACGTAAAAAGCTGGCATGCCACCCCACCTAACCCCGTGGCGTCTTAGCTCTTGATAAAACGCACCAAGGCTAAGCCATGAGTTATCGCCTATGTCGCTATCGACTACGCCATAAATCGCGCTATTTTTGCGGTTATAATAATCCATATAAGAGTGCGACTTCTCATGCATAAAAGATAGCCTTGCTCTAACGCTTCCGCTCTCATTTACTGGTGTTTGCACATCGCCATTTACGCCGTATCTATCGTATGAGCCTGCACTTAGTCCAAAATTTCCTTTTAGCTCCTTTGAGTCTGCTCTTTTTCTTATGAAATTTAAGCTTGCAGCTGGGTTGCCAGCGCCTGCAAGTAGGCCATTTGCTCCTTTTACCACCTCGACTCTTTCATAAGGTAGCAAGCTCATATCATTTGCGCCAAGGCTAAAGCCGCCAAAGCTAGGCATCGAATCAAGCAAGTAATAATCTATCTTAAAGCCACGAGCCGTCGGATATACGCGCTCGTCCCATTTGTTTAGCGTGACGCCTGGGATATTTCTAAGAAGCACCTGATAGTCCTTGATGCCTTGATCTTTTAGCCTTGCCTCCGTTAGCACGGTTAGCGACTGGGGCGTTTGGCGAGAGGTTAAATTTAGCCTAGTTGTGCTCTTTACAAGCTCTTTTGCAAAGTAGTTTGCGTCGTCTCTTCGCTCGCTCTCTACGACATCGACCGCTTCTAAAACCTTCTCATTTTCACTAGCATAAATTTGAGGCAATGCCAAATTTAAAGCAACTAAGCTAAGTAAAATTTTTTTCATTTTTTTCTCCTTTTAAATTTTCTAAACCACAGATAAAGCCCTGAGATACTCAAAACTAGCGGCGAGATGCCCACTATAAACCAGATAAATTTCGTAGTTTGGTTGTAGTTTCCAAAGTGCGATCTCCTAAAGGCTGAGAGGATTTTCTCGCTTAAATTTGCATTTTTTATGTCTAGGACGCTAACTAGCTTGCCGCTATCTTTGTCATAAGTGATCACGCTTGAGTACTCATTGTGCAAGAAACTTTGCCATATCACGTAGCCAAAGATGCGGATGTTTGCCCATTGCATGAAAGGCAGCGATATGAAGTGTGGCTCAAAGCCTTTTATATCCTTTTTCGAGCCAGCCACCAGCTCATCAAGAGATAAGCTCTTGTTGTAAATTTTTGCGTCTATTACGAATTCATCTTTAAACTCTGGCGCGCGTGCCATCTGAAATTCCCACCAAGCGCCACTTATGCAAATGAGAAGCAAAACTGGCGTGCAAAAAATTCCTATTATCTTGTGGATGTCGTTCATAAAAACATTTAGGCCATTTACGCGCAGTCTAAGCAGAGTTAGCCAAAATTTACGGTAGATCACAAAGCCGCTAATGCAGATAAAAAATGTAAAAATAGCTGTTAGAAAAAGGATAACATTGCCACTTTTCTCAAGCAAGAGCTCCTCATGGATATGCGCTAAAACTCCGAAAAACCCCTCGTCATGTGCTAGTGGCTCGCTCTTTATCTTGCCACTAAAAGCGTCAAAATAGATAAATTTCCACTCTTTTTTGCTATCGTTATGCTCGATTAGCCAAATTTTGTCACATTTTTTAGAGTTTGCATCGATATTTATGCCAACCATCTCGTAGCCACCAAGCTCGCTTGCGACGATATCTCTTAGCTCATCAAAGCTGATCCTTTTGCCTAAATTTTCTTTGTTTAAATTTACATTTACGATATTTGGGCGAAAAAGGCTGTTTAGCTCGTCTTTATAAACCAGGATCGCACCGCTAAAGCAAACTACAACAAGCGGGATAAAAAAGAGAAGCGACAAATATGCATGCACCTTGTAAAAAAGCTTTAAATTTAAAAATTTTACCCCTTTAGCCACCTTTTAAAAGTTAGTCTTGATAACGGTTTGCAATTTTATAAGATTTTTGCTTTTATAATTTTTAAAACCATTATCAAAATATAATTTTAAAAAGAAAGTGACGTTTGTAAAATTTGAGTTTAGAAAGGTGAAAAATTTGATTTAAAAAAAAGAGACAACTCCTCTTTGTGTAAGCGGAAAAGCCAGAAAAGGGGGAAGCAAAGTCTTAACCGCTACAAAAAGGAGGGCCCGTTTAGGACGATGAAATGTTATTATTTAAATATAAATTTTAATGAAATTTTTAGTTAATAAAAAAAGAAATTCTGCGTAATACTAAAGTAAATCACGATATTTAGGCATTTTATAAAGAAATTTCTCTTTTAAAATGGTAAAAATATATGCTTTGTGTGAAAGCAAAAATCACATTTGAAATTTTATTTTTTGTTACTATTAAGCGTGATTTATTCAAAAGTTATTTTATTTATTTTTTCAAAAGTTCTATCAAATTTTAAAATTTATGAGCGAGCATATCACGCTTCTAAATTTAGTGGCGAATAGTTATGAGCCCTAAATTTAGTAAGCTGCTAAGGCGAGTGAGTAAAGTTTTAAAATTTGCAAATTTGCTTCGTCAATTCATATAAGTGCCAAGTAAATTTTAAAATTTCATGAACGAGTAATTTCGGCTCTAAAATTTGAGCTAAGCTGTAAGCGAAGCCAAATTTTAGTAATCAATTCTTGCGAGTGAGTGAAAGTTTAAAATTTGCAAATTTGCTTCGTCATACATATAAATTTCAGATAAATTTTAATTCTTAGGCACGAGCTCTAAGACGTTGCAGGCTCGTTTGCTGCCCATTTTGCAAGCTTTATCAAGGGCATTTGCAGATAGATCAAAGCTCTGCTCTACGCCGTTTCCTTGCAGATATTTTGTAGCTAGCTCATAGCAAGCCTCGCTGCTGCCATTTTCGCAAAGCGACTTAAATATCTCATAAGATCTAACCAGATCTTTTTCAACGCCAAGACCTCGCCCTAGCATATCAGCATATAAAAAGCAAGAGGTTTTATCTTTGTTCTCGCACTCGCTTGAAAGCTTTTTAGTAAAGCTCTCGCAAGCTTTTGCGTCACTTTTGTTGATGCAGTTTTGCATGTTTTCATCCCAGTTTGCACTTAGAGATAAAACGGCAAAGGCTAAAAATAAAATGGATTTTTTCATAAATTTCCTTGAGAGAGATAAACCCCCTTTGGGGGAAAGGGGGTCATTACAAAAAGGAGGTTTCTTGTTGGACAAGTGGAATGATACAAGCCTCGTCTAAATTTAAAGCCAACTCTTATTTAACAAAAAACAATCAAACAAGATCTCTCTTGCTAAAGCCCAAATAGCCGCAAACTAGCAAGATGGCGCCAAGCACTAAAGGGTAGATGATCGCATAAGCTACGAAGGTCGCTTTTGAAAATGTGCCTAAGATAAAGTAAGACGCGGTGCCGATGACTGCTAAATTTGGATCAAAAAGGCTAAGAGCTGCTATCCTAAAAAGCTCGATCGGATTTAACATCGCGATAGAGTAGATGACGTACTCATCGACAGAGCTTCGCATAAGCAGTCCAATGAGCGCTAGGTCGATAAAAGCTAGCATGATAAGCCAGAGCAAAAACGCCACGCCTTGACCAGTTTCTTGGTTTTTAATAAGGCTTGATATGAAAAAGCCAAGCGATAAAAAGACGATACTTAGGCTAAAAAGCAGACCAAAGTAAAGCACCAGCACACCCCAAGGTATCGACACACCCTTTATAAAGCCAACCACCACGCAAAGTAAAAGCGAAAACAAAAGCGGCACAAAAACGACAAATGTCCGCCCAAGCGCCTTGCCAAAGTAGTACTCTTTAAGGCTTAGCGGGAAGCTTAGCACGTACTCAAGCAGGTTTGTGTCCCTGTCTTGATTTATGCTTCTAACGGTTGAAATTAAGATAAATATCGGCACGATGATGACGCAAATTTGTATAAACAAAAGTAGCGCCCTTGTTAGCCCAGAAAAGCCAAGCACGCGCGAGTCGGTCACTCCGCTAAATAAAAATCCTATCATCAAAGTAGAAAAAAGAAGCGCATAGATCGCAAACCACCTCGAGCGAAACGACTCTTTGACATCTAGTTTTGCTATTAAAAAAAGGTTATTCACTCTTGCTCCTTAAATTTTCTTCTTTGATGATCTTGCCAAGGTCCATATAGACGCATCTATCAAGCAGATGAGCGATCTCATCTATGCGGTGCGAGATGAAAACTAGCGTCTTTTTTTGCGTGAAATTATCTAGCAAATTTTTAAAAGACTCTCTTGCTTTTACATCTAAATTTGCCGTTGGCTCGTCAAACATCAAAATTTCACTATCTTTGGCAAATGCGATGGCTATTAGCATCTTTTGCTTCATACCGCCAGATAGTTTGTAAAAGGACTTATTTAAATTTGCATGCAGGTCAAGCTCTAAAAGCTTGCTAAATTTCTCAATATCTTCAAATTTAACATTTGAGCTTTTGCAGACAAACTCGCAAAGCTCACGCAGGCTAAATTTAAGTGGTGGCGGGGTTTGCGGCACAAATGAGATAAACTTTAGCGCCTCTTTTCTATCTTTTAGGGTATTTACGCCATTTATCGCGACGCTTCCGCTATTTGGCACAAACTCACCCAAGATGATACGCATGAGCGAGCTTTTGCCAGCTCCATTTTGCCCAAGTATCGCTATCTTTTCGCCAGCTTTTACATTTAGACTGACGCTATCAAGTATCTTTTGCGAGCCAAAAATTTTCGTTACTTCTTTTATATCTATCAAAAAATTTCCTTATATGAGTTTCTTAAAGCCGTTGTCAAATTTAAGCGCATCTTGGTGGCAAACGTCGATACACCTGCCACAAAGTGTGCAGTCAGCTCCAGCTATCCTAAAGAGCTTTTTACTATCATCAGTTTTTGCGCCTTTTTTTGTCATAAAAAGCACGTGTGGCACTAGGCAAACATCAGTGCAAACCAAGCAGTGATCGCACCTTTCTTTATCCCAGCTGACCTTTATCGCATTTGGCTTAGCCAGTAGCGAGTAGGTCGCTCCAACAGGGCAAACATACCTGCACCATGCCCTGCGTGAGAAGAAAATTTCCACCACAAGCATAGCTACAACAAGCCAGATAGCGTGAAAGTAGCCATAGATGATAAATCTTGAAAATATCCCAACGACGTTAAAAATTTCAAAGACTAGGCTTGAGCTAGCAAAGCTAAGAGCCAAAAACAAAATGGTAAAAGCGTAACGCCACTTTGTGTCAAAAACTCGCGGTTTTACTATCTTTTTGGCGCGCAAATTTTCATGAATTTTCTCAGCTATCTCGCTTATAAGTGAATACGGGCAAACCCACGAGCAAAAGCCCCTGCCACCAAAAATGATGTAAAAGGCTAGGATGCTAAGCGAGCCGATTAGCAAATTTACATGAATTTCATGAGTTGCTAAAAAGACTTGCAAGCTCATAAATGCATCTGCTAGGTGAAAGCCAAGTATCCTTGAGGCGCTGATGTCGCCCTCTAAAATTTGCACATCGACCCTGTAAGAGAGCACAAATAAAAGATGAACCAGCACGATAGTAAAAATTCGCCAAAAACGTATGCTTGGGCGCTTTTTGCCATCTTTTGTAGTCGTTATTAGCGTGCTTAGAAAGCTTACGTTTCTAACGGTCGCACGAACGTTATATTTATCCATTTTTACTTTTTAAATTTAGAAATTTCATCAGCAAGGCTGTTTAGATCGCTGTCGCTAACGTTTGTAAGCAGTCCCTTCATAAGCGTGTTTTGCACCTTGCCAGCCTTATAATCAGCTAGTTTTTTTAGCAGATCCTCTTTGCTTAGATGAGTGATATCAGGCGCTACGACACCCTTGCCATTTGCGCCGTGACATGGTGCGCAAGAGGTTAGATATTGCCTACTAACGCCTTCATTTTGCGTCTTAGCCACGCTTAGACTTAGCTCTTTTACCTTTTTTAGCTCATCTTCGCTGGCAAATTCCTCGCTAGACTTTGACTGCTGCTTTGTGAAATTTTGCTCCACTTTTGGCTGAACGCTAGCTTCTGCTTTCTCCTTTTTAGGCGGAGTTTGGCTTAGCATAAACACCATGATGCCGCATATCAGCACCGCTAAAATGATCGTTATGATTTTTCCGATTTTCATTGTTTGCTCCTAAACTGCGCATTAAAATCGCTTATCTCTTTTGCTAGATTTCTAATCTCACTCTCATCTATCTTTTTAACAAGATCACGCATCAGCACATTTACCTTCTCTTTGTTTTTGTAAGCGTTTATCATCTTATAAATTTCATCCTCGCTCTTTGTTAGAAGCGATGGTCCGATGATGCCATTTGCATAGTCGTCGTGGCAGGCTGAGCACTTTGTGATGAAGTCCTTGCTAAGTCTGCCCTTTATAAGCCTTAAATTTATACTTTGAAGCGGGCTTTTTACCATAGCAAGCGCTCCGATCTGGCGGCTTACGTTGTTATCTTCAAGTCCAAATTTAACGCTTTTTTCACCGTGCATGTCGTATTTTATAAATTCATTTTGCTTATTTGCGCTCTCGTTGTTTTCATTTTTTTCGACCTTTATGCTAGCACTTGTCGCTACTTTTGCACCTTGCTCGCTAGCAGCCTCTTGCGCTTTGTCCTCACTCTTTTCACAGCCGACAAATAGCAACGCAGCAGCTATTAAAGGTATTATTGCTCTCATTTTTTCTCCTTGTAAATTTCATCATAGCTCATCTTTGGGGCGATATTTATGATCTTTGCTGGGCAGACCTCAGCGCAAACGCCACATCCCACGCAGCCATTTTTTATAAGTGGCAAATTTGCCTCGCTCATTGCTATCGCGCTATCGCCAACTGGGCAAAGCGTGACACAAAGATCGCAAATTTGACCGATCTTGCCTTTTATCTTATCTTTTAGCGCCTCTTCTCTGTCGTTATAGGCTTTGCGATCAAGCAGATGCTTAACGCCAGCTTCGCTTAAATTTTCTCTTTTCACGCTCAAACAGGCAGCCGTGTCACTTAAAACTGCAACGCCCATTTTGACATCGCCCACGACCTTTGTGGCGTGATCGAGCGCACCGCTAGGACAGGCTAGCACGCATGGGAAAAGGTCACACAAGTAGCAGCCTCGCTCTTTGGCGTCGATGTGAGCTGAGCCACTTGAGTAGCCATCTTCTATATCAAGTAAGCTTATGCTGTGATAAGGGCAAACTTGCACGCACTGACCGCATTTTACGCAAAGATCATCAAAGTCATCAACAGCACCTGGCGGTCTAAGATAGAGTTTGTCGCCACTACTTTTTGGCAAAAACTTGCCTATGGCGTATCCAGCCACCGCTGCGGCTGAGCCAATTATCATAAAATTTCTTCTATCCACGTTTCGCCTTTAAAGCGTTGAAATTTGAAACATCAAGCGGTTTTATCCTTGGCGAACTATCTTCAAGTAGCTTTATCGGCTCAGAAAATGGAGCGAGTTTGGCTAAGAAATTTAAGACGCTAAAGACACTTGAGCCATAGAAAAACTGCAAATTTGGATAGTACTGCCAAAGCTGATCGATGTATGAGAGGTGCAAAAATGGCGTGTCGCCGTAGCCATCTTTATCTCTATCAAAGCTCTCATACTCATCATAATAGTTCTTGCTCCATCTATTTAGTAGCATCTTTTCGCCCGGGGTGTCGTTTACGACGATGTCCATGTTGCCGATAAAGTCGTTGTTTTCAAAGATACTTGTGCCTTGCGTAGCGTGAAAATAGACGCCAACCATGTTGTGTAAAATTTTATTGCCTATAAAATTTATAGTTGATCCCGGCTGAAACGGCGAGTTATCAAGCAAGATGCCACGCGCGTTATAGACAAGGGTGTTGTTTTCTATCGTGAAATCAGACACGTCCTTTAATCCGATGCCGATGCCAAAGGCGCCGTCACTATCCATAACGAGGTTATTTTTTATATTTGAGCTAGCCGAATACATAAAAAACATGCCAACAGCGTTGCCGATAAATTCGTTATTTTCTACTAAATTTTGATTAGCATACATAAAATGAAGCGAGTATCTGCTGCCAACTGCTTTGTTGCTTAGAAATTTATTGTGGCTTGCGTACCATGCGACCATGTCACGGCTGTCACGGATATTGTTGCGCTCGATCAAATTTTCATGGCTATACCAAAGTCTCACCGCATCGCCTCTAAAGCCAAGGCTAGCGCCCTTTTTTGAGGTGATGTTGTTTTCAGTGATCTTTGAGCTACTGCACTCTTTAAAATCAATCCCAAAAAGCACGTCGCTTATGTCATTTTTAGAAATTTCAACATTATTTGCCTTGTCACAGCCTATGCCAGCGTCAAGCTCGCCAAGGTCGTTGCCACTGCCACTTATCTTTAAATTTTTAAGTGTCACGTTTGAAGCGATGATCTTTATAACACTGCCCTTGCCGTCACCTTTTATGTGGGCATTTTTGCCTTCTCCTATGATGCTAAGAGGCTTATTTATCGTTATGCCCCCTTCATAAACAGCATCCCCCAGCTTTATCACATCACCAGGGCTAGCGTTATTTATCGCATCTTGAAGGACGTTTGCAAAGCCAAGAAGTGGCAAAAAAACAAGGGCAAATTTAGAAAATTTACGCATTTAGCTCTTTTTTCTTTGAAAATACCGCAAGTATGCAAAGCACGCTCATCACCATCATCACCCAAAAGCCGATAGTTGGGTATGAGTGCGTTGTAAAGTGCGCCACGCTACCATCTCCCAAAACGGTTGGCATAAATGGCTTGATCTTAAAGGCGCCCCACTCTTGCATATTGTGCCCATACCAGTATAGCCAGCCCACAAATGCGCTCATAAATAGCACCGGTGCGATGATGGTTGGCACCATGAGAAGTGAGTTAAATTTACCATCATAGTATAAAAACGCAAGCATGCAAAGTGTGGCGATAAGTAGATAATAAGGTGCGATCGCTCGCTCTAAATTTCCGCCATGCTCCATAGGATACATGCCGATGTAGTGGTTTATCGTATTCATCTCGTGCACGTCGCCGCTATATCCATCTACGTGAAAATATACTGGTATGCCATCTGGAAAGGCTGCCTTTGGATAGTTTGGCGCTTCAAGAGATACATACCAGATAGGGAGTGATGGCGTGCCTATCTCTGCTTTTTGCTCGATCATCTTATGAAGATCACTTGCCACCTCTTTTGGCAAAAGGTGGTTTT
This sequence comes from Campylobacter concisus, assembly GCF_002913745.1. Classification (GTDB taxonomy): domain Bacteria; phylum Campylobacterota; class Campylobacteria; order Campylobacterales; family Campylobacteraceae; genus Campylobacter_A; species Campylobacter_A concisus_R. The sequence continues at coordinate 24,989 of NZ_PPCG01000077.1, forward strand.
TATACTGAAATGAGCTATAAAGATCGTAGATAGTGTAGCTATAAGATGGTAGCTCGTCGCCATTAGCTATACGCTCTTTTGCTCCGTGCCAGCCAAGAACTGGCAGAGTAAAACAAACGCTCATGATGATTAGTGCAACAATGGTATAAATTTTATATTTACTCATAATCTCTCCTTTAAATTTTAAAATTTCACCCAAAAGAGTTAAATTTTAAAATTTAAAAGGGGCAAAAATGCCCCTTAAAACTACATGCCTGCGTTTTCGTCTATCCATTTTAGATACTCGATGATATTTTTGATCTCTTCGTCACTCATGTGCTGATTTGGCATTCTAAGTTTAAAGAAATCAATCATCGCTTTAACGTAGTCGTCGTTATAGAATTTAGCAGGGTCTTTTATAAAGTCTGCTACCCATTTTTCGCCGTTTTCATGTCTTAGCAAGACGCCAGTTAGGTCTGGACCTGAGCTTACTTGACCGATAACGTGGCAACCATTACATCCGCCTTTTAGATAAGCCTCTTCGCCTTTTGCAGCAGCTGGGCTCATCGGAGTTGCGATCTCTTTAGCTAGGTTGTTTTTAGCTCTTAGACCAACGTCGGCAGTTTTTACCATGTATTGCCATACTTGGTACTCCCAAAGGATAGCGCCATTTACGTCGCCTTTTTTGTAAGCTTCGTCAGCTTTAGCTTTTACCTCTTTGATGTGGCCGTATTGATCAAGTGCGTCATCAACCAAAGCTTTTACTTTTGGATATTTCTCATAATGTTTCTCTTTTAGGTATTTAACAACCTCTTGGATAACATCATCAGTTGCTTTGTTAGTTGCGATTACTTTGTCGTACTCAGCTTTTAGAGCCTCTGGACTTAGAGTTTTTAGCTTGCTATTTTTTGCAGATTCATATTTTTTATTTGGATCTTTAACAAGCAAGTAACCCATCATCTCTAGGTGAAGTGCTGAACAAAACTCGGTGCAGTAGTATGGGAAGACGCCTTCCATATCAGCTACGAAATTTACTGAAGCAGTTTTACCAGGCTCAAGTGAAGCGTGAATGTTGTAAAGGTCGATGCCAAAGCCGTGAGTCTCATCTTGAGCGCGCTCTAGGTTTGTTAGGTGAATTGTTACATTATCGCCTTTATTTACCTCGATGTGCTCTGGATTGATGTGGCTTCTGATCATTGTCGCATAGACAGTTACGTTTTTGCCGTTTCTCTCAACTCTTTCTTGACCAGCTAGAGTTGCGTATGGGCTAGCCTCGCCTGTTCTTGAGTTTGTACCCATGTTGTAAGTAAGTGCTGGAGTTAGTTTGCTAGCAGCTATTGAAACAACGTCGTGTGGCTCACCAAGTGGGATAGGCATATCATAGATTAGATCCATTTTTGCACCAGTGATGTCTATTAGCTGGTGGTTTTGTGGATGGAGTGGGCCAACTGGGTTGAAGCGATCGATTGAAAGTTTATCAAGTGCGATTGCGTATTTGCCCTTAGGTTTTGCTGATTTGCCCTCCATTGTATCAAGGTGACCGATGTTGTAATGAACATTTACCTTATCAAGCACTTTTAAATTTTTGTAGTCCCATTTTACGATTTGGCTATCAACGTAAAGTGAAGTATAAAGTATGCCATCTTGTGAGTCAAATGATGTGTGCAGTGGTCCAAGGCCAAGTTCTACTTGTCCGTGCATTGACTTTTCTCTATCTAAGATAGGTATGCCATATGGGTCAGTGCCAGCGTACTCTTTTTTGTCGATTAGCTCTTTGATCTTTTTAAAGTCATAAACTGATGCGTGAGTATCAAGCTTACCGCCAACGATGATGTATCTGCCATCTGGGCTTACGTCACAACCGTGTGGGCTCTTTGACTCTGGGATCAAAAATAGTGCTCCAGCTTTTACAGCAGCTTCTATCGTAATCACTCTATGACCATTTATAACTTTGTAGTTTTTCTTGTCTTGTGCAAGTTTTTCTAAAATTTGCCAGTTATAAACATGTAAGAAGTCGGTGTCATTTCTACTAGCACCCGCCTCAAATGGAGGAAGACCTTTTTCGATACCACCTGTATACATCTCAGTGTTTATCGAGTTTGTAAAGCCCCAGCCGTAGCTCTCGCCCTTACCAGCGTCGCTTAGGTCTTGCCAGTATGGTGGAAGCTCAAGAGAGAAAGATGCTTTCTCGTCGATCTTGCCTTTTGGATAGTCAAATTTCCAAAATGTCACAGCGCCTCTATAGACAGCTTCGTAGTCATCTATTGAGTGGTAGTTGTCATCAAGTGGTGCTGCGTACTGGCTAGCTTCGATGACGTACTCGCTGTTTGGAGTGATGAAGCTACCGCCGTGCTCACTCTTCATGATAGGGTTTACGACCATTTGAGTTGTCTCAAAGTCTTTTAAATTTATAACAGCGATCCTTGGGTTTGCCTTGTCGTTGATAAATAGATAATCACCAACATACTCACCATTTTTCTCAGTGAAATTTGGGTGGTGTGTATCGCCCCAAGTTATCTCTTTGCCCCTGATGTTGCCTTGTTTTAAAACAGCTTTTGACTCATTGTCATAGCCATATCCTTGCCAAGGCTCTGGGGTGAAAACGCCGATGTATTTGTAAATTCTCATCGACGGAACGCCATAAACTAGCACTTGACCACTCTGCCCGCCAGATGAAAAGACGATGAAATCATCTTTTTTACCGCTTGGCTGGTAAGTCTTGGCAGCTGCAAGGACATCTTTTTCGCTTAGCCCGCGCTCTTTCATGACTTTTTCAAGGTCACTACTAGCAGCACAAGCAGCAGTTAAAGATAGCCCAAGCAGTGCAGCACTTGCGACACAAAATAACTTTTGCATTTACTCTCCTTTTTAAAATGAATTTATCTCTAAACTCTTTGTCTTATTACCTAGATCTACGCCAACAAGCACATTTTTATCTATAAAAATTTCTTTTATCTCGCCGCTAAAAAGCTCTTTTTTGCCCTTTAGCTTAAAGCTTTTGTCAAATTTATAGATCGCTCCGTCCTCACTAGCTACCAAAACTTCATCTCCCACGCACGCAAGAGCTGAAATTTTAGATCTTAAAACTTGCTTTTTAGCTCCACTTTTAAGATCTAAAATTTCTCCGTTTCTAAAGCCTATGAAAATTTCATCATCGTTAAATTTACAGGCACTAATGGGCGCAAAGCAAACGCTTTTTTGCTCTTTTGCGTTAAGCTTGCTATCAAGTAAAAATGCCTTGCCATTAAAGCTAGTAAAAAACACTCCCTCGCCAAGCGGCAAAAAGATAGAAATTTTATAAACATTGTTAAAATTTCTTGATATAAATTTTTTAGAACTCTTGTCAAAAATAGCGATCGTTACAACATTTGCCATATCGCAAGCGACGTAAATTTTCTCTTTATCTAGCAAGATATTTGAAACCTTACAGCCAACATTTGGCAGTGCAAATAAAAATTCCTTCTCGCTAGCTACCTTTACGATCTCGTTGTTTAAATTTGCAACGTAAAAAGAGCTCTCATCAAAAGCACATCTTTGATCTTTGTAAATTTTCTCCTTTAGTCCTAGGCTTTTTGTCTCGCCATCTTTTACAAAGATGATGTTTTGACTATTTTCATCGACGAAGCAGCCCTTACTCTCAGCAAAAAGCGCCATCAAAGATAAGCTAAGACATAGCAGAAATTTCATTATCTAGGTTGCTTTCATCGTAAATTTAAAATTTGTAAAAACTATACAAGCATAACTCTTAAAAGGAAATTAGATATTAATTTATTTTTTTAAGCTTTTAAAGAAAAATATCAATAATTTTTTTTAAATTTTGCCATTTACAATAAATAGACTTTGGAATTTAACGGATAGAAAT
>NZ_PPCG01000078.1 GCF_002913745.1 Campylobacter concisus
AATTTCTCTTCGCTAACGCTTTTGTCTTGCTTGCCTTTTTTGGCTACATTTTCTATTGTATTTTCTTTTTGGATAGTGTTATCTTGTATCGGTGTGTTGCTAAGTCCGTTTATGCTAGTTATCATTTTTCAATTCCTTTGAAAGTAATAGCCTACAATAAAATTTGTAGGCCACTTAAATTTTTACCAACCGCCTAGGTCAGATTCCATTCTTCTCTTAAAACTATCTCTTAGCTGCCTAACAACTGCGTTGTTCTTCAGAACAAAACTGCTAGATATCTTATGATACTCTCCAGTTTTTTCGTTATATGCTGCAGCACTATAGGTAAAAAGAGGATATCTGCCATAGCGACTAGATTTTATCTCTCTTTTGACAGTGTAAGCAAGATAATAACCAGGAAGATTATATGCACCTAATCCTTGCTTATATTCTTCTTTTATATATCTGCTGCCCTTGTTTTCTTCTATTACTGCGTATGCTCCAGACTCATTATATGAAAATTTCCAAGGCCCTTTCAGCTCTAGGCCTCCTTTAATCTCATTCATACCAGCGGCATCTAGTTTTTTAACATTTCTATTATTATCTGCGTATTGCGTCGCTATCGCTGCTTTTGGCATATCGTTGCCAAAGCCAAATAAATTTTTAGTTCCCTCCCACATATCTTTAGCAGTCTGACCTATATCAAAGTTTTTAACCGCATCAACGATCGGAGCTATATATTTGTTGTATTGATCTTTTATCCATTTAAAGGCAAGCTCAAAAGGCTTCATAATAACTTTGCCTAAATTTTCAAAGCCAGCTGATATAAATTTCCACGCAATGCTAAAAAAGTTTTGTATCACGTCAATAAAGGCAGCGACTATCATCTCAATAGTTTCTACCCAAGCTTCAAAGGTGGTTTTTACTCCGTCCCAAAGCTCGTCCCAGCCTTGTTCTATCAAATCAAAATCGGCAGTAAAAATACCTATGAAAATTTTAAAAATACCTAGTATTGCGTTAAATATTCCGCTAAAAATAGCCATAATATTATTAAGCACTTGTTCTATCGTTGGCTTAACCGATTTAAACCATGCAATAGCTTTCTTGCCCCACTCGATAAACGGCTTCCAATAGTCACCAAATAAACTTTCGCCGCCGTCTAAATAGGTCATTAGATCATCAATTAGTAAAATAAGACCGCCTATTAGCAAAATTACCCAACCGATAGGGTTGGTTAAAAACGCCGCTAGTATTGCACGTTTAACGACTGCTAAGATACCAACAAGAATTAATAACGCCGCTTTCCAGCCTATCGTGCTACTTATTACTTTATTTAAAAATCTAAACGTGTTTGTAAATACTTGCCCTAGCTTCAATATCCACTTAAAGACATTAGTTAAACCCTCGACCACTAAAGCCTTATTAGCTCTCAAGAAGTTGTTAAAGCCTTTTAGGCTTTGATTGACGACTGGGATTAGCTTTAATGCTGTTTGGGTTACGATTGATTGCACCGCCGTTTTTGTTTTTTGTAGTTGATCTTGATACTCTTTTGCTTGAATTATTTCGGCTTGTGTGATATTAAATAGTCTATCTTTTTTCTTTGCTAGTTCCTCGATTTTTTGCAAAGGCACGGTCAAGTAATTAGCTATTAAGCCGCTAGCCGCTGTCGCTGCTGCACCTATTAGCATAAATTTACTTCTTATATTGCCTAATTCTTGTTTTAAGTTGATAGCTGGCTTTTTCTCGGTTAGCTTTTTAGTCTCTTTCGCTGCTTCTTTTGCTTTCTCGCCGACCTTTTCCTCTGCTTCTGCCACTTCGTGAAAACTAGTAGTGAGTTCCTCGGCTTGCCCTTTAGCTTCCTCGCACCACTCTACGCCTTTATTTTTGGCTTGTTCTAATTTCGCTATTAGTTCGGCATTTCTTTCCATGCCGGCTCTTACGGCGTCGCTTATAGGCTGGGCTGTTTGTTTGGCTAGGCTAGAGATATTTTTTAGCCCTTGTTCTATCTGCTTTATCTTGCCACTATCAACATCAAATCCGATTTTGTAGAGAAATTCATCTAATAGCACTATATATCCTTTTAGGGGCATATTAGAGCATTTTTGAGTTGATTTTTCGGCTTGTGTGTAGAAATAGAGGAGTGAGCCTTATTGTTTTTCTAAGGCTCGACGCTCCTCGTTTAGCAATTCGATAATAACCTCATGCATCGCTATTGCGTCCTCTAGGTCATAAATAGTGCGTAGGTCGTTTAGTGTGGCATAACCCTTTATAATCGGTAGCCACACCAAATAATCTATATCAAACTCGCTTTTTACGCCTTGTTTAGGTAGGCTGTTATACACGTTAAGGATTTTGCCCCAGCGGGTAAGAAGTCTAAAAAATGGTATTTTAACCCCTCTAAAATAAGCTGTGCGTAATCGCCTCTGTTGGCGTTAAAATGCGTTTCGGCTTGGCTCATATTTCTTAATAATATTTCGCCACCCTCTGCATTTATCACGCTAGCATATTTTAAAATAAAATTCTCAACTCCACTAAACGCCGCACTGCCTATATTTGCTATTATTTGTCCTACGTCTATATTTACGTCCTCGCCTTGCATGCGGAGTTGCCCTGATCTTGTGACTGTGTATTTGAGTCATTTTCTTCAAAAACCTCTATCATTGAGGCGTCCAAATACTTTTTAGCTTCATTTTGATTAAGGGTGATTGTCTCACCCTCTTTAACGAAATTTCCCTTTACGCATATATTGCCTTTAGCTATGTACATCATGCTCGCTCCTCTATGCCTTACTCATAAGGCTAGCCCATTTTTTAACGACTACTTCATAATCAGTAAATACATCAAATACGTATTTTAAGGCTCGCTCTTCAGCGTCATACCAGCGGTTACGACGGATGTCTAAAACTACTCCTAAAACTAAGTTTTTAAGTGGAGTAGCTAGATAAGTGCCTTTTGGCATAAGAGGAGTTATTTCAAACGGAATGCCAAGTATTTGGTTGGCTCCGCCTTGAACGAGATGAAGCGGCGAATTTAGCGCGCTTAGCTCGAAGCGGCGAATTTAGCGCGCTTAGCTCTTTGTTGTATTCCTGAACGTCGGAAGGGTTTATCAAAATTCTAGCTTCACTTACAATGTCCGGGTCTATAGATCCAACTAATGCACTCAGTCTATTTGATACCTTTTCTGATGCTGCATAGGTTAATTTAACTGCGTCGCTAGAGTCCTTGACCACTTGTAGCCAGCCTTTATGTAGCGTCTTAAAAGTTCCGTCGTAAGTATCACTCTCTCCGGTAAAGCCAAGAAGTGCTAAATCGTTACCGAAAGCCTTGGCAAATGCGTCAAACGTTTCTTTTTCGAAATTAGGATTTGACTTATTGTCTTCTAGCGCATCTTGCAAGATACGAGAAAATAGCTGAACGCTTTTGGCATCTAGCTTTGCACCTACTTTGCTTAAAGCCGATCTTTGTGAGTCATTTGGTTTTTCGCCGCTGGCTACACGCACCAAAATTCCTTTTGCTACGTCCCATGCGTCGAGCTCTTTAGTAAGTCTACCCATTTTTTCAGTATGGATTTTTTGCAAAAAGCCGTTATTTTGCTTAATAACGTCTATAAAATTATGCGATTGCTCAGGTGTAAGTGAGCCCGAGAGAGTAACGTTAGTGGCATTCATAGAGCCTTTTAAAATATCGTTTAATCCGTCCATTATAGTATTCCTTTGCTTGCGTGATTTTGCGTTTTTTCGATTGTTACGTCTTGTTTTGATTTGCTTAACTCGCTTGTTATCGCATCAAGTTTAGTGGTTAGCTCGATTACTGATTTTTCAAGCGTTTCAAGCCTTGCGTCATTTGCACTAATGTCAGCTTTTACAAGCTCGGCAACTCTATTTTCATCCATTGTTTCTCCTTTGTTGTTTGAACTTTCTTTTTTAAAATTTTCGCTTGAGCCGAAAAACTCTTTTAGCGCCGCTATCACGCCGCCTTTTGTGACATCTTCTTTTTCGCTCCCCTTTATCACTCCACTGCCATACATTGATAGTCCAGTTATCGTTCCGTTTTTTATCATCTCTCGCAGCTCCTCATCTTCTATTTTGATGCCTACCGCCCACGCTCCCTCTTCATTAAAGAATTTATCTTTGCTTTTTACTATCCAGCTTTCGCATATATAGGCGTCTGCGATATTAAAATTATGATTTACATCTATACAGTAGCTAAGGTCCGATCCCTTCATAAAGTTATAAGCAGCCCTTTTGATTTCATCAGCATTTGCAAAATCTCCTTGCGTATCCACTTCGTCTGGGGCATAAACTATCCCGTAAACAACTCCTTGTTCTGCATCGCTCTTTTTAAAATCGACTCTTAACAGCTCGTTAAAATTCTCATTTTTGTAGATGATTTTTTTATTGTTGGCACCTGCTGATACCAGCGAAATTAACTTGATTTGCATATCAGTTATCTCTCTAGCCATTACTTACTCCTTATTTTTTCCGCCATTTTTGCCAAAAATAAGATTTTTAAAAACCTAAATAAGACATATATGTCTTATCTTGCTAGAAAGCGAAAAATCTTTATCGTAGAATTGGATTAAAAATTTTTAGGATAAATATGGATAGAATTTTTAAAGCAGCGCAAGGTAGCGCACAGCTTACCGAAGAAAGCAAAGACTCACAAGGCTTAATAGAGCCGTTTTTTAGCTTTGATAGATTGCTAAGTCTTTTTTACGCTAATACCTATCACAGGCGAGCTGTGCAATTAAAAGCATCACTGTTGTCTAATATAGAAGATGGCTCAAAGCTTGAAGGTGGCGCTATGACGCCCAAAGATTTTTTATATGCGTTTATATTAAATCTTGAAATTTTTGGAAATGCTTTTGTTGAAATTGCGGGTAAAAACCTTTATATACTTCCCTCTATCGAAGCTAGAGTAAACGAAAGCAAAGAAATATTTCAAGTAAAAAACAATAAATCAATAGCGCTTAACGCCAAGCACTTATATTATTACTCTCCAAACTCTAGGTTTTACGGAGAGCCTGATTATTTAGCAGCTATGCTCTCAATTCTAACCAATCAAAAAGCCGACAGCTTTAATAACGCCTTTTTTGAAAACTCCGCCCGAGCCGATACGGCCATAATCTTTGAAAATTCAGAGCCTGATGAGATGCAGCTTAACGCCTTTAAAGAATTTTTCGGCTCGAATTTTAAAGGGACGGGCAATGCGCACAAAACTTTGGTTTTAACCGCAAACGGCGATAACGCAAAAGTACGTATCGAGGATCTAAGCAAGGTAAGCGATATTAGTTTTGAAAAGCTTAAAAACCTAAATAGAGACGAGATCATAGCCGCGCACGGAGTACCGCCTAGAATGGTCGGAGTAATGACCGCCGGACAGCTTGGAGGCAGCGGAGAGGTAACCGGACAGCTGCACAGCTTTAACGAACTTACGATCATCCCAAAACAAGAGCAAATAGAGTGGTTTTTCGATAGTATCGGTTATCCTATCAAGCTTAAGCCTATCGATGTAAGCAACTTTAAAGACGACGGAGAGCTGGTAGCTGGGCTGGTAAGCAGCGGCATAATTAGCCTAAACGAAGCGCGCGGAATTTTGGGTTATAACAAATAAAAACGTTTTAAGCCGTTTTAATAGTAAAACAATGCAAACGTATCTTTAAAATACGTTCGTTGAAATTGAAGCCGTTTTGAAGCGTTTTGAAGGTGGTTTTTGGTTGCTAGCCAAAGGCGAAGCATAAACGCAAACTGCTTTGCGTTTATGCCAAAAACCAGTGAGCGAGCATATCAACGCGATGCGAGCGATGTATCCGACTCTGCGACTTTGAGCGAAGTGTATATGATTTTAGAACTTGTTTAATCGCTCAAACAAAGCAGAGCAGAGTATAAAATAAATAAGGAAAATAAGATGCAAAATATCATAGATGAAATTAGACGCTATAACAAACTAAAAATGATAGCCGACGACGAGATAATACCGTATATAGAAATGGCAGAGTCCCAGATAGGCAAATACGCTGTAGAAGAGGCGAATAAAACAAAGGCCGCCGCTTTTTATACGTTAGCGCTTTTAGGTCAGAAGCTTTGGCTTAAGATCCAGCAGCGCGCAAACGAATACGACGAGAGCTTAGATACTTTTAAAGACGTTAAGCAGTGGGAGGAGTATTGGATGGATAAATTTTACAAACTTACGACGAAGAAAAATACGAGCGGATATTTTTATGCCGCCGTCTAAGGAGAGAGTATGGAAGTAGAGAACATCGCAACCGAAAAAGAGCTAATCGCGTTTTGCGAAAAATTAATTTTAAAACACGAAGACGATTTTAAAATTTTCGTTTCCGAAAGAAGCGCGCTTAATCATGCGCAGTATAAAGCTGTCTTGACCGTTATTATTCCTATTAGCACTGGAGAGGCTGTATTAAAAGAGCTTATGGGTCTAACTCCTCTTTTAAATTTTAAAAACTCAAGCGTAGATGCCACCGACGAGCGGGGCGTGGATATACTAAATTTCGATTTCACGCTTGATTTTATGCGCTCTTGTTTGGAGGATGAATAAATGGCGTATTCTAAGCAGACGAAAGAACTCGTTTTAAATTTAATCTCCTCCGGATACTCATTGTCTGAAATCAGCAAAGAATACAAGATCGACGTATCTACTCTGTCGCGCTGGAAAGGCAAAGAGGATAAGCAAGGCCGCCTAACCGCTCAAAATTTAAAAGCTCAAATCGCAGAGCTTAGCAAAGGCAAAAGCAGCGACAGCAAAGCAAAACAAATAGCGATGCTCTCCGCGTCTTTATCTCGCCTTGAAGGTCAAAAGGCAAAAGAGGCGAAGGTAAAAAATAAGAAAAAGCCTACCACCATAATGAACGCAGACTATGAAAGCCTAAAGGCTAAAGCTATGGACGAGGGCGGGCTTTACGGTTATCAAAAAGATTTTATCAATGACACGTCTCAGTTTCGTATCGTGCTAAAATCCCGCCAAATAGGTTTTTCATACGCCTCAAGCCTAGATGCGCTGCTTGGAGCCGTCGCGGGACGCAACCAGCTATTTTTGAGCGCGAGCGAAGAGCAAGCTAGGATTTTAATGAACTACCTAGACGGATGGGCCGAGAAATTCGGCATACTTTTTGCTAAAAATAGCGAATACGAAAAAAGCCTAGATAGCGGCGCTACGATTAGGGTTATGGCTCATAACTTCCGTACGGTGCAAGGTTTTACGGGCGATATTTGGATGGATGAGTTCGCTTGGTATCCAAATCAAAAGCGAATCTGGCATGCTTTCGTGCCCTCAATCGGCGCGGTAGCGGGTCGCCTCACTATCCTATCTACGCCGTTTGAAGAGAATTCGCTATTTCACGAGCTATTTGACAACGAAATAAAATACTATATGTTTTCAAGACATAGAGTAGATATTTACAGGGCCATAGAGGACGGACTAAATTTCGATCTTGAAACTATGCGCGATCTTTTTGACGCCGATACGTGGGCGAGCGCGTATGAGTGCCAATTCATAGACGACGAAAATGCGCTTTTAAGCGTGGAACTTATAAAAGGCTGTATAAAAGACTATGCGCCAGCACTTCCAGCTAAAAGTGTCCCGCAATACGCTGGATTTGACGTCGGCCGCACGAAAGATAGATCGGCTCATATAGCCGTATACGACGAAGGCGGCGTAAAGAAGCTAAGCGTGCTAGACGTTATCGCCAAAGCAAGCTTTGAGGCGCAAGAAAATTTACTCATCGATTTTTTACGGTTTAATCCTTTAGCTATGCAAAAGATAGATAAAACCGGTATCGGTATGAGCGTAGCCGAAAAGGTAAAAAGGCGCTTTCCTTCAAGGGTGCAAGGGGTCTATTTTACGCAAAGTAGCAAAGAGGCTATGGCTCTAAATTTAAAAAAACACTTTGAAGATAAAAGCATAATCATCCCAAACGACCCGGCATTAATAGCCGATCTTCACGCCATAAAGCGAAAAGCGGGCGCTAAAAGCTTTATTTATGACAGCGACCGCAACGAACACGGACACGCAGACCGCTTTTGGGCGCTAGCTCTCGCGCTTAGCTACTTTGAAAAGGTAAGGGACAAAAGAGGCAAGGCGTATATTATTTAAAAATTTGATATATTTTTTTTAAACCAAGATAAGCTTACTTGACAAAAAAAGAGAGGGGTGGCATGAAAAGGTTTTTGGTTATTTTACTTATGGGTATGTTTGTATTTTGCGGATGTGAAAGCAAAGATGAAAATATTAAGGCAGATATAGAAAAATACGAAGAGCTTCTTACAAATATGTATATATTTTATTACAAAAAATACAACCCGGTAAGGTGTGCCCACACGCAATATAAGGGCTATTTGTTTATAAAATGTTTTGAAGCGGGGGGCGATCATACGCAGGGCGGAGTTTACGTCGTAGACGATACCGCGACGAATAAATTCGGGGGTTTTGATGTTTATGCGATAAACGGAAAGGCCATAACGCATCGCGGGGTTATGCTTAAAAGCGCAAACAAGGAGCTTGGGGATTTAAAAATACTGCCTGCACCTGCACCGAAATGGTTAGATTTGGTTGAAATTCATAATCTTATAGATAGTAGACAAAATTTTGAAGGCGAGTATATCAAACAAAGTCTTTTTGTTGGAGATGCGACAGAGTAACTATGTTTTATTAATTTTTTAAAATCACTTTTATCTCTTTTACTATCTCTTTACCTACATTTTGCGCTAGCTCGTCGCTGGCGCGTTTCAAGCCGCCGTTTTTGTAGATATTCCAAGCGTTTAACAGATATGGATTTGCCTTTATGCCAGGGTGTTTTACCTTTTTACCAAAAAATAATCCCGCCTTTTTATTGGCTAAAGCTTTTTTATTTTTGGGTTTTATAGTATAAGCTCTTGTACCACTATGGACATATTTGGCATATTTTATTTTTAAGGTATTGCCTATTTTCACTTCACTAGCGTTTGCCTCAAACACCCTTATGTCTCTTTTGAGATTGCCTGTTCTTATAGGTGCTGTTTTTTCTTTGGCGACCTGCGCTACGCCCGAACCCACTCTAAAAAGGAAGTCTTTTAAATATTTGTCGATATTTTTCATTTTATACTTTGAAATTTTCTTTTATGTATTCTAATGCGTCTATAAAAGTACCGCTAAAACTCTCTTTTTTTATCCAATTGTCGCCACTTTTATCAAGATCATAAACAACAAACTTACAAGTTTTATTAAACATGGCGATCTTTTTACATTCACTTATAGCCTCATCGCTTGGGAGGACAATGTCATAAATCCAGGTAATATCATCATTAAGCACTTCAAATTGAGCAAAAATTTCAATCTCCATACCTTTACCCAAACTGGCGTTTTTAGCGCTCTCTATCGTCCAGCCGTTACCTAGGCAAATATTGCAAATTTCCATTTTATAATCTCCGCTTTATCTAAAACCGCGCTTCTTTTAAAATATCTTTCCAGATTATCGCTCGGTTTAAATATATTATATAAATAATCACCATCAAACACCATAAAAAAGCCGTTTTGGCTTACAGCTACGCTTCTGTTTGCATGTCCTCTGTGTGGAGCTATCTTTAAGATAGAGTTGAGTGCTTTTATAGTATCTGCTGGGCTTACGTTTCTTTTTGATGAACTTACAGAGTGATTGTAAGTCTTTTTGTTTGCATATCTCTCAACACCCATTTTATCTATATGTTTTATAATCTCATTTTCGTAAAGCGGTTGCGTATTTCTCATCTTTACGCCATCTATCTCTTCTTCGTCGACCCATACCGGCACGGCTTCCGTGCGGCAGCGGAAGTGATAAGGTGGAAGACCGAAATTACTATCCATCTTATCGCTTTTACCTAGATACGCGTCGCTTTTCCACGCTGCGGCCGCTTTTTTGCTAGCTAGGTCGTTTGCATTTAGTATTTTTTTAGCTTGTGCTTCAAGATGTGTGGCTGGGATTATGCGTCCGTGCATAGAGCGGCAAATTTGTGTCGTTCTAGCGTCCATAATAGCTAAAATTTTATAATATTTTACGCCGTATTTAGCCCCTTGCGTTACGGTAGCGACGTTTCTAGCCTGCAATGCTATGTGATCGCTCACGCCTTTAAAATAGCTCTCGTCCGCGCTTAAAATAGAGCCGAATTCTCTTTTTAACTCCGCGCCGATCTCATCAAGCTCTATCTCGCCTTTAAAAACGCCCTCGATCTTATCTTTTAGCCTGTTTTGCAGATTTTCGTTATACTCTTTGCCCATCCAATAAAAGCTCTTTCTCATCGCATCCACCGCATCCGCGTCTATCTCGTCAAAAACGAACGCTAGAGTTTTATTCATGCTTTCAGCCACTTTTTTTAGAGCTCTTTTGGATAAGATGATATATAAAATTTCAAGATCGCTAGGAAGCACATCTATGTTTGCGCTTTTGGCTTTATTTAAAAGTAGCTTCTTTAGGGTTTCTTTGTCCGTATTTTCGGTGCTAATAGCTAAAATTTCGGCTGTTATGGTTTCTAGTTTTTCTATCTGCACAGCGGTGTAGTTTTGTAGCAAAAACTCTATATCGTCGCTTGATTTTAGTATCTTGTATCTAGTTAAAGCTTTCAAAAATCTCATTTTTTACCTTCGATACGCTCTATATATTCGGCGTATTCTATTAGTTCTTTGTCTTTTATGGGCTTTTCTTCGGTCATCCAGCTATATCCGCAACCCTCGCATCTTCTCATTCTTATGTTTTTTAGTCCCTTAATCGTTTTTAAAACGCTCGTTTTTTCGCATGCGCATTTAGGACAAAGCATTTTTTATTTATTCTCCATCTTCTTTAAAACTATAAGTATTTTTGAGGCCTCTCTCTTTTTTATATACTCTATTTTTAGGTATAAATTTTTAGTTATCCGCTTTATGAAAAATAGCAAGGCTTTGTCGCTTTTATCATTAGCCACTCTTTGCCAAAGAGATTTTATGGCATATATTTGACTTTGCGTTGCAAACTCTGCTGTGCTGGACTTTGGATTATCTTTACCGTCCATAACGGCTATTAAATTTATAAGCTCTTTTACTTTTAACTGCGCGCAGCTTTTTACGTCCCAAGCGCTTAAAAATTCTCCCCATGCGTCATTTTGTTTTGCGTGTTTATAAAACGGGTGCGTATGGATGATCGCCAAAAGCTGCTTTCTATAAATTTCTTCTTTTTTGCTCATTTTATAAGCCTCTAAACCATAAATGTTTTTCTAAAATCCACGGCCTAAAACCTAATACATAAATTCTAACTATAAACTGCAACTTATAAAGTTAAATTTAGTATAAAATTTAAAACAGATATAAAAAATAAGCATAAGAAGGTTATTGTCATAAAAATATGAGAACATAAAAACATAAAGAAATAATTGATTAAACATTTAAAATTAAAGCAGATTAACAACAAAGCCCGCAACGACCTACTTTTCCAACATCCCAGTAAGGGAGAGTATCATCAGCCAGGACGAGCTTAGCTTCTTGGTTCGAGATGGAGCAAGGC
>NZ_PPCG01000079.1 GCF_002913745.1 Campylobacter concisus
ATTTAAAATAAATGCGATTTTCTAGCTATAAATATAGAAATTTTGATTTATTATTGTAGAAAAATAGTAAGCAAATTCTAGTGATTTTTATTTAAGAAAAATGAAATTTGGCAAGGCTCTCACCTTGCCAAGAAAATTTAGTAAGCCCTTTTGTAGGCGTTTTCTATTTTTTCGCTTTCGCCAAATTCTTTCATGGCGCTAAAAGCAAAATATGGGTTGCGTAGTAGCTCCCTGCCAAGCGCCACGCCGTCGCAGACATCACCAAGCAGCAGCGCCTCGCACTCGCTTGCCTTTGTGATGAGACCGACTGCAAAGACTGGGATATCAACTGCATTTTTCACCGCTTTTGCATAGCCAGCCTGATAAAGAGGTGTAAATTTAGGCGCGTTATCAACTTTTGCATAGACTCCACCAGCTGAGACGTGGATGAAGTCAGCCCCATTTTTCTCTAGCTCATGTGCGAGCTTTACGCTCTCTTCTACGTCCCAGTCGCCCTTAAGCCAGCTACTTGCACTTATCCTAACACCAACTGTGATATTAGCGCGAGCCTTGATCTCTCTTAAAATCTCAAGCAGAAGCCTTATGCGGTTTTCAAAAGTGCCGCCGTATGCGTCACCTCGCTTGTTCGTGCCAGCGCATAAAAATTGATTTATTAAATATCCATGCGCCGCGTGTATCTCCACAGCCTCGTATCCTGTGCTCTTTGCCCTAATGGCCGCATCCACAAAGTTTTGCTTAACGCTTGCGATATCCCCCGCGCTCATCTCTTTTGGCGTGGCGTAGTCCTCACTAAATTTGATAGCACTTGGTGCGATGATGCCCTCACAAGTGCCCTTTCTACCAGCGTGAGCAAGCTGGACGGCCATTTTGGCGCCGTATTTGCTGCAGCCTTTTACCAGCTCCGCGTGAGCCTCGATCTGCTCGTCACTCCAAAGCCCAAGGTCTTTTTTGGTGATCCTGCCGCGTGCCTCAACAGCCGTCGCCTCAACGATGATCATACCAACACCGCCGATCGCCCTTGTAGCGTAGTGGAGCTTATGAAAGCACCTTGGACGACCATCCTCTTTTTTGACCTCATACATACACATCGGAGCCATGATAATGCGGTTTTTGATCTCGATGCCACCTATCTTAAGTGGTGTAAAAAGCTTATTTTGCATGAAATTTCCTTTAAATTTTTTGATTATTTTAGGATATTTGTTTAAATTCTTGGATTTGTAGGAATTTACTTCTTGTGACTATAAAAGTGTTTAGTAAATTTTAAATTTAAAAACCTGCTCAAACGGGCAAGCAAGGTTTTAAATTTACGAATTTACTTTGTCAAATTAGGCAAGTGTTGAGTAAATTTTAAAATTTCATGAACGAGTAATTTCGGCTCTAAAATTTGAGCTAAGCTGTAAGCGAAGCCAAATTTTAGTAGTCAACTCTTGCGAGTGAATGGAATTTTAAAATTTGTAAAGCTACTAAAATTTATCTATTACTCGCCCTTAAAGAAAGAATCAAAATACTCATCGATATTAACGCCATCTTTTTTCATATCTTTTAGTCTTAGTTTTACGTCAGCGTCTTGCCAAAGAAGTGGTGGTAGCGCAAACATCACCTTATCAAGGCTAAAATTTCTCACGTCCTCGCGCCAGCCATCCCAGCGGTAAAGCTCGTAAAATTTAGATATATCCCCACTTAGCGCCCAGTATAAAAACTGCGAGTAGCCAAGCTACGTATCTTCCCATTCGCCGCTATCTGGTGCGTAGTAAAAGACGTTGCCAGCTTTGCCACCAAAGGCGCCGCCATTTACCACGAAAAATCCGCCCAAAACATCATCCGCCACGAGCAAATAGCTAGGCATCTGCCCTGCTTCGCTAAAGCTTTTGCCAAGGTTAAAGCTGTAAATTCCGCGCTTAATCTGCTCACATCCTGAGCCAAGAAGACGCAGCCAACCGCCATCTATCACTATACCGCCGCACCCATAAACAAGTGCTCCCATCGGCGAACGAGTGGTGACTTGAAGCCCTAAAAGCTCGCTTTGCGCCCTGCTCTCATCTCGAGGCAAAATTTCATAGCCATTTTTAGCCTCTTTTAGCCACTCTTCTATCAGCGCCCAGCCTGGCTCATTTATGTCTATAAGCTCGTCTAAAGCTCTCATTTTCTGTCCTTGCGATAAATTTGGTGAAATTTAAAAGAAGAATTTGGCGAGTCGCCCCGCCAAATTTATATAGATAGGTTATTTTGAGTCCCAAGCTAAGATCGTGTTGCCCTCGGCATCGGTAGCCACATCGCCCATGCCCATGATGTTGTAGCCACAATCTACGTAGTGAACTTCACCTGTTACGCCGCTAGCTAGGTCGCTAAGTAGGTACATAGCGCTGCTACCGACGTCTTCAGTGGTGACGTTGCGTTTTAGTGGGCTATTTACTTCGTTGTAGCGCAAAATCATCCTAAAATCGCCTATACCGCTTGCAGCAAGCGTTTTGATAGGGCCTGCACTGATCGCATTTACGCGGATATTTTTAGCGCCAAGGTCGTGTGCTAGGTAGCGAACTGAGCTCTCAAGCGCCGCTTTGGCAACGCCCATGACGTTGTAGTGTGGCACAAATTTTGGTCCGCCAAGGTATGTAAGAGTAAGGACCGAGCCGCCCTCTTTTAGCACCGGTAGGACCGCGCGAGTAAGGCTTAGTAGCGAATAGACGCTAGTGCCCATCGCTATGTCAAAGGCTTCTTTTGTGGTATTTACAAACTCGCCCTCAAGCGCCTCTTTTGGTGCGTAAGCCACTGCATGCACGACAAAATCGATCTCGCCAAGGTCTTTTTTGATTTGGCTAGCGAGCCCATCTAAATGTGCTTGGTTATTTACGTCAAGCTCGTAGACAAATTTGCTACCAAACTCCTCAGCGATCGGCTCAACGCGCTTTTTAAGAGCGTCATTTAGGTATGTAAATGCCATCTGCGCACCTTGATCGTGACAAGCTTTTGCGATGCCGTAAGCTATTGACTTGGCGTTGGCGACACCGACGATCAGACCTTTTTTACCTTTTAGTATCATCATTTCTCCTTTTATTTTGTTTGACTTTTAAGCGATACTTAAATTTTAAACCAAATTTAATAGCGGCAGTATCGTGAGATGAATTTTAATGTTGTGTAGAAATTTTAGGTCCAGACTAGGCAAATAGCCTGTCGCAGACTTAAAATTTCGAACTCATTAAAAGGCGCTCACGAGACAACGCGTATCAAATTTAAAAAATTATTCGCATCCCAGCTGGCTGTGCCTACCAAAACCCCATCACAGCTTTTGATACCTGCGATATCAGCGATGTTTGCCGCATTGACGCTTCCGCCGTAAAGTAGTGGCACGTTTGCCTTTGTCTTTAAGAAACTTAGCACCTCATCTATCTGCTCTATGCTAGCGCTTTTGCCCGTTCCTATCGCCCAGATCGGCTCATAGGCGATGACTAAATTTTTATAGCCAAGGTCTATATTTTCAAGCTGGCGGCTTAGAAATTCTTTGGTCGCTCCGCTTTCATTGGTGCTTAAATTTTCACCGATACAGTAGATAACATTCCAGCCATTTTTTGCGGCAAAGTCAAATTTCGCTCGCAAAAACTCCTCGCTTTCGTTTAAAATTTCACGCCTCTCAGAGTGGCCGATCAGCACGTCTTTTATGTCAAATTCATCAAGCATCGCCTTGCCGATCTCGCCTGTAAATGCCCCACTCTCGCATGGGTAGAAATTCTGCGCCCCAAGTCTAAAAAGATGCCTTTTTTCATCAAAGGCACTAGCTGGAGCAAATACGCTCACATCGTCGTTTGCGCTTAAATTTTCGTCTAAAATTTTCGCGTACTCTCTAAAGCTCTCTCTTGTGTGGTTGCACTTTAAATTCGCTAGAAATTTCAAGACCTACTCCTCTTTTCTAAGCGGCTTTATGCCAGGCAGCTCTTTGCCTTCAATGAGCTCCAAGCTAGCACCACCGCCAGTTGAGATAAATGTCATCTCGTCGGCATCCCCAGCGCGCTCGACCACGTCAGCCGTATCGCCACCGCCAACAACGGTTGTCGCGTGAGTGTCGATGATAGCGTGACTCATTTTGATGCTACCTTTGCTAAATTTATCCATCTCAAAAACACCCATAGGTCCGTTCCACCAGATGGTTTGAGCATCTGCGATGACCTCTTTAAATAGCCTAATAGATGCTGGTCCGATGTCAAGCCCCATCCAGCCATTTGGGATCTCTTGGGCAGGGACATATTTTACGGCACTTTCAGCTGAAAATGTCTGAGCAGCGACGACATCTACTGGTAGGTAGATTTTCACTCCTAGCTCTTTGCCTTTTTGTAAAATTTGCCTTGCATCTTCGATGAGCTCTTCTTCAAGGAGCGAATTTCCGATGTTTTCGCCAAGTGATTTTAAAAATGTAAATGCCATGCCACCGCCAATTATCAGCTTATCTACGCGTGGCAGAAGGTTATGCAAGGCTTGAAGCTTACCACTTACCTTTGAGCCGCCCACGACTGCGACAAATGGACGAGATGGATGTTTTATCAAATTTTGAGCGAAATTTATCTCTTTTTGTAGTAAAAATCCCGCTGCCTTGTGCTTTTCATCGTAAAATTTAGTTATTGCTTCGACAGATGCGTGAGCTCTGTGACAAACGCCAAATGCGTCATTGATGTAAAATTCGCCAAAGCCTGAAAGCTCTTTTGCCAAAGCCTCGTCATTTTTGGTTTCGCCCTTTTCAAAGCGTAAATTTTCTATCATCAAAATTTCGCCTGGCTTTAGAGCCGCAGCCTTTGTTTTAGCGTCATTTCCGATCACATCTTCAGCAAATATCACCTCTCTATCAAGCAGTCTTGATAGCCTCTTAGCCACGCCTTGAAGTGAAAATTTCTCTTCAAAGCCGTTTTTTGGACGACCAAGGTGACTAGCCAAAACCACGCTGCAGCCATTATCTAGGCAGTAGCGGATAGTTGGTATCGCTGAGCGGATCCTGCGGTCATCAGTGATGTTTAAAAACTCGTCCATAGGCACGTTAAAATCGCACCTTATAAAGACTTTTGCACCATTAAGCTCAAGGTCGTTGATCGATAAAATATCACTCATTTTTCACCCTTTAAATTTACTTTGTAGCCACGATCTTAGCAAGATCAACAAGCCTTGTTGAGTAGCCCCACTCGTTGTCGTACCACGCAAAGACCTTCACCATATCATCAGCGATAACCTGCGTAGTGTCGCTCGCTACGATGCTGCTAAAGGTGCTTGTGCAAAAGTCGCTACTAACTCTGTAGTCGTCATCGACGAATAAAATTCCCTTTAAATTTGACTCCGCAGCCGCCCTAAATGCCTCGTTTATCTCATCTTTACTAGCTGGTCTTTTTAAAACCGCCGTTAGATCGACCATAGAGACGTTTGCCACTGGTACGCGCACTGCTTGACCGTGCAGCTTACCGCTTAGCTCTGGAAGCACTTTAGCGATCGCTTTTGCAGCTCCGGTGGTCGTAGGTCCGATATTTAGCGCTGCAGCGCGTGAGCGGCGGAAATCTTTAGCCTTTACATCAACTAGGCTCTGACCATTTGTATATGCGTGGATCGTAGTCATTAGCCCTTTTACGATGCCAAATTTATCGTTTAGTACCTTTGCTACTGGAGCTAGGCCATTTGTGGTGCAGCTTGCGTTTGAGACGATCGCCTCGCCTGCGTATTTATCGTCATTTACGCCAACTACAAATGTCGCTGTATCGTCTTTTGCTGGAGCGCTCATGACGACTTTTTTGACGCCGCGAGCAAGATATGGCTCACATTTTTCAGTGGTTAAAAACTTGCCAGTGCACTCTAAAACCACGTCTACGCCGTAGTCTGCGTAGCTAAGCTCGTTTAGATCTCTTGTAGAAAAAACTCTTATCTTTTTGCCATTTACTTCTATAAAATCGTCGCTTATCACCTTAACGTCTTGCTTAAATTCGCCATGCACGCTGTCGTATTTGAGCAAATACCTCGTCATATCCCTTGTTGCGGTGTCGTTAATAGCGACAAGCTCAACATCATCACGCTCTAAAATAATACGAGCAGCACACCTACCGATACGCCCAAAGCCGTTTATTGCTACTTTAACTGACATCTTAGCTCCTTTTGATATAATTACGCCTAATTCTACAAAAAAGAATTTTAAAACAAATATAAACAAGGCACTTTAATAGATGAAGTTAGCACTTTTTGGCGGGAGCTTTGATCCGGTTCATTTAGGACACGATAGCATTGTAAAAATGGCACTAAGCGGCCTTGATATCGACAAGCTCATCATCATGCCAACTTTTATAAGTCCCTTTAAGAGCGAATTTTCAGCTCCGCCAGAGCTTCGCCTAAAGTGGATAAGAGAAATTTGGGGCGGCCTAGAGAAGGTCGAGATCTCAGACTATGAGATAAATTTAGCTCGCCCAGTGCCTACCATAGAGACGGTTAAGTATTTGTATAAGAAATTCAAGATAGAGAAATTTTATCTCATAATAGGCGCGGACCACCTAGCCACGCTTGATAAGTGGCACGGCTACGAGGAGCTAAAAAATTTAGTGCAGTTTGTGATCGCTAAGCGCAATCACATAGAAATTCCACAAAATTTACAAAAAATGGACGTGCACGTGGATGTTAGCTCATCGCAGATCAGGCATCAAAAGGGGCTTGATGAGCTGCCTAGCGAGATAAAAGATGAGATTATAAATTTTTACCAAGGATTAAAGATGCAAGAGAGATCGATGCAAGAGCGCACCGAAAGTATAGTTAAGGTTTTAGACGCAAAAAAGGCTGAAGAGATACAAGTGTTTGATATGAGCGGGGATGATTATTTCGTAAAGGCCGTAGTTATCGCTACTACGCTTGGCGAGAGGCACGCTTACTCACTGGCTGAGGATCTAAAAGAGGAGCTTAAGCCTCTTGGGGAGAAATTTATAGGCACTGAGAGCTCGCCTGATTGGATCGTGATGGACCTTGGCGACATTTTGATACATCTTTTAAGCCCAACTTACAGAGCAAAATACAACATCGAAGAATTTTTGCAAAAACTAAAAACTAGCAAAGAGTCTTAACAAAGACAAGCGATGAGCAAATAAGCCATAAAAATATAAAAAATGCTAGCAAAAATGGCTTTTTGCCCGTCGCTTTAAAAATGCTTCTATCTATCCCAAACCCCAAAGCACACATCGCAACGCAAAGGCAAATGCTGGCGGCTAGCTTTAAAATTTGAACCAAATTTTCAGGGAAAAATGGCAAAGATCTAACGCAGATCGCCACTAAGAAAAATAACGCAAACCATGGTATGCTCTTTAGCTTTGAGCCGCCACTATTTTGGCTTAAATTTAAGAAATTTAGCAAAAACAAAAATGGCACAAGCATGATGACGCGAAGCATTTTTATGATGACGGCGGTGCTACTTGCTGCGCTATCAAATGCTGCTGAGGCTGCCACCACGTGGGCTACCTCGTGAAGTGAGCCACCGATAAAAAAGCCAGTTTGGTGTGGCGTTAGAGCTAGAAATTTAGCGATAAATGGATAGATAAACATACCAATCGTCCCAAAGAGCACCACCGTGCAAATGGCGATAGCAAGCTTGTTTGCGTCTGCTTTTATCTCATTTTGAGTAGCCATAACAGCAGCTGCACCGCATATACTAGCCCCTGAGCCAATGAGCACGGCACTATCCTTGCTAAGTCCCAAGGCTTTGGCTACAAAAAGTGCAAAGCAAAAGGTCGCAAAGACCATAAATGCTGCGTATATCACGCCAATGGTGCCAACACTTGCGATCTCGCTAAGGTTTATATTGAAGCCAAAAAGTATGATGCCTAGCCTTAAAATTTGCTTCCCAGCGATCGCTACGACGCCACTACTTTTTAAAATTTGAGTTTGTTTTGTAAAAAGATTTGCAAAAATGGCGCCTAAAATGATAGAGATGATAAGCGGGCTGGTGTGAAATTTAGCCAAAAGTGTGTTTGAGAGCGCAAAAGAAACGCCGCAAATCAGCGCTAAAACAAGCACAGCGAGAAATTTATGATACATATTTTAACCTTAACTCTTTTTTTAAAAATGCAATTAGCACGTTTGGGTATAATTAGACGAATTTTATAATGCAAATTTAAAATAAAGATAAAGGGATAGGCCTATGATCATCCTTGGTGAAAAATATGCTTTCACCAAACTCGAGCTAGAGAAGCTTAGGAAGAAATTTGGCCAGGTGAATTTTTTATCCCCTGAAAATAGCGACGCAAAAGCTTTGCGAAGTGCGCTAGAAAATCTCATAAAATCAGGCGATCAAAGGCTGATCTAGTTATATTTTAAGACAACACATAAACAAAATGTTTTAGATAAAGGTCTTTTTTGCAAGAGGTTTAAATTGAACTACATCCTATCTTTAGCTGTGATTCCCATTATATTAAATGCTGTTTTTATCGAAACAGCAACGACTGCAAAGACTTTTAGTAAGCTATCTTCATTTTCATTTCCAACCACGCGGTTTTCATTATAAAATTTATGAAAGCTAGCAGCCAGCGACTTTAGATAGTCTGGTATCTTTTGAAGCTGCCTTGAAGCAAAAGCATCCTCTAAAATTTCAGGCAATATCAGTGCTTCAAAAAGTAAATTTTTAGCATTTTCGTCCAGGCACTCAAAGTCCGCATTTATCACATCACTAACGCTTTTTCCAGCCTTTGCAAAGACCTGATTTATCCTGGCGTGAGCGTAGTTTATATAAAAGATAGGGTTTGAACTATCCTCTTTTTTAAGCTCATCCACGTCAAATTCCAAACTGCTCGTGTTTGCCTTGCTTATAAAGATAAATCTAAGCGCCTCAGCACCGATCTCACTCGCGATATCGCTCATAAGCACCGCATTGCCAGCGCGCTTGCTCATTTTATATGGCTTGCCCTCTTTTAGCAGGCTAACCATCTGCATAAGTATCACTTCAAGCTTGTTTTCATCGTAACCAAGGAAATTTATCGCAGCCTTTAGCCTTGCTATATATCCGTGATGGTCTGCACCCCAAATGTTTATATAGTGGTCAAAATTTTTCTCAAATTTAGCATTGTGATAGATGATGTCGCCAGCTAGATATGTCGGTCTGCCGTCATTTCTCACCACAACCCTATCGTTGTCATCACCAAGTGTGGTAGAAGCGATATAGGTAGCACCATCTTTTTCATACATTTGATTTGAGCGTTTTAGCTTGTTTATAGTTGGCTCTAGGCCGTCATAAAGGGCCTTTTCGCTAGCCCAGCTCTCTATAAATATCCCAACGTCCGCCAAGTCTTTTTTGATGATCTCAAGCACGATATCCTTGCCAAACTCAGCAAGCTCAAGGTTTCTGCTCTCGTCATAAAAAATTTCCTTGCCAAATTTCTCATTTGCAAGCTTAGCGATATCTAAAATATAATCCCCGCGGTAATATTTCTCTGGATAGACGACGCTTTCGTTAAAAAGCAGCTCTTTAGCCGCAAGTGATATCGAAGTGCCAAGCAGATCTATTTGATTGCCAGCATCGTTTATGTAGTATTCTGTCGAGATAGCGTAGCCAAGTCTTTTGCCAAGTCTTGCCAAAGTATCGCCATAAACTGCGCCTCTAACGTGTCCAATGTGAAGCGGCCCAGTTGGATTTGCGCTGATATATTCTATTAAATAGCTGTCTTTTTTCGCATCTTCTTTTGCAAAATTTTCACTATCTAGCAAAATTTGCTTTGAAATTTCATCTAAAAATTCGCTCTTAAGCTTGAAATTTAAGTAGCCATTTACCGCACTAGCTTCAACTATCTTGCTATCACTAAATTTATCAGCAAACTCGCTAGCTATCATAGCTGGAGACTTTTTTAGCTCTTTTGCGAGGCTAAAAAGCGGCGTCGCATAGTGGGCTAAATTTTTATCCTTTGGCTTTTCAAGCACAAATTCTCGCTCTAAAACCTTTGAAATTTCAGCTTTTACTTTATCTTTCAACTCTAAAACCTATGCGTTTTTAGTTGTTTCTTCTATCTTTTGACTAGCTGCGCCCTCTTCTTTATGCTCGACTTTTTCGCTCTTTTCAGGGGTTGTGTCCTCCATCTCAGCTTTAAAAGTCTTTATGCCCTTGCCTAGTCCTTTTGCAAGCTCTGGGATCTTCTTTGCTCCAAAAAGCAATACAATGATCGCTAAAACGATCAACCAGTGGCCAATACTAAAAGAACCCATCTTTTCTCCTTATCAAATTTTCTCAAAATATTATCATAAATTCCTGAATTTCTAACAATCTATCCACTCGTCGATGACATTTCTTAAGTTTATCTTAGCACTTTTTAATCTCATTGCTCGAAGGATTGATTTTAGCCCTTTATAACTCTTTTCTATATCATCATTTACTAAAAAATAATCATACTCTAAAATATGCTCCATCTCGCCAACTGCGTTCATTAAGCGATTTTCTATCGTCTCATCACTATCTGTTCCGCGGTTTTTCAAGCGCCTTTTTAGCTCTTTTTTATTCGCAGTTGTGATAAAAACTGAAGTGATGTAGCTTTTAAATTTCTCAAGTGCGATGTGAAAACCCTGCACATCGATGTCAAATATCACTATCTTACCAGCTTCAAGTGCTGCTAAAACTGGTTTTAAACTCGTGCCATAGTAGTTTTTATGCACCTGTGCCCACTCTAAAAACTCGCCTTTTTCTATGCCGCTTTTAAATTCATCTTCTTTTATAAAATAATAATCCACCCCATCAACTTCGCCTTCTCTTTTGGCTCTTGTTGTGCTTGAGATAGAAAAATATAGGTCTTTCTCCTCCTTTAAAAGACGGCCCAAAAGCGTGCTTTTGCCGCTTCCACTAGGTCCCGAAACTACTAAAATTTGTCCTTGCAACTACTTTTCCTCGAAACTTATATTTATCTTGATGTTCATATCTTTTAGCACATCTCTTAGCGAGCTTTCATTTAGCGACTCATGGACGTGTTTTGTGATATTTTTAGTTAGCTCTTCTTTGTAGTCCTCTTTTGCATCATTTTTTGAGCTTATTTGAGGCATATCCTTTAGTCCAAATGCCGCTAACATCGTGTTTTCATCTATATCATCTATCGATGCCGCGTCAAAATTTAACTCACTTAGTGCCGCGTCTTTACTATCATCTTGCGCGTTTTCTTCTTGAGTATTTTCTTCTTCAAAAGTTTCATCCACAAGGCCTAGATCTTCTTTGGCTTCTGGCTCGCTCACATCTTCTAGCTCTTCTACTGGCATCTCACTAGAAGCGTTCTCGCTAGACTCTAAATTTTCTAGCTCTTCACTTGAAATTTCATCCAAAGCCTCTTCTTCTATATCTTCTTCTACTTTTTCATCATCTACTTGAATTTGCTCTTCATCAGCATTAGAAGTCTCATCTAAATTCTCATCATTTTTAGACTCATCTTCTAAATTTAGCTCATTTTCAAGGCTATCTTCATCATCAAATTTAGCTAGCTCGTCTATATTTAGCTCTTCTTGCTCTAAATTTTGAACATCTAGCTCAGTATCCTCTAAATTTTTATTTTCCTCATCAGCCTCTTCACTATTTAGCTCTTCATTAAGCAAATCAATCTCACTAAGCTCTTTTTTGCTTTGACTAATATCATCTAGCTCTTCATCATTCTCATCTATTTTTAAATTTTGTATATTTTGCTCAACGATCTTTTCAAGCTCATCTCTAGCTTCTTCATCTACTGGGCTGCTCTCGTCCATATTTTCTATCTCATCAACAAGTGCGCTAAGATCCCCAAAATCACTGCTTAATCCATCTTCGATAGTTTCTTCTACTTTTGGCGTTTTACTAGATTCATCATCTACATTTTCATTGGCTGCTTCAGTTTCTTCACTATTTTCGTCAATTAGCTCAGTATCATCCTCGTCCAAACTGATCTCTTCATCTTCTAAATCTCCAACACTAGAATCTTCTAAGTGCTCTTTTAAAAATTCATCATTTAAAACATTATCATCTAATTTTTCGGTTTCATCTTCTTTTGCTAAATTTTCAAAATCTGTGTCAATTTCTGGCAACTCAAAATTTTGTAGTTCTTCATAATTTTCATCAATATGTTCAAAATCATCGAAGTTTGCGGAATCATCAAGTCCTAGTTCAGCCTTTGTATCATCACCAGCCACATTAACCGCCCTACTTTCTTCAAATAAATTTATAAATTCGGTAGGGAGGAATGGCTTTTCAAGCATAATGTCAGCAAAATCAGGCTTTATGCCGCCTCTTGGGGCTAGATACATCACTTTTTGGTCAAATTTTACATCAGCGCTCTCCATATCGCTGTCAATAATAATATAGTCAAATTCACCACTTACTGCATTAACATCATCAAATTCTACATACTCTACACTTATTTTATTTAGACTTAGTGTTATGAGACGTGAAACTGCTGGATTTTTGTTTACGAGCGCGACTTTCATAATCCCTCCTTGAAGCACTTGAAGCTGTATTTTATGATAAATTTCATTGCTATTTTCTTAAAAAAATAGAGCCGGCAGATCATTTATCACTTTTAAAAGTAGGTCGCTAATTATCTTCATAATGCCTGCTAAAATGGCTATCAAAACAGAAAATCCGATCGTCACTTTGATAGGATAGCCGATGACTAGTAGGTTAAACTGCGGCATCGTCTTCATGAGCATGCCAAAGATAGAGTCTGAGAGCAAAGAGAGGGAGATGATGGGAAATGACATGATAAAGCCAAACATAAACAAATTTGTAAATAAATTTATCGCATAGCTCATGATGCCAGGGCGTGGATAAAAATCGCCAAGCGGCACAACAGCAAGCGAGCTAGCGTAAAACTGAAGGAGCAAATGGTGACCGTCAAATGCTAGAAATGTTAGTAGCGCGATAAAATTTATAAGGTTTGCAATGACTGGAGAGTTTGTGCCAGTTTGCGGATCAAGCACCGACGCCATCGAAAAGCCCATGACCATCGATATTTGCTCGCCTGCCATTTGAAGTGTGGCAAAGATGATGGTTAGCATAAGACCTGCACTTAGACCCAGCATAACCTCGCCTAATATCTCGCCGATTAAGAAATTTATAGAGTTTTCATGAGCTTTTGAGATGGGAAATAGCACGACGCAAAGGACAAAGACTAAAAGCGTTTTTACGCTAAGAGGAATTTGATTGTGTGAATAAAATGGAAAAAAGACGATGAGACCGCTTAGGCGTGCAAACAAAAGCATAAAAACTATTGTCTTATCAGCTCCAAAAAATTCTACTAGTTCCATTTTGCTCTTTTAAATTTTTTGCTAATTTTACAAAATTTTACTTTGTTTTTTAAATTTAAGCGGTAGTTTTTAGAAATTTGAAACTAAATTTTAAGAAATTTGCACAAGCTCTTTGTTCTCAAGCTTGTATGAGTTGTCGCATTTCGCGGCTAGGTCGTTGTCGTGAGTGACTAGAACAAGGGCAGCATTGTTTTCATTTATATAGTCAAACAAAACTTGCATCACTTCATTTGCCGTTTGCTTATCAAGGTTGCCTGTTGGCTCGTCTGCAAAGATGATCTTTGGCTTTTTGGTAAGCACTCTAGCGATGCTGACACGCTGCTGCTGACCGCCGCTTAGCTCGCCAACTTTTTGGTTAATAACGCTTGAAATTTTAAGCGCTTCAAGATCATTTTTTTCTATATTTTCGCCAGATAAGATGCTTGCAAGCTCGATATTTTCATAAGCGCTAAAACCTTTAAAAAGATAGTGCGACTGGAAAATGATGCCAAAATGAAGCCTTCTAATGGCCAAAAGCTCGTTTTGAGAAAGCTCATAGATTGATCTATCTTGGTAGATGACTTCGCCAAAATTTGGCTTTAAAAGTGTTGAAAGTATGTGTAAAAGTGTTGATTTGCCACAACCGCTAACGCCTGTTATCGCGATGCTTTGTTTTTGATTGAGGGTTAAATTTATATTGTTAAAGAGCGTATAATCATACGCAAAGCCTAGATTAGACGCTCTTAAAATTTCCATTAGCCTATTTGAGCAGCAACTTCTGCAGCAAAGTCATCTACTTTTTTCTCTAAGCCTTCGCCAAGCTCGAAACGAACGTATTTTACGATCTCGATCTTGCCGCCAAGCTCTTTGCTCTTCTCTTTGATAACTTCTTCGATAGTCTTTTTATCGTCCATTACATAAAACTGACCTAAAAGTGTAAGGCGTTGGTCAAGCACTGTGTTATCAGCGTAAAATCTCTCGATCTTGCCAGGGATGATCTTGTCCCAAATTTTCTCAGGTTTGCCCTCAGCTTTTAGCTCTTCTTCGATCGCTTTTGTAGCTTTTGCAAGCTCTGCCTCACCTATCTGGCAGCGGCTAGCATACTCAGGGATGTGGTGAAGTGGTTTGCCTAGGCGTTTTAGCTCTTCATTTTCTTTTTCAAGCTCAGCGCGAAGTGCGATAAATTCTTTCTCAACAAAATCTTTATCAAGGTCTTTGTAGCTTATAACACTTGGCTTCATAGCAGCTGCATGCATACATAAATTTCTTATAAATTCAGCTGCTTTGTTTGCAACTTCAGCACTTTCGCAAGCTGCGCCGATAAGCACTCCAACGCGGCCATTTGAGTGAACATAGCCATTTACCACACCCTTGTCATCAGCGCTAATAGTCTCAAAGCGGCGAACTACAAGGTTTTCACCGATAGTTGCGATCTGAGTTTTGAAGTATTCTTCAAATTTAACACCGTTTAAAGTGCTTGTATTTAGCTCTTCAACTGTTTTTATGCCACTTGATTGGATGTGAGCGGTTGTGTCTTTTGCAAGTGCTTGAAACTGTGGGTTTCTAGCAACAAAGTCAGTCTCAGAGTTGATCTCGCTGATAGTTGCTTTTTTGCATTTTGAGCAAACTTCAACGCTTACTAAGCCCTCACTTGCAAGGCGGTCAGCCTTTTTAGCAGCTTGACCTAGGCCCTTTTCGCGAAGGATATCAACAGCTTTTTCCATGTCGCCATTTGCTTCGCCAAGTGCCTTTTTGCAGTCCATCATGCCAGCTCCGGTTGATTCGCGGAGCTCTTTTACCATTTGTGCAGTTATTTCCATTACTCTTCGTCCTCGCCAAAGTCTTCTTCGCTCATAGCCTCAGCTACAACTGCGTCTTTCTCATCTTGGCTTACTTCTTCGCCAGCAGCTTGCTCGCCACCATCTTGCTCAAGAAGTGATTTGCCTTCGTTGATCGCCTCAGCCATCTCTTGGCAAAAAAGCTGAACAGAGCGGATCGCGTCATCGTTTCCTGGGATCGGATAATCAACAGCGTCAGGATCGCAGTTTGTATCGATCGGTGCTACAACTGGGATCTTTAGGCGATTTGCCTCTTGAACAGCGATCTTTTCTTTAACTGTATCAACAACAAATATCATATCAGGTAGGCTTTTCATATTGCGGATACCACCAAGAGTTGCGATAAGCTTCTCTTTTTTGCGGCGAAGCATCAAAGCCTCTTTTTTAGTTAGTAAATTTATCGAACCATCTTCTTCCATAGTCTCGATAACTTCTAGTTTGCGGATAGACTGGCGGATAGTACCGAAGTTTGTCATCATACCACCTAACCAGCGGTGATTTACATAAGGCATTCCACATTTTTCAGCGTACTCTTTGATAGCGTCGATAGCTTGTTTTTTAGTACCAACAAATAGCACTGACTTACCTTCAGCAGCTGCGTCACGAACGATGTTGTAAGTGTAACGGAAGTAGCGGATAGTCTTTTGTAAATCTATAATATAGATACCTTTTCTCTCGCCAAAGATAAACTTTTTCATCTTTGGGTTCCAGCGGCGTGTTTGGTGACCAAAATGTACGCCACACTCTAATAAATCTCTCATAGTTACCATGAGTTTCTCCTTGTTTTAGGCATTTTGCCTTGAATTTAGTTTTATCCTCCACGACCATTAATGCTTTCGCACAACCAAATTTAGGATTGTCGTGTGTGAAATAAAGCTTGGATTATATTGAAACTTGGCTTTATTGAAGCTAAATTTAAAGATTTCTTTAGCTACAAATAAAGCTCAAATTTCCATAAATTTACTCGAAAAAGCCTTTTTTAACGACCTTTTCATCTTTAACGCAAAACTCGCCTTTTACGATCACGTCATATAAATTTAGCTCCTCATCAAAGACGCAAAGATCAGCGTCATTGCCAACTTTCACTTCGCCTTTTTGGCTTAAATTTAGATATCTCGCCACGTTTTTGCTCATCAAAGCCAAAGTATCTTCTATCTTTAAAATTTTATTTCTTACCAAAGCTTGCAATACCTCTAAATTTGACGCACATGAGGCACAGCCATATCCTACTAGCTCGCCATTTTCGTTAAATTTAGGCACGCTGCCGTTGCCATCAGAGCTCATCGTTAGGCGCTCTAAATTTAGCCCATTTTCAATGCCATAAGCCACCACCTCGTGAAGTGGGGCAAATTTACTCCCACCACTTGTGATATCGACGTTTCCGCCCATTTTTTGAAATTTCAAAGCCTCATTAAACAGGTCTTTCGTCCTAGCGCAGTGTGTCGGCGAGAAGTAATGAACTGGGAATTCGTAGTCTTTTATCACCTTAAAGACGTTGTCAAATTTCTCACTCAGCCCTCCCATGTGCATGTGAAGCACGCCACCTTTTTTAGAGACCATGCCGCCTATGCGTATCTTGCTTAGAATTTTGATGAGCTCCTCTTTTGAGACGTAGCTGCCGCGGTTATCGGTCAGCGCGATCTTTACGCCGATCACTTTGTCGATTAGTATGAGGTCCTTTGCGATGTCGCCGGTAAATGTCACACAGGGGCTTGCGTATGAGCCGGTGTGGATGAAGGTCGAGATGCCCTCAAACTCGAGCGCTTTTGCTTTGGAGTAGAGATTTTCCAGGCTTCTAGTCACACCATCAGTCCCCAAAACGCCAACAAGCGTCGTAGTGCCGTATTTTACGATCTGACTAAGCGTGATCTCAGGCGTTCTTGAGTGATATCCAGCCTCGCCACCGCCACCCGTGATATGCACGTGCTGATCAATGAGGCCTGGAGCTAAAACCTTGCCTTTTAGATCGTAAATTTCAAGCCCTTCGATGTTAAAATTTAGCCCCTCGCCGATGGATAAAATTTTACCGCCACCTACCAAAACATCGCGCTTACCAAGAAATTTTGGCGTGTATAGATTAGCATTTTTAAGCAAAAGCATATTTTCTCCTTTATTTGCTAAGTTGCACTTTTTCTTCTATCTCCATTAGTTTTATGAAAATTTGCTCCACGTTTTCCCTATCCACGGCACTTAGCTCCATCTTTTTTGAGCTAAGTAGCATCTGCACAAACTCTTCATTCATAAGCTGCTCAAAGCCCAAATTTCTAGCGTTTTGAGCTATTTTTGCCGCTAGTGGATTTTTAAAGCTCTCATATCCCATTTTTATCCTTAAATTTCACTGCAAATCCGCAAAATCTACCGCACACGCCGTCTCTTCGGTATGAAAAATATCTCTCGTCGCAGTGCGTGCAGACCTCGCTAAAGTTTAAATTTCTAACCCCAAGTGCGCTAAATTCATCCCCTAAGGCCGCGTTCATATCAAAATTTCTACCTATCTTATATGCGTTAAATTCCCCAAGGTCAAGCTCGCCCACCTCGTAGCAGCCACCTTTTATATTTGCTCCGATAAATACGCTGATGTCGCCCACTCTTGAGCCAAATTTCTCGCCCATAAGCTTAACTGCTTTTGTGCAAATTTTTAGCGTCACGCCAGCTCTACCCGCGTGAGCCACGCAGATGACGCCCTGCCTCTCATCTATCATCACAACTGGCGAGCAGTCCGCCACCAAAACGCAGATGCCCACATCACTTAAATTTGTGATCACAGCGTCGCACTCTGGTAGCTCGTCCTCCTCATTTTCAAGGACAAAAACCTTGTCCGAGTGGATCTGCTTCATAAATTTAAGCTGTCTAACGCCTAAATTTCTAGCCAAAATTTCTCTATTTTTGATGACATCTCTTGGCTCATCGCCTACGTGATCGCCTAAATTTAGCGAGCTAAATTTACCTTCGCTCACGCCACCAAGCCTGTTTGTAAAGCCAGCCACTATGCTATTTTTATCAAAAACGATCTCTAAATTTTCACGCATCTTCGCTCACTTAGTAAAGGCTTGAAATTCTCTCGACCTCGTCCCAGCTAAGGCCGCCATTTTGTTTAGCTTCAATCATCCTAGCCACGTAGCGAGCCAGCAGGTCGCTCTCGATATTTACGCGCCTGCCGACCTTGAAAGTGCCAAAAAGGCTATCTCTAAACGTGATCGGTATGATGGTTAGTCTTATGCCATTTGGCAAAATTTCATTTATCGTAAGGCTCACGCCCTCAACGCCCACCGAGCCCTTGTTTGCCATCAGAGCCATCGCCTCCTTTGGCAGGTCGATGTAAAAATCAACGCCATTTTCATGCTTTTTTATAGCCGAGATCACACCGATAAAATCGATGTGCCCCTGCATCAAATGCCCATCCACGCGCTCTCCAAGCTTCATCGCTGGCTCGATATGCACCAAGCCACTTAAATTTTCAACCGCGACATTTGCCCTGCTCTCCGCGCTTAGCTCCACACTAAAGCCATCATCATATAGTTTTATGACACTTAGACAAGCGCCATTTACTGCGATGCTGTCGCCTAAATTTGTGCGAAATTTAGCCTTTAGTCGTAAAACATTTTGCGAGTAGCTAATGACCTCGGCAAGCTCCCTGATTAAGCCATTAAACATATTTTGCCTTTAAATTTTTTAAGGATTTTACTAAATTTTGCCTAAATTTGGCGCATGGATAGATTTGCTAGTTTTCGTGAATTTTAAAAGATATAAAGGCTAAATATAATGGATAAGACAACATTAAGATGAGCTTTTGAGCGGTCACGAAAAAAACAAAAAACGCGAGTGCAACCTAGAAAAAGAAATAAAAAAGCTAGCAAATTAGCGTTAAGCCGCTAGCTTGGTAGCAAAAGTCACTTGCAAGGTAAATTTAACTGGCGGCAAATTGCAAAAGATTTTAAACTTGATCTAGCTAGCATAAATTTCACCTGCTATTTGCCTTTAAATTTTTAATTTTACACATTTCTACGCGCGAAATTTATATGGCTCGCCAAAAAACAGCAATAATAATTTTACTACCGGACGCATATCAAAAGCTTTTGGCTAAATTTCGCCCCTAGCTCGTCTGCAAAACTAGCCACGTCTTGCTAAAGTCGCACGCCGCTAGGTCGTCCCTCTTTATCCACAGATAAACTCTGCCCTCTCCGTCCCAGTCCATGTCGCTATCCCAGTCGCTATCTATCTGCAAAAGCAGCTGCCACTGGGCGGCATTTTTCTCAAACTCCGCGATATTTGGGTGGTGATAAGCGCTACCATCGCCGCAGTCAAGGCCGTTTGCCACTAGCTCGCACTCTAGCTCCATGCCATCTTGAATGTTGTCAGAGTGGCCAAGGAGCTTGTTTTCTTTGGCCTGCCAGCTTGGCTCGATGATCTCGTGATAGGCCTCCCACTCCTCCTCGCTAAATTTACCAAATGGCACGAGCGAGCTTTGCAAACTCGGCAAATTTAGCTCGTTTTTAAAGCTAAGAGAGCGTGCGCCAAATGTGAAATTTTCGCTATCCACGTTTTGTCGAGCAAGCTGGTCTTGAGCTGCCTCACTAAAGATCACGACAAAGCCCTTTTTATCAGCAGGGTCGTAACCCCAAATGCGTAAATTTATATCATAAAAAAGATAGAGCATACCACTTTTTGGTAGTAACCCATCGGTGTCAAATTTGCTAACTTCAGCAAAATTTATCTGTGCCACAAAGCTAAGCGCGCCGTTTTCATTTGATGGCCAAGGCACGCTAGCTGGTAGATCTGGCTGCCCGCCAAATTTAGACGCTCAAACAGCGATATCCCCGTCATCTTTAGCCTGCGCATCTATTTTTATAGCATTTTTGGCCATTGGCTTTAAAAACTCAAAAAGTCCGTCCAAACCGTGCTCTTTGCAGCCTTTTGCAATTTCATTTAGATCCATATTTTTCCTTTCTAGCAAGCATCAATGTAGATGTGATACTTTTTGCAGTGCAAGCAGCAAAACAAATACCCAGCAAAGTCACCGCCAGCTACGAGCAGCTCGCGAGCCATTTTCGCGTCGTAATCGTCCCTTTTTGCGTAGTCCGCAAAGACCTCGTCTGCGATGCCAAGCTCCTCAAGCTCCTTCGTGCCCACATCGCCCAAAAATGCGCAATAATCATCACAGCACACCACCCAGTGCTCGCCCTGCCAGCTCTCATAGCCAGGTGTTCTATTAAAAAGCTCATCATCTTTTTTGGCATCATCTGTGGCAAGCTTGTCGGCGCCCTGCACAAATGTAGCGTCAAATTTCCTAGCAGCTTCGCCAT
Source organism: Campylobacter concisus (assembly GCF_002913745.1). Taxonomy (GTDB): domain Bacteria; phylum Campylobacterota; class Campylobacteria; order Campylobacterales; family Campylobacteraceae; genus Campylobacter_A; species Campylobacter_A concisus_R. The sequence goes on from NZ_PPCG01000079.1 coordinate 20,354, forward strand.
TTGCGATGCAGGCTGGGCAAAGATAGGTGACATCTTGCTCGCTGTAGATGCCATTGTTGTAATAAATTTCAGTGTTTTTGCCGCAGCACTCGCAAATGACACTCATATCATCTTTAAATGCACCAGTTTTTAATGGCTCTGGGTGATAGCAAAATTTTGGCAAGGTGGCAGCCTTTGCCTTTTGAGCTAAAATTTGCTCTTTACTCTTTGGCCTTGGCACCGCCCATTTGTCGCCCTCATCCAATAACTGCACAAGATAACCAAGTGTTTTTAGCTGCTTTTTATCGTTTTTATCGTGTATCTTTAAAAGTAGCTCGTAAGCACTCTTTTGCATAGACAAAAGCTGATAAATATCGACTAAAACGCTCTTTGCTTGCATCTCCTCGCTTGCCTCAAGCTCTTCTTTGAACTGATACAAAGCCTCCACACTCGCCGCATTGCCGTTATTTTTGTAATAATCTTTTGAAAGGTTTATATATTTTTCTTGAAATTTATCCATAAATAGCCTTTATGAAATTTGCTAAGAATTTTAGCTTTAAAGACTTAAAAGTCGCATAGATGAGTTATTAAAATTTAAAAGAGTGGGATAAAAATATAAAATTGTTTAATTTTTAAAATTTAAAGAAAGTATATTAAATTTAGCGTAAAGGAGAGTCGCAAGCAAATTTACTTAAACTTTTAACTCACTTGCGACTATAAATTTTACTCTTCATAAGCCCCGATAGAGAGGATTTTGTCTATTCTTTTTGCGACAAGCTCGTTTATATCAAGCTTCTCAAGCTCGGCTAGCTCTGAGATGAAGTAGTTTGCAAGTGCTTTTGCGGCACCATCTTTATCTCTATGGGCTCCATTTATCGGCTCGTCTATAACGTCATCTATAAGTGATAAATTTTTTAAGTCATCAGCCGTTATCTTCATAGATTTTGTAGCTTGCTCTTGTTTAGCTGGGTCGTTCCAAAGTATCGCTGCACAACCCTCTGGCGAGATGACTGAAAAGACAGAGTTTTTCATCATAGCAAGTCTATCAGCCACACCAATAGCTAAAGCACCGCCACTTCCGCCTTCGCCGATAACGACAGCTATTATTGGAGTTTTTAAATTTGCAAATTCAAATAAATTTCTAGCTATAGCCTCGCTTTGACCTCGCTCTTCAGCGCCAACACCAGGATATGCGCCCGGAGTGTCTATCAAAAATAAGATAGGTAGGTTAAATTTTTCAGCCAATTTTGCTACGCGTAAAGCCTTTCGATAACCCTCCGGATGAGGCATACCAAAATTTCTTTTTAGTTTATTTTTAGTGCCACGACCTTTTTGCTCACCTATAACGACAGCCTTTTTGCCTCCGATATAGCCGATGTAGCAAACTATTGCTGGGTCGTCGCGAAATGCCCTATCGCCATGGATCTCATAGCCATCAACTAAAAATGAATTTATATAATCAATAGCGTATGGCCTATCTGGATGGCGAGCAAGTTGTAAACGCTGATATTCGTTTAAATTTTTATATACTTTTGATATCTCTTTAGATAAGTTCTTATTTAAAATTTCAACAGCATGTTCATCGCCTCTGATCTTAGCATTTGCTATATCTTCATCAATTTGCTTTATGCTCTTTTCAAAATCTAAATAATTTGACATCTTAATCCAACTTTTTAAATATCACGACACCGTTTGTTCCGCCAAAGCCAAATGAGTTACTCATAACAGCTTTTATGTCAGCTTTTCTAGCTTTATTTGGAACGTAGTCTAGATCGCAATCTGGATCTGGCGTTTCATAGTTTATCGTCGGAGGGATGATGCCATCTCTCATTGCCATTATAGATATGACTGCTTCGATCGCACCAGCACCACCTAAGCAGTGTCCAGTTTGACCTTTGGTTGAGCTAACTGGTGGGCACTTATCACCAAAAACAGCCTTAAGTGCAGCTGTCTCATTTTTATCATTTACTGGTGTTGAAGTACCATGTGCATTGACATAGTCTATCTTTACGCCTTTTGCCATATCAAGTGCTTGCTTCATCGCGCTTAATGGACCTTCAAGTGTTGGTGACGTGATGTGGTGTGCATCTCCGCTCTCGCCAAATCCAACTACTTCAGCGTAAATTTTAGCACCTCTTGCAACAGCCGACTCATACTCTTCAAGCACAAGTGCGCCAGCACCCTCGCCCATTACAAAGCCATCGCGGTTTGCATCAAATGGCCTTGATGCCTTACTTGGCTCATCGTTTCTTGTTGATAGCGCTTTCATCGCTGCAAAACCGCCTATGCCAACGCCACAGATAGTTGACTCAGCACCGATAACTAGCATATTTGTCGCTTGACCGATCATTATGCATTTTGCAGCTTGTGATATCGCATGAGTGCTTGCTGCACAAGCTGTTACGCTTGATAAATTTGGACCTTTTAGTCCGTGGTTTATTGAAACTATGCCACCTAGCATATTTACAAGTGCAGATGGGATGAAAAATGGCGAAATTCTCTTTACGCCTTTTTCAAAATATGTGATTGAGTTTTTCTCAATGTTTGGCAAACCACCTATACCAGCTGCTGAACTAACACCAAATTTATGAGCGTCAAACTCCTTAAAATTCGCATCAGCCATAGCTTCGTTAGATGCTTTTATGCCAAGCTGTATGAAACGATCTACTTTTTTCACCTCTTTGCCGTCTAAAATGCTATTTGGATCAAAATCAGTTATCTCGGCAGCAATTTTAACAGGGAATTCGCTTACATCAAAGCTCGTGATCTCTTTCACACCTGTTTTACCCTCGCAAATAGCCTTAAAAGAGCTCTCTTTATCAAGACCAAGTGCGTTTATCATGCCAATACCAGTTACAACGACTCGTTTCAATACATCTCCTTAAATCAAACTATGCAAATTTAAATTATTTGCCTAGTTTTTCTATATAATTTACAACGTCTTGAATGCTTACTAATTTCTCTGCTTCGCTATCAGGAATTTCTACTTCAAATTTCTCTTCTAAAGCCATAACTAGCTCTACAACGTCAAGTGAATCAGCGCCCAAATCTTCGATAATTTTAGACTCTAGTTTTACCGCTTGTGGATCTACGCTTAGTTGCTCTACAACTACGTCTCTTACGTCTTCAAATACTGCCATTTAAGGTCTCCTTATAAAAAATGTCTGTTATCTTATAATATTTACGCTTTTATTTATTTTAAATTTCAAAACTTGTTGAAATTTCATTACATATAAAGTCCGCCGTTTATTTTTAGCGTCTCACCAGTCACGTAGCTCGCGTGATCACTTAGTAAAAATGCCACGGCCTCGGCCACCTCACTAGCGCTGCCAAAGCGTTTTAGCGGGATATTATCGCTATAAGTTTTTTTCACCTCATCACTTAGCCCATGCGTCATATCAGTCTCGATAAAGCCCGGAGTTACGCTGTTAAAGCGGATATTTCTACTTGCGCCCTCTTTTGCAAAGCTCTTACTCATAGCGATTAGTCCGCCCTTGCTGGCTGAATAATTTACCTGTCCAGCATTTCCCATCTCACCAACGATAGATGCGACGTTTACGACCGCTCCGAAGCGCTTTTTACTCATCACTTTCAAAGCCTCTCTACATCCTATGAAAGCTGAAGTTAAATTTGCATTTATCACATCTGTAAATTCGCTAGTTTTCATGCGAAGCGCTAGCTTGTCATTTGTGATACCAGCGTTATTTACAAGGTAGCTTAGCTCGCCGTCGCTATCGACTATCAAATTTATACCTTTTATAAATTCATCTTCGTCTGTCGCGTCAAATTTTATCACTGCAGCCTTGCCGCCATTTTGCTCGATCTCAGCTTGCAAAGCGTCTGCTATCTCAGGCTTTGAGCGGTAGTTTATCCACACTTTTAAGCCCATATTTGCAAGCGTCTTTGCGATCTGTGCGCCGATACCTCTGCTTGCACCTGTTATTAGCACGTTTTTTCCGCTAAATTTCATAGATTCTCCTTATAAATTTTGCTTATATTATCAAATTTAAAATAACGCCTCGTCCATTTCAGCTGGGATCTCAAGCCCCATGAGCTTTAAAACGCTAGGTGCGATGTTGTTTAGTCCGCCATTTTTTAGCTCTTTTACACCATCGGCTATCACAAAGCAAAAGACGTCATAAGTCGTGTGGTTTGTTAGTAGCTCGCCGCTGCTATCACGCATCTCTTCGCAGTTTCCGTGATCGCTCGTGATGATCATCGCGTAGTTTTTCTCTTTTGCCTTGGCGTAAATTTCTCCAAGAGCCGCATCCACCGCTTCAACCGCCTTTATAGCGGCCTCGTAGTTGCCAGTATGCCCTACCATATCGCCATTTGCGAAATTTACCACGATAAAGTCTTGCTCATCATCCATGCCCTTTAGCACGGCTTTACAAACCTCAGCAGCGCTCATCTCTGGCTTTTCGTCGTAGGTTTTTACTTTTGGACTAGGGATGAGCACCCTAGTTTCGTTGCTAGCTAGCTCCTCAACGCCGCCATTAAAGAAAAATGTTACGTGGGCGTATTTTTCAGTCTCAGCCGTGTGAAGCTGCCTTAGTCCAGCGGACGCTATGACCTCGCTTAGGGTGTTTTTTATCTTTTCATTTTTAAATAGCACTTCAAATTTAAAATTTGCGTCGTATTCGGTCATGGTGATAAGATTTTTAATGACAAAAGGTCGCTCAAACTCGCTAAATTTCTCTTCACCTAGAGCCTCGCAAATCTCTCTTGCCCTATCATTTCTAAAATTTATAAAGATCACGCCGTCATCTTTGCCCATGCCACTAAAGCCATTAAAGCTTGCTGGCTTTACAAACTCGTCTGTCACGCCCTCATCGTAGCTTTTTTGTAGATACTCGCTTGGTGCTAGATCGCTTAAATTTGCTCCCTTTACCAAGCTATCATAGGCCTCTTTTACGCGCTCCCAGCGTTTATCTCTATCCATCGCGTAAAATCTCCCGCAAACCGTTGCTACCTTAAATTTAGCCTCCAAACTTTTTATGAAATTTAGACCGCTATTTGGGCTAACGTCGCGTCCGTCGGTGATAGCGTGGGCAAAAACTTCGCAGCCACTTTTGCCAGCAAGCTCGCACATACCATCAAAATGCTCTAAGTGAGAGTGCACGCCACCGTCGCTATAAAGCCCTATGACGTGGATTTTTTTGCACTTTTTAAAAAGAGCTTTTAGCGCTTCATTTTCTGCTACTGAGCCATCAGCAAAGCCACGTGAAATTTTGACCAAATTTTGATACAAAACTCGACCGCTTCCTATGCACATGTGCCCTACTTCGCTGTTTCCCATCTGCCCTTCAGGTAGTCCCACAGCGTTTCCAGAGGTTTTTATAAGTGAGTTTGGAATTTCTTTAAAAAATTTATCGTAGTTTGGCTTTTTAGCCGCCTCAAATGCATTAAATTTGCCATTTTTGTTTGATCCAATGCCATCAGTTATTATAAGTATAGTTTTTTGAGCCATTTTTAAATTTTATCCTTAAATTTAGATAATTTTTAAGGCCATTATACTAAAATTGCTTTTTTTTAAAATAAAGGCCCCTATGTTTTACTATATCTATGAAATTTTAAATTTTAATATCTTTCAGTATATCACCGTTCGCGCTGGCATCGCGTTTTTCATAGCATTTATCTTGACAGCTTATCTGATGCCTAAATTTATCGCTTGGGCAAAGGCAAAAAACGCCGCCCAGCCTATCTACGAGCTCGCGCCACAAACTCACCAAAAAAAGGCAAAAACGCCGACCATGGGCGGACTTGTCTTTGTCTTTACAGCCGTGATCGCCACGATCATCTGCGCAAGGCTTGATAACGCCTTTGTGCTAGCCTCGCTCTTTTGCCTAGTTTGCTTCACCCTGCTTGGCTACAAGGATGACTACAGCAAAATTTTAGGTGCGAAAAACCACGCCGGCTTAAGCCCAAAGGCAAAGCTCTTTTTCCAGTTTCTCATCGCCTTTTTACTCGCAGCCTTTTTATACATCAGCAAAGAGCTAAACACCGAGTTTTACCTGCCATTTTATAAGCAGCCGATCTTTGACATGAAAATTTTTGCCATTTTCTTTTGGACGCTAGTCATCGTCGCAGCCTCAAATGCGGTAAATTTAACAGACGGACTTGACGGACTTGCCGCCGTGCCATCGATATTTTCGCTTTTAACTCTTGGCGTTTTTGCCTACATCTGCGGCCACGCTGTCTTTAGCTCGTACCTACTTTTGCCAAAGATCGCAGGCGTTGGCGAGAGCGTCGTCGTTGCCTCTGCGCTAATTGGCTCGCTCATGGGCTTTTTGTGGTTTAACTGCCATCCGGCCGAGGTCTTTATGGGCGATAGCGGTAGCCTAAGCGTTGGCGCATATATCGGCTTTATGGGCGTTTCGACCAAAAATGAAATTTTGCTCATCATCATCGGCCTCATCTTTGTCGTTGAGACCCTAAGCGTCATCTTGCAGGTGGGTAGCTTTAAAATTTTTAAACGCAGAATTTTCTTAATGGCGCCTATACATCACCATTTTGAGATCAAAGGCTGGGCGGAAAATAAGATTATCGTGCGCTTTTGGATCATCGCGCTTTTGGCAAATTTGATCGCACTGACCGCGCTAAAGATCAGGTAGATCATGCGAGCGCAGATAGAGCCTGACTTTGAGAGTGCTAGAAAAAAATATGATGAAATTTTGGAGCAAATTTTAGCCTACACCGACTATTGCGACGAATTTGGCGATGAAGACGGCAAAGAGTACCGCAAGGTAGAGCAGCGTCTAGCCAAGATAAGCGGCAAGGATATGAGTAAATTTAGCCTGCACGAGTGGTGGGAGGCCGAGGGCGCTGAAAATCTCGCCTTTGACATCGCTTTGCCAGAGCCAAAAGTGGTGCCTGATATAACAAAAGACGAGCTTAGGCAGATCGTAGAGCGCATGTTGGCGCCTGTGCCTGAATTTGATGATGATTTTTTAGAGGCATTTTATGTAAGAGTGACATTTGCCTGCAAGGGTGCATATTTCGCAGAGTTTTTGAAGCTAAATTTTACCAAAACCTTTAGCTTTGAGCTCTTTGATCGCCGCGAGATAGAGGGCGTGATGTGTGAGCTAAGTGCTAACGAGATAGTAGAAATTTTATGGGGCAAAAGAGGATAAAAGTATGAGAAAATCACTATTTGGCTATGGTGACACGACAAAGGCGATCGCTAAAAACTTCGTAAATGACGGACTTTGGGACATCTACGATGATAAATTTAGTGAAGCTTCAAAGGATGAGTTTGGCAACGCTCTTTTGCCAGTTAGCGAATTTGACCCAGCAAAAAGCAGCCTAGAGATACCAAGCCCAGGCATCCCGCCTCACCACGAGCTTGTCAAAAAAGCTAAAAATTTAGTTAGCGAATATGACTATTTTTATGAAATTTACAAGGCGCATCTGCCATTTAACGTCTGGATAAGCGGCACAAACGGCAAAACGACGACCACAAAGATGATGCAGCACCTGTTAGAGAGCAAAGGCTCAGTCATGGGCGGAAACGTCGGCATCGCGCTAGCAAATTTAGACCCGCACGCTAAAATTTGGATACTTGAGACTAGCTCATTTACCCTGCACTACACAAAGCACGCAACGCCTGGCATCTACGTGCTTTTGCCGATCACTCCAGACCATCTAAGCTGGCATGGCAACATGAGCGAGTACGAAAAGGCAAAGCTTAAGCCGCTTGCTAGCATGAGCGAAACAAGCGTAGCTATCGTGCCTGAAATTTACGCTAAAACGCCTACAAAGGCCAAAGTGATCGCCTATAAAGATGAGAGCGATCTGGCTAAATTTTGTGGTATAAATTTAGGCGATATAGCCTTTAAAACGCCATTTTTGCTTGACGCGCTACTGGCACTTGCGGTGGAGAAAATTTTATTTGACCGCTACGATGTGGAGCTTTTAAACACATTTGTCATCGAGGCAAACAAGCTCGAAGAATTTACTGATAACAAGGGTCGAACCTGGGTAAATGACACAAAAGCGACCAACATAGATGCGAGCATTCAAGCCGTGAAACGCTATAAAGATCACTTCATGCACCTGATCTTAGGCGGCGATGACAAGGGCGTTAGCATGGATGAGCTATTTGAAAATTTAAAGGGTCTTAAAGTCAAAATTTACACCATCGGCTCAAACAGCGACAAGCTTATGAATTTAGCTGATAAATTTAACGTCCCCGCCCTAAAATGCGACTTTTTACAAAACGCTGTAAATGAGATAAGCAAAGAGCTTAAAAAAGGCGAGATAGCACTTCTAAGCCCAGCAGCTGCGAGCCTTGATCAGTTTAAGAGCTACGCAGAGCGAGGAGATAAATTTAAAGAGTTTATAAAGGCTCTTTGATAGCTTTTACAAAACTCACTCTTGTTATTTTTTTAGTTTAGATAAAAATTTATTTTTTCTTATATAAAAATTTAGTAAATTTTTCCGATATTACAATACACACATTTTACAGGGATGAAAAAATGCCAAATTTTGACGCCATAAGGATCGGCGTTATCAAAAAGATCAAGGGTGAAGCCATCGCCATAGGCAGGGACGGCACTATGAGAGTGCTGCACAAAGGCGATGAAATTTACCTTGGTGATGATATAAAAACGAGCGAAAACTCGAACCTTACCATTGTTTTTGATGACGGCGAAAAGACTTATGTCGGCTTTAGCTCGGTATTTCACACAATAAATGTCTTTGCTGAGCACAAAGGCGAGCTAGTCATCCCAAAAAATGCAAACATCCTTGAAAATCACAAAGAACACGCAAATGACGATGATCAAATCTCCCATCAAGAGCTATCTTCTCACGGCTCATCACCACATAACTTCGCCTCAGCAAGCAGTAGTGGCATCAAATTTGAACTAGGTGGTCACTACTCAAATATCTATGACTTCTACACTGGTTTGCGCGCTCTTGAAGCGAGGCATGACAAGGTCAAATGGCCAGTTGGCGAGGCTAAAATTGGCGGTGTCTCTTATACTAAATCCAACAAGCTAGAGTCAAATACTAGTGCAACTAACAACACAGTTATAAATCCTGGCACTTATGTGCCTTCAGAGCCAAACATCGTGCTAAATTTCAACCTCACAAGTGATACTGGCGATAAAAAGGGCTTTTTAGGAGGGGCGCAGCTAAACTCACTACCAAAGACTCCTGATGGCAAGAAGATCATAACAAGCATAGGCGTCGATATCCCAGATGTTGCTAAAAATGGCGACATCATCACGATAAAGACAAATATGAAAGGTGGTGGCAAAACTAGCAACTACAAAGTAAATACGATAACAAACGAGCTAATCCCAGTTGATAGCACCGGATGCCCACTGGAGCGCCTCCTATACCTATCGTAAATGGCAAAGCAGAGATCACTGGAGTTGAAATTTTAAACCATGGCAAAACGACCGTGACAAGCTCATACACCACTGGAGGCAGAACATTTACAGCGCCGTCAACTGCCTATGAGCTAAACGACACGCCAGCCATCTCAAAAGTGACAGCCACGCTTGATCTTGATAAAAATGGCGACGGCGTGATAGACGCGACCGAGCTAGGATATGGCAGCGGCACGCAAACTAGCGGCATGAAATTTGTAGTGCCTGACGAGCTTAGCACTGGAGATAAGATCACGTTTAAGCTAAATGAACCGGGCAAACCACCAGTTGAGAAGAAATTTACGCTAGATAAAGAAAATGGCACAGCCACTGACGAGGACGGCAACACCTATACATTTACGACCGATGAAAATGGCGCAGTTAGCTTTAGCGTGCCAAACATCGCAAACATCACAGCAGGAAGCAGCATAGAAACTGGCGTAGTCGATAAATTTGGCAACATCTCAGCCACTCACACTACGCCAAGCAGCAGTGTAAGTGACACTGTAAAAGTGACGCTAACAGCTGATAAAAACGGCGATGGGCTGATAAGTGGCGACGAGATAGGAGATGGCACTTCAAAGGTTGAGATAAATTTACCTCGCACTATAAAACCAAAAGAGAGCGTCACTATAAACATAGGTGGCTCGCCAAAAGAATTTGTCGTAAGCGACGATGGCACAAGCGTCTATGATAAAAATAACCCAAGCGTAGTAGTAGTGCCAATAGTTAATGGTAAATTTGAAGTGCCAGGCGTAAGCGTGCCAGTAGCACCTGGCTCAAGTGTATCTATAAACACAACGGTTAATGACGAGCATGGCACGCCAAAACCAAATGGCTCAAGCAACCAAACCACCCCAAGCGTCGTAGTAGCTCCTCCTGTAAAATCAGCCAAGATAAGCTTTGATAGTGACTTGGGCTCTAGCAATAGAACACCAGATGGCAAGATAGATACCTCAGAAAACAGATACAATGACGGCGACCCAACAAAAACTGAGGCGTCTATAAAAATCCCAAGCGTGATAAAAGAAGGCGATAAGATAGCCATAGATGTCACAAATCCAGACGGCAGCAAAACGCACAAAATTTACACATACACTAACGGCAAGATAATCGCCCCTGATCACAATGAAGTGCCACTAAATGATGGTAAATTTAGGATCACAGTGCCAATAGAGCATGGCAAAACAACAAGCATAACGACGACCATGATGGACAAGGCTGGCAACAAAGGCGAAAGCGATACAAATGAGATAAAATTTAGCGACAGCCCAGTGGCTAAATTTGTCAAAGATGCTGACGGAGACGGGCTCATAGATGACACCACTGGAGCCATAACGACCTCTGATGTAAAGGTCTATCTCCCAAGTAGTGCAGTGCCAAAAGATGAGCTAAAGATAAGCATCCTAAACCCGCTTACCAACAAACAATCAACCGTGAGCTATATCCTAGACGATGATGGCGTGCATATGATAAACAAAAAAGACCCAAGCGATATAAAAGTGATAAGTGACGGCGCTATCACCATACCAGATGTGATAGTAAGCAGCAAGCGTCCGACCTTAGTCGATGCGACCCTTATAAAAGATGATGGGAGTGCGATCTCTGGCACATCAAGTGGCAGGCTATTTGCCTTTGGCGTGCTTGACTACATAGATGATGTAAAGCTTGTTACAAAGATAGATAATGCCGATATCCACTCCGCAAAATACCTAAACGAAGAGGACTACGAGCACATCATCTCGACAAGCCAGTATGAGTCAAATTCGACCCAAAAGATAAACTACAACATCGCTCTTACAAATGACGAACAGCCATACATTAAATTTGGCATAAACAAGCCTGATACCACAAGTGACGGCAAAGGCTACGTGCTAATCGAGATAAAAGATGAAAACGCAAATATAAGTGATAGCTTTATAGCTAAGATCGAAAACAACACCGTCATAGCAGACTTTGAAAAAGCTGGCAAAAAGCTAGATAGGACTCACCACATCATAGACGCCACCTACGTGGGGACTGACGGCGTGCCTCAAAGAGATGATAATCTAACTATCACAGTCGATCTTGACTCAAAGCCTGACAAGCTAATAGAATCTGACTTTGATAATATAAAAAACAGCTCTGGCAACTACGCTATAAATTTTAGCGGCAAAGGCGAAGCTGCAAACAATCCGCACGATGAAAAATCAAAAGATGTAGAGGTCATAGACGCTGAGACATCTGAGAAGACGACACTGACACTTGATAGAAATTTAAGCTACTCTGGAAGCTTTAACGTGGCGCAAAACACTGGCAGCAAAAACTACATCGTTGAAAGACTAGATGATGCGGGAAATTTAGCCGTTCAAACCGTGACTATGGTGGCAAACAAAGGCCTTGATGTTGATATGTGGTTTTATGATTGTACAAATAAAGAATTTTGGAGTAAATACAGCCCTGTAATCTACAAACCATCGGCACCACCTTATCACTACAATGACACTTTGCCAACACCAACAACTGCTGGCTTATACCATGTAGCAAATCACTATACACAGTGGATGGAGTGGGCTGGTGTTAGTGCAACTACTACATTTAGTCAAGTTACTTTTAGATCAGGTCGAGATTATAATAGATCTTGGACTAGACCACACTCGGGTGAGCTAAATACAAATGATATGGCAAGGGTTGGGCATTCTCCAAATGCAAGCAAAACAGATACATATGGGCTAGATCCCTATACGGTAGATACAGAAAATTATCCAGCAGATTATTCGAAAAAAGATGCCTCTGGGAAATACAGAGAAGATTATTTAGAAAATTTTAAAGGAAACTATACATTACTGGAAGCTGAGACAGTAGGAACAGACCTTATCATGCATATGAGTGGCTGGATATATGTAAGCGAAACAGCCAACTACTTATTAAAAATGCAATACTATCAAGACCTAGCAAGCCTTAAAATATCAAATCATGAAATGCAAGGCGCTTGGTGGTCTGGTGATTATGGCAAACATAAGACAGAAGCTAGTTTTCACCTTGAAAAAGGCTTTCATAAAATAAATATTGACTACATTGATCAAAGAACAGATCTAAATTTTGATATTGCGATTAAAAAAGATAGCACTTATAAAATAATAGGCTCACAAGGAAGCGGCACGCATCTTTTTAGTGATAGCTATGTGAAAGCTTTAGAAGATAAAGGATATGTCAGTAGTGCTGATGCAAATGGCTATAGAAAAGCACTAAATGGCTATGGCAACGATCCAGATGATTTTAACAAAGTAATACATCTAAAACACAACACAGATGCTCTTGAAGGTAGCAACCTAAACGATGTCTTTATCTATAACGGCAAGAGCATAGATGCAAAAGGTGGCGTAGATAAGCTGATATTTGTTGAAGATATAGACCTTAGTGAAGTAAATAATCTAAAGGATAAACTAAAAAGCTTTGAACGCCTGCAACTAGGCACAGAGAGCCAAAACGTTTCAATCGCGCTAAATGCAAAGAGCGTTCTTGACATCATAGACTCAAAAACGACAAAGATAACAGAAGGCGAATACTCAACCTTAAGAACTATACCTGGAACAGAGAGTGTAAATACAGTTTTAAAGATAGCAGGCAAGGATGGCGACATAGTAAAACTTATAAATTCTGGAGTTAATAAATTTGAATTAGCAACAAAAGAAGAGGTAACTTTACTAAACTGGAAGCATAGCAAAGCTATAGGGGATAGCTATAACAAAGTAGAAGTAGATACGAATGGACATGCAGTAAATCACGTCTATAAAGGCACATACATAAAAGATGGCGAGTTAAAGACATTTTTTATTGAGATAGACAAAAATGTCAAGATCGTAGCGCAAGAGCGCAACTATGACGATACCTTTACATATAATGCCACCAACCCTATAGACGCAAAAGATGGAGTAGATACACTCATCTTTACAGCAAATACCGACCTTAGCAACATAGATGTAAAAGATAAGCTAAAAAGCTTTGAGAGGGTGCAACTAGGTAAGGATAATGAAGCGGTTGCCCTCACTCTAAATTCAAAAAACATACTTGACATCATGGGCTCAAAAGAGACCGCCACGACCATCGAAACAAGCGGCACGAAAAAAGAGATACAAGGCACAAAAAGCATAAATACAGTCTTAAAAATAACGGGCGACGAAAACGACGAGGTAAAACTCATAGGAAGCTTCTCAAAAGCAACTGATGAGGAAGTGACGATGCTAAACTGGAAGCACAGTCAAGTCGCGGGCGATGAATTTAATAAAGTCGAAGTCACAGATAATAGCGGTAGCAAAACCTACCCTAACCACAGCAATGTAACTTACAATGCAAGTGCAAATGCAACGATACACGGCATGGATCACGCGGTAAATCAAGTCTATAAAGGCACATATACCGATGGAGCTAACACGAGGACATTTTTCGTTGAGATAGATAAAGGCGTTAAATTTACATGCGAAGGAGACGATAAAGACAATAAATTTATCTATGAGGGCGATCCGATAGACGCAAAAGATGGCGTTGATACGCTCATCTTTACTGAAAATATCGATCTTAGCAGAGTGGATGACCTAAACGATAAACTAAAGAGCTTTGAAATTTTACAGCTTGGTAGCAAGAGCACTCAGGCGGTCTCGATAGGACTGGATGCTAAAAGCGTGCTTGATATCATAGACTCACAAGTAACAGATGGTGGCTTAAAAAGCGTAAATACCGTGCTAAAGATCAAAGGCAATAATAATGACAAAGTGGCACTAGAGGGCAAAGGAACTATCTTCACACAAGCAACAGATGGCGAAGTAGCGGCACTAAATTTAAAGCATAGCGCTTTAGGCGATACACACAACCAAGTAGCAGTTGATGGTAGCGGTCACGCTGTAAATCAAGTCTATAAAGGCGTATATGGTAGTGGAGCTGGCGCACAAACATTTTTTATCGAGATAGATAAATATGTAAGTGTAGTAAATTTGGTGCATTAAATTTAACTCTATCAGGCTAAAATTTATAGTTTTATATTTAAATTCCTTAAAAATAAAAGCTTCTTGTATATTTTTAAACTTAGTTTAAATATTTAAAATGTATAATCCAATTTCTTTTATCAAGGTGGTTGGAT
>NZ_PPCG01000080.1 GCF_002913745.1 Campylobacter concisus
GAAATTTATCGATGTTATGGATACGACCTTTAGAGATGGCTTTCAGTCGGTTTATGGCGCTAGAGTGCTTATGAACGACTTTTTGCCCGCGCTTGAAGCAGCCAAAGAGGCTGGCATAGAACATTTTGAATTTGGCGGAGGAGCGAGATTTCAAAGCCTTTATTTTTACCTAAATGAAGATGCTTTTGCGATGATGGATAAATTTAGAAGCATCGTAGGACCAAAAGCAAACCTTCAAACCCTAAGCAGGGGCGTAAATACCGTCACACTTGACACCGGTAGCCGCGAGCTAATCGACCTTCACGCAAAACTTTTCAAAAAACACGGAACAACTACTATTAGAAATTTTGACGCACTAAATGATGTTGAAAATTTAAAATATTCAGGCGAGAGGATCGCTCATCACGGGCTAAAACACGAAGTCGTCGTTACTATGATGGATCTGCCTAGTGGCTGTGTGGGAGCTCATGACGTTAAATTTTATGAGAAAATTTTAAGAGAAATTTTAGATGCAAATATCCCTTATCACAGCGTTTGCTTTAAAGATGCAAGTGGTACAAGCAGCCCACAAAAGGTCTATGAAACCATAAAAATGGCTAGAAAGCTACTCCCAGAAAAAACTCATATCAGACTTCACACGCATGAAACTGCAGGCGTAAGTGTCGCTTGCTATCTTGCAGCGCTTGAGGCTGGTGTTGATGGTATAGATCTAGCCGCAAGTCCAGTAAGTGGTGGTACAAGCCAGCCAGATATCCTAACCATGCTTCACGCAGTAAAAGGTAAAAACTACGATCTTGGCGGCCTTGACGTGGAGAAAATTTTAAAATACGAGAGCGTTTTGAATGATTGTTTAAAAGAGTATTTCTTGCCGCCTGAAGCTGTGCAAGTAAGCCCTCTAATACCATTTTCACCGATGCCTGGTGGTGCGCTCACCGCAAATACTCAGATGATGAGAGATAACAACATCTTAGATAAATTCCCAGAGGTCATCCTTGCTATGCGCGAAGTGGTGCAAAAGGGCGGATACGGCACTTCAGTAACTCCTGTTAGCCAGTTTTACTTCCAACAAGCATTTAATAATGTAATGTTTGGCAAGTGGAAAAAGATCGCTGAAGGATACGGCAAAATGGTGCTTGGCTACTTTGGCAAGACCCCAGTTACGCCTGATAAAGAGATCATTAAGCTTGCTAGCGAGCAGCTAGGACTAAAACCAACCACAAAACACGCAGTTGATATAGCTGATAAAGATGAGAGCAAGTCACTTGCGCATGTAAAAGAAATTTTAAAACAAAATAAGATCAAAGTTACCGAAGAAAACGTCTTTATAGCAGCGGCTTGTAAAGAAAAGGGCATCGCGTTCTTAAAAGGCGAAGCTAAAGTAAATGTAAGAAAAATCGATCCAAATGCCAAAGTAAACGAGGACAGACAAACTCAAAGTGGCAGATATAGCGTCGTCGTAAATGGTAGCCGCTACAATGTCGAAGTAAGCGAAGGTTTTAACGACAGCATCCAAGTAAAATCAATCACTGAAGTTGAAGGCAAGAGCGTAAAAAATGCCAAAAGTGCAGTAGCAGGCGCAACAGAAAATGACATCGTTGCAAGCTTACCAGGCGCTGTACATAAAATTTTAGTAAGCGCAGGAGATCATGTCAAAAAAGGACAAGCTGTCGTCGTGCTTGAAGCGATGAAGATGGAGATAGAGGTCAAAGCCCCAAAAGACGGCATCATAGGCTCTATCGAGGTTAGCAAAGGTCAAAGTGTCGCAAACAATCAAGTGGTGGCTAAATTTAAATAAATTTGCCCATTTTAAAAAGATAGTGTTAAGCGAAATTTGATTAACATTTTGATGACTTTTAGGTCAGAATTTATAAAGAAACGAAAATTTAAAAGGAAACAACATGATAAATAAACTAGACGAGCTAGGTCTAAAAGAGATCAAAAAGATAAATCATAATCTAAGCTACGACGAGCTTTTTGAGCTTGAAAAGGCAAACAACGAGGGCAGAGTCTCAAGTAACGGCACATTTATGGTTGATACCGGCATTTTTACAGGTAGAAGCCCAAAAGATAAGTACTTTGTCAAGCAAGATCCAAGCCAAAAATACATCGCTTGGGGTAAGATAAATCAGCCTATCACAAAAGAGCTCTTTGACAAGCTTCTTAAAAAAGCAAAAGAGCAGCTAAGTGGTAAAGAAATTTTTATCCAAGACGCATTTTGTGGAGCTAGCAAAAAGAGCCAAAAATCAGTCCGTTTTGTCACTGAAGTAGCGTGGCAAGCGCACTTTGTAAAAAATATGTTCATCCGTCCAAGTGAAGCGGAGCTAGCTAAATTTGAGCCTGATTTTGTAGTATATAACGCTTGCAAGACAAAAAATGAGGACTACAAAGCTGACGGGTTACATTCAGAGGTCTTTGTCATCTTTAACGTCGAGGAAAATGTCGCGGTGATCGGTGGCACATGGTATGGCGGCGAGATGAAAAAGGGCATTTTTTCTATGATGAACTACTGGTTGCCACTTGAGGGCAAGCTAAGCATGCACTGCTCTGCAAACGTAGGCGAGAAGGGTGATACTGCGCTATTTTTTGGCCTATCTGGCACTGGTAAAACGACACTTTCAACCGATCCAAAACGCAAACTAATAGGCGATGACGAGCACGGCTGGGACGATGATGGGGTGTTTAACTTTGAGGGTGGCTGCTATGCAAAATGCATCAACCTTGATCCAAACAGCGAGCCAGAAATTTACGCAGCGATCAGGCGTGATGCACTACTTGAAAACGTCGTGGCTGACGAAAACGGCGTGGTTGATTATAAAGATGGCTCAAAGACTGAAAACACACGCGTGAGCTATCCGATCTATCACATCGACAACTACGAGCCAAGCTCAAGCGCTGGCCATCCAAAAAATATCATCTTTTTAAGCGCTGACGCTTTTGGCGTGCTTCCTCCAGTTGCAAAGCTGACAAAAGAGCAGGCGATGTATTATTTCTTAAGTGGCTACACAGCAAAAGTTGCTGGCACAGAGCGCGGTATCACCGAGCCAGTCGCTACTTTTAGTGCTTGCTTTGGCGAGCCATTTATGCCACTTCACCCAACTGTCTATGCAAAACTGCTTGGCGAGAAGATCGATAAACATGGCGTTAATGTCTATCTTGTAAATACAGGCTGGAGTGGCGGTGCTTACGGCGTTGGCAAGCGTATGAGCATAAAAGCAACACGTGCTTGCATAAATGCGATCCTTGATGGTAGCATCACAAAATGCGAATTTGAAAATTTTGATAAATTTAACTTCGCTATCCCAAAAGAGCTAGATGGTATCGAGACAAAACTGCTAAATCCTATAAACACATGGGCAAATTCAGATGAGTACAACGCTTCACGCGACAAGCTTGCTAAAATGTTTGTTGAAAATTTCAAACGCTACGAAGATGTAAAAGAGGGCGTTGAATACGCCAAAGCTGGTCCAAAAGCTTAAAATTTATAGCCTTGTAGGTAAATCCCCACAAGGCTTTTTTAAATTTAAACAATCAAGTAGTAAAAATTTTAGAGCTGTGAAATATAGCTCTTTTTCAAATTTCTAATATAAAATTTAAAACATTTTTCGAAATAGCTCGATCAAATTTAAATAGATTTTCTAAAATTTTCTCACCAAAAAAATTACTCTTTATAAGCTTGAAAAATTTAATCGCCCGACATCAGAAATTTTAATATAAGTAATCTTTGCAGTTAGAGCTAAAATTTAACCAGAACACTCCAGCTAAATTTGATATCAAATTTCTACTATAAAAGTCGCTGTTGTATTTAGTGTAAGTTGCAGTTAAAACGAAAATTTAGCCAGGTGTCTGGCTAAATTTAATCAAAATACTCTCTTTTCTAGTCCAAATTCTACGCCAGCTTTTGCTAGCTCAAATGTCGCATCTATAAATTTATACTCGCTGCTGATAAATGGTAAAAACATCGGTATCTCGGTGCAGCCTGCGATATAAACGTCAGCTTCAATGTTTGAAAGCACTTCGTAAAACACTGGCACATACTCTTCTAGCTTGCCAGCTTTGACGCCCTTATAGATGCACTCCATGATGACATCTTGCGTCTCTTTGCTAAAACCCACGCTTTTTAGCCCGCGCTCTTTTAAAATTTGATCATAAACGCCAGCCTTTTTTGTGCCACTTGTTGCGATGACAGCGATATTTTTAGCGTGTGGATATTTCTTTTGCAAGGCATCTACTGTAACTTTTGCAATGTGTAAAATTTTCACTCCAGCCTCTTTTTCGATGCTTGGGGCAAAGTAGTGAGCTGTGTTACAAGCCATTAGCATCGCCTCGCATCCTGCATTTTTTAAAAGTTTAGCGCTTTGAATTAGCTTTGGAAGCGGACTTTCTCCCTCGCCCATGATAAATTTCGTCCTATCTTCTATCTGTGCGTATGAGTCGATAACGATGTGTAGGTGCTCTTGATCGCAAGTTGCTGGGGTTATATCGATGATCTTCTTGTATAAATCAGCCGTGGCAAGTGGTCCCATGCCGCCTATGATGCCTAATGTCTTCATAACTCCTCCAAATTAAAATTTTCAATAATTATAATATTAGTTTCTATATTTAAAAATAAAATTTCTAAATTTTCATTGGGTATTGTAAAAATAGGAAGTAAGCACTTTAAGTTTTGAAGTAAATTTTAAGATAAAAAGGGGCGATTTGCCCCTTAAAAATTCTATTATGAGTGGAAGTGAAATTCGTCTGGATGATCTAGCGCGTATCTAAATTTCTCCATATCGACCTTTTTATCCCAGATAGATACGATCATGCAGCCAACGGCATTGCCGCAAAGGTTACCAACAGCACGCATCTCTGACATAAATTTATCAACACCAAGTAGCACAGCCACGGTAACAACTGGTATGCCAGTGCTTGGAAGTGCGCTTAGTGTGCCAGCAAGGACGACAAAGCCAGATCCTGTAACGCCAACAGCGCCTTTGCTTGTGATCATTAGCACGATTAGTATGCTTATTAGATGTTCAAAGCTTAGCGGGATGTTGAAAGCTTGTGCTAAGAAGATAACGCTTAGGCTTAGATAGATGTTGGTGCAGTCAAGGTTAAATGAGTAGCCAGTTGGGATGATAAGGCCAACTGCGCCTCTATTTATGCCAGCTGCTTCTAGCTTTTGCATAAGTGGCGCAAGGGCTGTCTCGCTCGAGCTTGTCGCAAAAACGACCAAGACCTCTTTTGAGATAAAGCGCATAAATTTAAAGACATTGACCTTGGCAAAGTAGCAAATGACGCCAAGTACGACAAAGATGAAAAAGCAGCTTGCAAGCGCCATAACGACAAGAAGCTCCATCATACCAAGAAGCGTTCCGATGCCAAATTTACCGATCAAGTAAGCCATCGCTGAAAAGGCAGCCACTGGGCTAAATAACATAAGCCAAGTAAGTAGTTTTAAGACGTAGTGCTGGATAAATTCAAGCGGTTTTAGGCAAGCTTGCTTTTTATCATGAGCAAGTAGCGAAAGCACGATAGCAACGACTATCGCCATGAAAAGCACTTGAAGTGTGTTTGACTTTATAAATGGATCAAGTATGTGCACGTAAGGGAAGATGTCATCTACTGGCACAGCGCCTCTTAAAAGATGAAGCGTGTGTGCTAAAAAGCCGCTATTTGCGTCCATATTTCCAGCTTGAGATGTAAATTTAGCCACGCTTGAGGCATCAAGCTGAGTGTAGTCAAGGTTCATGCCGTGTCCTGGACGAAGCGTCTCGCCAAAGATGATACCAACAGCAAGAGCGAGCGTGCTAACTATCTCAAAGTAGATAAACGCCTTAAGTCCGATGGTGCCAAGATCTTTTAAGCTCTCAAGTCCGACAATGCCTGAGACGATCGTTAAAAAGATGATAGGGCCGATTAAAATTTTAAGGGCTTTTATAAAATAATCAATGCCTGGTTTGCTCGCTATGCCAAGCTCAGGTGCGACCATACCGACGATAACACCGCCAACTATACCTATCACAACCCAAATGGCGAGATTGGTAAATAGTCTCACAAAGAGACTTTTTTGCGTTTTTGCACTCTCCATAAATTCCCCTTTTATAGGCTCTCTTTGATCTCTGCTGAGAGGATCTTGTCGCCTTGTCTGATAGCATCAAGCACCTTTAAACTCTCGTCATCAACGCACTTTCCAAAGACTGTATGCACGCCGTCAAGATGAGGTTGCTTGCTGTGGCAGATGAAAAACTGCGATCCGCCAGTGTCGCGACCTGCGTGAGCCATGCTAAGGCTACCACGCTCGTGTTTTACCTTTTGGTTGTCGCATTCGCACTTTATCCTCCAGCCAGGACCGCCTGTGCCTGTGCCATTTGGGCAGCCGCCTTGGATGACGAAATTTGGTATAACTCTGTGGAAATTTAGGCCATTATAAAAGCCTGTTTTTATCAAATGGACAAAATTTGCAACAGCTTGCGGTGCATCCTCGGCAAAAAGCTCAAGTTTGATATCGCCTTTTTCTGTCTTTAAAACTGCAAATTTATCTTTTTTTAGCTCGTCTAAATTTATATCATAAACTTTTAACTCATCAAAACGCATGTTGCTCCTTTTTACTCGATATTTGTATAAACTGCTTGGACGTCATCGTCGTCTTCTAGCTTGTCAAGAAGCCTCTCAACCTCAAGCATTTGCTCTTCATCTAGGCTCACGGTTTGATTTGGCAAGTACTGAAGTGAAGCTTTTTTAACTACTAAATTTAGCTTCTCTATGCCTTCATGAAGTGTGCCAAAATTTGCGTAGTCGCCATAAACAAATAGTGCGTTTTCATCTTCTTCGATGTCACTTAGTCCATAATCAATGAGCTCAAGCTCGATCTCTTCGATATCTGCACTTGGTTTTTCAAGCTCAAAAACGCTCTTTCTTGTAAACATAAAGCTAAGGCTGCCGCTTGGCAAAATTTCTCCGCCATTTTTGCTAAATATCGCTTTTACATTTGCAACTGTTCTTGTTGGGTTGTCAGTAGCGCACTCAACGATGATTTGCACGCCGTGAGCTGCTTTGCCGTCATAAAAGATAGTCTTGATATCAGCGCTATCTTTGCCATTTGCTCTTTTTATAGCCGCATCGATGTTATCTTTTGGCATATTTTCAGCTTTTGCTGCTGCAATGGCTGCACGAAGTTTTGGGTTCATATCTGGATCACATCCGCCATCTTTTGCCGCTACTGTTATAGCCTTTGCAAGTTTTGGAAATACCTTGCTCATCTTATCCCATCTAGCTTCTTTTGCCGCTCTTCGGTACTCAAATGCTCGTCCCATAAATATCCTTAAATAAATTTTTTACGGATTATAACTAAAAAAATTTTATACTTTTTTAAAACATTTTTAGTTTGCCTGCTAAAGCGCTTATTTTGTAAATTTGAAAAAATATTTGGTAAAAATTTAAGCTAAAGGTATATAATCATGCCATGATAAAAAATGCTCAAAAACAAGATGCAAAAATCTGCATAAAACTACTAAATTTGGCGATGGAGGATATCGCCTACAAGCTAAGTGGCTACGACGATCCTGCAAAAAGCGATGAAATTTTAGAGAAATTTTTTCAAAGCGAGACAAACAGACTTAGCTATAAAAATGTTTATGTCTATAAGCGTGATGAGCAGATCATCGCTGCTATGTGTGCTTATTTTGGTGGCGATGTAGAGCAGTTTGATAGAGAAATTTCACAGCATCTAAAGGCACTTGGCAAAGACGCCAAGGTAGAAAAAGAGTGCTTTGATGATGAGTTTTATATAGATAGCATCGCTGTGGATGAGAAATTTAGAGGCCAAGGTCTTGCAAAAGAGCTTATCTTGCACTCATTTGCCAAAGCAAAAGAGCTAGGACATAAAAAGGTTTCGCTGATAGTTGATGTAAATAAGCCAAAAGTTCGTAAATTTTACGAGAGCCTTGGCTTTAAATTTAACACCAAAAAGATCATAAATTTACACGAATACGACCACATGATAAAGGAGATAATATGAAAACATTTGAGGTAAATAACGTGCATTGCCAAAACTGCGCAAATACTATAAAAAACGCACTAGAAGATGACTTTGGCGAGATAAAAGTCGATCTTAGCAAAGAGCCAAGGCAAGTAAGCCTTGATATAAAAGATAGCGATGTAGAGAAATTTAAATCAGAAATGGCTGATCTGGGATTTGACGTTATAAAGGAGCTTTGATATGCCTTTAAAAGTCAAGCTAAATATAGCGGGAATGAGCTGCGTAAATTGCTCAAACGCTATCGAGAAGGTTTCTAAAAAGATAGATGGGGTGCTTGAAGCAAATGTAAATTTCGCAAACGCAAGCGGTGAGTTTGTCCTAAAAGACGCTAGCGTGCGTGAAGTTTTAGAGCAAAAGATAAAGAAGCTTGGCTACTTTGTGGCGACAAATATTGATGAATTTGAAGCCAAAAGAGACGAGCATATAACCTCGATAAGAAATAAATTTATATTTGCATTTATCACAAGCATCGTGATAATGGCGCTTGAGATGTTCGCGCCTCATAACTTGCTAGTAAATTTACTCATGCTAGTTTTAGCGTTTTTGGTGCTAGCTTTTAGTGGCAAAGACTTCTTTGTTCACGCCATAGAGGCTGTTAAAAACAAAAACTACGATATGAACGTGCTTGTAGCTCTTGGAAGCGGCAGTGCATTTTTATACTCGCTTTTTGTTGTGATCTTTTCAAATTTCATCCCAGATGATCTAAAAAACGTCTATATCTCGGGCGCAGCGATGATAATAGCCTTTGTTTTGCTAGGTAAGTATCTTGAAGAGCGCTCAAAGGCAAAAGCAGGCGACTACCTAAAGACGCTACTTAAAATTTCGCCAAAGACCGCCTTTTTGGTCATGCCAGATGGACATAGTAAAGAGGTAAATGTAAATGAGCTAAAAGTAGGCGACATCGTCATCGTAAAAAATGGCTACAACATCCCAAGTGATGGCGTGATAGTTCAAGGTGGCGCTGAGATAGATGCTTCTATGCTTACAGGAGAGAGCTTGCCAGTTTATAAAGAGGTGGGAGATAGCGTATTTGCCGGCACTCTAAACACAAATGGCTACATAAGCGTCAAGGTGACAAAGAGTTCTTTTGAAAGCTTACTATCTCAAATTTTAAGCCTACTAAGCGACGCTAGCTCTAAAAAGATGCCTATCGGACGGCTGGCTGACAAGATAGCAAACATCTTTGTGCCAAGTGTCGTGGCGATCTCAGTTCTTACATTTTTGATATGGATAATTTTTAGTGGAAATTTCGCCTATGCGATCTCTAGCGCGATCTGCGTGCTTATCATCTCATGCCCATGCGCACTGGGGCTTGCCACGCCAATAGCAATCGTAAGCTCGCTCGCGCGTGGTGCAAAAGCTGGGATTTTGGTGAAAAATCCAGAGGTTTTGGAGCTTATAAAAGATGCTAAATTTGTAGCATTTGACAAAACTGGCACGCTAAGTAAGGGGCTAATCAGCGTCAAAAGTTCAAATTTGAGCGAAAAAGAGCTAGAGCTAGTGGCATCTGCTGAAAATTTAAGCGAGCATCCGATCTCAAAAGCGATCGTAAGATACGCAAAACAAAATTACATAAATTTACAAAAGCTAAATGGCAAATTCCAAAACGTAGTTGGTCAAGGCATCGTCTATGAAGACGAGAGTAACAAGATAATAATAGGTAACGAAAAGCTGCTCGCAGCAAACGATATCTTGCTAAATGAAGCTGATAGTTTGGCGATAAAAGAGGCTACAAATGATGGCAGTGGCGTCATACTTTGTGCGCTAAATCAAAAATTTAGCGGCTTTTTAACGTTAAGTGATGAGCTAAAAAATGAAGCAAATGACGTTATAAACGAGCTTTCAAGGCTAAATTTACAAAGCGTGATCCTCTCAGGCGATGATAAAAAAGTAGTGGCAAATATCGCTAGCAAGCTAAATGTTAGCGAATACTACGCAAATATGCTGCCAGAGGACAAATTTAACAAGGTAAAAGAGCTCATGGGACGTGGCGGCGTCATTTTTGTAGGGGACGGCATAAACGACTCACCATCGCTTAAAGAAGCAAGTGTTGGCATCGCTATGAACTCAGGCTCAGACATCGCTAAAGGCGCTGGTGATATCGTGCTTGTAAAAAACGATCTGCGCGGCGTAAGTGGGCTTGTAAAGCTTGCGAATGCGACTATTGCTAACATAAAAGAGAATTTGTTTTGGGCATTTATGTATAACGCCATTTGCATACCGGTGGCTGCTGGCGTGCTTTATCCGGTATTTGGACTGCTTTTAAGTCCAGTTTATGGCTCGATGGCGATGTGCTTAAGCTCGGTCACTGTCGTGCTAAATGCGCTTAGACTTAGATATTTGCAACTTAAGGATTAAATTTGAGACTTGGAGAGCTTTACAGTGTCGTAGCGGCTGCACTTGCTACAAATTTTAATGGCATCTTAGGTGTCTCATCTTTTATGCGTATCAAAAAGACAAGTGCGTGGATAACGCAGACAAAGAGCGATGCTAATGTAAAAGGAAATGAGCTTTACACTAAATTTATCAAAGGTGAGAGTAGCGCGACTCTGTGTGATGATTTTGTCATTTTGAAGGCAAAATTTGAAGCAAGTTACTATTTCTCAAATGCAAAAGATGATTTGGCACAATTTTATAAGGCTATAAATTTTGAGCCAAAAATGGGAGAGGTTGATAGCATCTCAAATCAGCTCATTTTGATAGCAAATATCTTAAAAAAAGAGGCGACAAAAGAGTCTATGCAGCTTCTTGCTGCTTTTAGTCTCTCATTTTTCTTACCTTATGCAGAACAACTTGCAAAAGAGCTTGAACAAAATGCTAGTAGTAACTTCTATAAATCAATGGGATATTTTTTAGAGGATTTTTGTTTGGTTTTAAAAACTATTATCGGTAAGGCTTAGTCTTAAGCCTGTGCCATTTCGGTCATTTGAGTTTTAATACTTAAAATGTTATTTTGAATGCTTGATTGCTCTAAATTTAGATGATGAAGCATCTGCATAGAATCACGATCTTTCAGGTGTTGGATGCTTGAAATTTGATCAGCTATATCGCTTCTTTGATCTT
Source organism: Campylobacter concisus (assembly GCF_002913745.1). Taxonomy (GTDB): domain Bacteria; phylum Campylobacterota; class Campylobacteria; order Campylobacterales; family Campylobacteraceae; genus Campylobacter_A; species Campylobacter_A concisus_R. The sequence continues at coordinate 11,084 of NZ_PPCG01000080.1, forward strand.
GTAATTTTTCTAAATTTTTTTGTAACTCTGTGACATCTTCTTTTCTAATAATTGTAGGTTTTTGCCTAACTTCTTCTCTTTGTTCGACATGCACATCATTACTTCTAACGATATCTTTTGTACCATAGCCAGAAGATACTAATATGCTGGTTTTAGCGCTACCTGATGATAAAGACGCAAAACCATCATGATAAAAAATATTTGAACTTATATTAGCATCTATTTGCATATTATTTTTCCTTAAGCTATTAAACTTTTATTTATTGCTTTATATAAAATTTAATATAACTTTTTATCTTGATTTATATCATAATCTTATAAAAATAAAGTCAATTCAAAGCATTTATATTACTTTTAAAGCTAATTGAGCGCCTTAAGCACTATTTTGTTAAAATCGCGCAAAACTAATCAAAGGCAAAGCTATGAAAAAAGATGAAAATGCACATAAAAAGATGTGGGAGGGTAGATTTAGTGAGGCTAGCTCGAAGTTACTTGAGGAATTTAACGCTTCTATAAATTTTGATAAAAATCTTTTTGAAGAGGATATCGCTGGCAGTAAGGCGCACGCTAAAATGCTAGGAAATTGCGGAATTTTGAAAAAAGACGAGTCAGAGGCGATCATCAAGGGGCTTGATGAGGTTTTGGCTGAGATAAGGGCTGGTAAATTTGCTTTTAAGATAGAGGACGAGGATATCCACATGGCAGTTGAAAAGCGTCTTAGTGAGATCATTGGCGCCGAGCTTGGCGGCAGGCTTCACACAGCTAGAAGTAGAAATGACCAAGTTGCACTTGATTTTAAATTTTATGTTTTGAAGAAAAATTTAGAAATTTCTTCACTCATTAAAGAGCTCATCGCCACGCTTGCAAATTTAGCCAAAAATCACAAAGATACGCTAATGCCAGGCTACACGCACCTTCAGCATGCCCAGCCAGTAAGCCTTAGCTACCATTTACTAGCCTACGCGTTTATGTTTAAGAGGGATTTTGAGCGATTTGTCAGCTCGTATGAGCGAAACAACCTAAGTCCGCTTGGCTCAGCAGCCCTTGCTGGCACGCCGCACAAGATAGATAGAACTATCGTTGTAAGCGAGCTTGGCTTTGCAGGTTGCACGCAAAATGCGATGGATAGCGTGAGCGACCGCGACTTTGCGCTTGAAATTTTATTTAACATTAGCGTTTTTATGACGCACGCTTCTAGGCTTTGTGAGGAGCTCATACTCTGGAGCTCGCAAGAATTTGGCTTTGTAAGCATTAGTGATGCTTATAGCACGGGTAGCTCCATCATGCCCCAAAAGAAAAATCCAGACGTCGCCGAGCTCATACGCGGCAAAACTGGGCGTGTAAATGGAAATTTAGTAGCGCTGCTAACGACTATGAAGGGCTTGCCACTTGCTTACAATAAAGATATGCAAGAAGATAAAGAGGGCGTTTTTGATAGTGTTTCGACCATTTTAAGCTCAGCTACTATCCTAAATGAGATGATAAAAACGGCTAAATTTAATGAAAAAAATATGTTAAAAGCGACAAAAACAGGGCATCTAAGTGCTACTGATCTAGCGGACTATCTAGTGCGTGAGAAAAATATCCCATTTAGAACGGCGCACTTTATCACCGGCAAGGCTGTCGCAAAGGCTGAAAGCTTGGGGCTTGATCTAAGTGAGCTAAACAAAGAGCAGCTAAAAAGTGTCGATGAAAATTTAGATGAAAATGCCATAAAATTTCTAGATCTGCACGCTTCAAAAGAGGCTCGCACTTCAAAAGGCGGCACGGCAAATAAAAGCGTTGAAGAGCAAATTCAAATTTTAGACGACTGGCTTAAGTAAAAAGAGTTATAATTACGCAAAATTTACAAATTTTAAAGGACGAAAAATGTTTTTTGACAGCAAAAGCAAAGAGCTTGGTAGTAAAAATGAGGCCTTAGAAAGAGAAAATGAAGCTTTAAAAGCTGAAATTTTAGCACTTAAAAATGAGCTAAAAAATGCCAAAACTTGCGAGCCAAAAGAGCAAGCTAAGGATAAGCAAGAGGCTGTAAATTTGCTACTTACTAGCTATCAAGATGGTATGAATTTCTTACAATCAACCATCGAAGAAAACCTAAAAATGCTTGAAAATATAAACCATTTAAATGAAAAAACCTTCAAAGAAACAGGCGAGCTAAAGTCTCAAACGGCTGAAATTTTAAGCTCGATCGAGCAAGTGAGCCAGATGAGCGGCGATCTCTCAAACGACGCCTCTTCGCTTGATGGAAGCGTAAATTCTATCGTTGAGATCATAAATCTCATAAAAGACATCTCAGATCAGACAAATTTGCTAGCGCTAAATGCTGCTATAGAGGCGGCTCGTGCTGGTGAGCATGGACGAGGCTTTGCTGTCGTTGCAGATGAGGTTAGAAAGCTTGCTGAGCGCACGCAAAAGGCTACACTTGAGGTTGAAGTAAATATAAATGGCCTTAAGCAAAGTGCAAACACAATGATCGAAATGAGTGAGAGTTTCTCTAAAATTTCAGCAAATGCGATGCAAATTTTAGGCGGTTTTGAGGGCAACATCTCAAGCGTAAATGCCAACACGCAAAACATCCTAAATCAAGCCCTAAACGTAACAAACGAGGTCAATGTAAGTAACGGCAAGATAGATCACATCAACATGAAGCTAAATGGCTACCGAGGCGTCTTGCTTGGCGAGATAAATAAAATTCAAGACGTGCATGAGTGTAGATTTGGCAAGTGGTATGAAAAAGATGTGAAAAATACCATCATAAAAGATCCAAGAACTCTCTCAAGCATAGCTGCGCACCACGAAAATGTCCATCACGGACTAGATAAGGCTATGGCGATTTTCGCTGATAAAGATAAGGGACATTTAGCAGGTGTCGAGATACTAAAAGATGTCGAGCACTCAAGTAAGGCAGGCTTTGAAGAGTTACTTGAGGCGGTAAAAGCTGCTAGGAAATAAATTTATTTAAATTTATGATGTTTTAAAAGTAAAAATTTGAAGTGAAATTTAGACTCAAAAAGAGTCTAACTTTTATTTTTAAAATGTGCTTTGTGGATCAGCTACGCCTTCGCTCCAGCCAAGTTTTGCGCCAGCAAGTAGGTGAAAGTGTAGGTGCATAACCTCTTGACCGCCGTTTTCGCCGCAGTTTGTTATGAGGCGGTATCCGCTCTTATCAACGCCCATTAAGCTCGCCACTTCTTGGATAAATTTAGTCATCTCACCCATCAAAACTGGATCCATCTCTTGGAAGTTTTTGTAGTGCTTTTTAGGGATGATTAGGATGTGGATCGGTGCTTTTGGGTTGATGTCGTTAAAAGCTAGAAATTTCTCGCTTTCAAGCACTTTGTTGCAAGGAATTTCACCAGCAACGATCTTTTCAAATATGGTCATTTTAGCTCCTTTGAAAGTTTGAGAAATTATATCAAAGTGTGCTTAAATTTCGCGCTTTTTATCTTGATTTTAACTCTTTTTCTATAAAATCGATGCAAAAATTCATAAAGGTAAAAAATTGCAAGATTTCATTAACAAAATCAAAAATGAAATTTCAACTCTTGATGATCTTGAGAAGGTCAGGGTAGAAATTTTTGGCAAAAAGGGCATCTTGGCGCAAGGCTTTGCAAAGCTAAAAGAGCTTGGCGAGGATGAGAAAAAGGAATTTGCAGCAAATTTAAACAAGCAAAGAGATGAGCTAAGTGCGCTTATAGAAGCCAAAAAGGCCGAGCTTAGCGAGCAAGAGATAGATAGTAAGATGAAAAAAGAGGCCGCTGATATCACGCTCTTTAACGAGCCTGTTGCTAGCGGGGCGCTGCACCCTGTGATGGCCACGATGGATAAGATAATTGAGTATTTTTTAGCTCTAAATTTCTCGCTCGAGACTGGGCCGCTTATAGAAGATGATTTTCACAACTTTGAGGCGCTAAATTTACCAAAATACCACCCAGCAAGGGATATGCAAGATACATTTTACCTAGATGATTTTAGACTTTTAAGGACGCATACGAGCCCAGTTCAGGTGCGAACTATGTTAAATCAAAAGCCGCCTATTCGCATGATAGCGCCAGGCACGGTCTTTAGACGTGATATGGACTTAACGCATACACCGATGTTTCACCAGGTCGAGGGCCTTGTGGTGGAGGATGCCGAGAAAGTTAGCTTTGCAAATTTAAAATCAATGTTAGAGGGCTTTTTAAAGCACATGTTTGGCAACGTTGAAGTGCGTTTTCGCCCTAGCTTTTTCCCATTTACGGAGCCTAGCGCAGAGGTTGATATTAGTTGTATATTCTGTCATGGCAAGGGCTGCAGGGTGTGCAAGCAGACTACTTGGCTTGAGGTGCTTGGATGTGGCGTCGTTGATCCAAATGTATTTAAGGCGGTTGGCTATAAAAATGTAAGTGGATATGCCTTTGGCCTTGGCGTTGAGAGATTTGCGATGTTGCTTCATAGAGTGCCTGATCTAAGGTCACTTTTTGAGGGAGATTTAAGATTGTTGGAGCAGTTTAAATGATAATTTCAAAGCATTGGTTAAACGAGTGGGTCGACCTTAGCGAGGTTAGCGGCGAGACACTTTCAAAGACATTAAATTCAATCGGTTTAGAAGTTGATAGCTATAAAGAGATAAATTTACCAAAGAGCATCGTAGTTGGCTACGTAAAAAGTAGAGAAAAGCACCCAGACGCCGATAAGCTAAGCGTTTGTCAGGTTGATGTTGGCAGCGAAACGCTTCAGATCGTGTGTGGGGCTAAAAACGTCGAGGCTGGTCAGTTTGTGCCAGTCGCGCTCATTGGCACGACTATGCCAAATGGTCTTGAGATCAAAAAGGCAAAGCTGCGAGGCATCGAGTCATGTGGTATGATCTGCTCTTCAACTGAGCTAGGACTACCTAAGACAAATGACGGTATCTTGCCACTTGATGAGAGTATCGGCAAACTAAAACTTGGCACAAGTCTTGGCGAATTTGAAGCGTTTAAAGATGTGATCATCGAGGTTGATGTCACAGCAAATAGGGGCGACTGCCAAAATTTACACGGCATCGCAAGAGAAATTTGCACCGCACTTGATCTAAATATGAAAGATAGCCACGAAAATGAAGATAGCGAAAATTTACTAGGCATCGGCAGGATCGCGTCTGTGCGAACTGAAGATAAGGTAAATGGCTCGTTTTTGTATAAAGCCTTTGAGCTAAAAAATGCATTAAGTGAAAATTTATTAACTAGGTTGAGACTAGCTCTAATTGATTGCCAAAAGACAAATTTAGTAGAAAGACTGCTTGAATACGCGACATTTTGCACGGGCGTCTTGTTTAGAGCTTATGATCACGCTAAGCTTGTGGGCGAGGGTGAAAAAGCAGTTTTTGACATCAAAAATGGCGAAAATGGCGAGTGCGTGGTCTTTTGTGAGGATAAAAATTTAGGCGTTGCTGGAATTTACCAAAGCGATGAAGCTAGAGTTGATGAGGGCTCAAAGGTGATCTTGGTAGAGGCTAGCTATGTAAAACCAGATGTTGTCTCAAAGGCCATTTTTGAAAATAAAAATTTACCAAAAGGCGATCAAGTTTATCGCTCAAGCCGCGGCAGCGAGCCAAATTTAGCTTACGGGGCGGACTATCTTTTTAAAAGGCTAGCTAGCTTTAAAGATAGCCTAAGTCTTTTTGCTGGCTCACAGCAATCACTTCTAAATACCGAACCTATCACGCTTAGCATCTCGCTTGGCGAGCTTAAAAATATGATCGGTCAAGAGGTTGCAAGAAACGATGTCGTTAAAATTTTAAAGAAACTTGGCTTTGAGATCGCGGTAAATGTCGAGCAAGAGAGCTTTAATGTAAAAGTGCCGTTATTTCGCCATGATATCGTAAATTCGCATGATATCTGCGAGGAGATCGTAAGGATAATAGGTATCGACAATATCGCCTCAACGCCACTAAATTTCTCTGAGAAAAATAGGCTAAATAAGACATATTTTGACTATAAAAATGCTTTAAATTTAAGGCACCGTGCAGCTGACAATGGCTTTTTTGAAAGCGTGCACTACGTATTTGACAGCCTTGATGAGTTAAGTGAGCTAAATTTCAAACCTTGCAAGATCAAGATACTAAATCCTATAAATAACGAGCTAAACACGCTTAGACCAGCACTTGTTAATCACCTTCTAAGCTCAAGCGAGAAAAACATCAAAAACTCAAAACGCTCAGTTAGACTTTTTGAGCTTGGCGAAGTTTTTGACGAAAATGCAAACCAAGGCTTAAATTTAGGCTTTGTCGTATCTGGGCTTTTAAAAGAGCCAACACTTATAAACGGCGCAAAGGGCGAAGAGGCAAATTTCTACGCATTTGCAGCGATGGTTCAAAATGTCATAGGCAAATTTGAGCTAAAACCTTACCGCGAAATATCGTATCTTAGCCCATACGAGCAAGCGCGTATCTATCAAAATGGCGAAAAGATCGGCTATATCGGCAGAGTCGATGCAAGAGTAGAGGCAAAAAGGGATCTGCCTAAAACTTATGTTTGTGAGATTGATTTTTCAAAGCTTAAATTTGAGCCGGTCTTAGCAGTGCCTTACTCAAAATTCCAAAGCACTACAAGGGATCTTAGCCTCATCGTGCCTGAAAATTTCGAGGCTGGACGAATTTATGAGTGCATAAGAGGGCTAAATTTAAAAGAGCTAAAAGAGTTCTTGCCGGTTGATATCTATAAAGATGCGAAACTAAACGGTGCGATTAGCCTTAGCCTTAAATTTACATTCCAAGATATGGAAAAAACGCTTGAAGATGACGATATAAACGCACTTATGGATAAAATTTTAAGCGAGCTAAAAGAGAAACTAAATATCGGAATAAGATGAGAATTTATCCATTAGAAAAAAGTCTAAATTTAACCATCGATGACATCGCAGCAGACAAGTCTATCTCGCATAGATGCGCGATGTTTTCGCTTTTAAGCGACAAACCATCTCGCGTTAGAAACTACCTAAGAGCAGGCGACACGCTAAATACCTTAAAAATAGTCGAGCTCCTTGGTGCAAAGATCGAAGATAACGGCGCTGAAATAACGATCACTCCGCCGCAAAAGATAAAAGAGCCAAAAGAAATTTTGGAGTGTGGCAACTCAGGCACGGCGATGAGGCTTTTTATGGGGCTACTAGCCGCACAGGACGGCTTTTTCGTGCTAAGTGGCGATAAATACTTAAATTCTCGTCCGATGGCAAGGATAGCAAAGCCTCTAAATGATATAGGCGCAAAGATAGATGGTACAAACAATGCAAACAACGCTCCTCTTTGCATAAGAGGGACTAAATTTGAAAGATTTAGTTTTGAGAGCAAGATCGCTTCAGCTCAGGTAAAAAGTGCGCTTTTGCTAGCGGCTCTTTGTTCAAATGGCTGCAAATTTAGCGAGCCAGAGCTAAGCAGAGACCACACTGAGCGCATGCTTGCTGGTATGGGAGCTGATATAAAGCGTGACGGTCTAGAGATCACTCTAGAGCCGATGAAAGGCCCACTTGCGCCACTTGACATAGACGTGCCAAATGACCCAAGCTCGGCATTTTTCTTCGCGGTCGCAGCTCTAATTATCCCAAATTCGCATATTATTTTAAAAAATATCTTGCTAAATAAAACTCGCATCGAAGCTTACAGGGTTTTAGAAAAAATGGGCGCTGAGATAAAATTTCATAAAACCTCAAGCAAATACGAAGATATCGGCGATATTGAAGTTAGATACTCGCCAAATTTAAAAGGTGTAGAGGTTAGCGAAAATATCTCGTGGCTCATCGACGAAGCCCCAGCTTTAGCCATCGCATTTGCCTGCGCTAAGGGTCAAAGCAAGCTAACAAATGCAAAAGAGCTTCGCGTAAAAGAGAGCGACAGGATAGCTGTCACGATAAATGCACTAAAGCAGTGTGGTGTCGATGCTAGCGAGCTTGAAGACGGCTTTATCATAAATGGCTCTGAGGCTAAATTTGCCACGATAGATAGCCACGGAGATCATAGGATCGCCATGAGCTTTGCCATACTTGGACTAAAATGTGGCATGCAGATAGAAAAGAGCGAATTTATCGCCACTTCTTTTCCAAATTTTGCTGAAATTTTAAAGAAAATGGGAGCTAGAGTTGAAGATCGAGCTTGCTAGTAGTTATGGATTTTGCTTTGGCGTAAAAAGAGCGATAAAGATAGCTGAAAACGCTGGAGATGCCGCAACTATCGGTCCGCTCATACATAATAACGAAGAGATAAATAGGCTTGAGAAAAACTACAATGTAAAGACGCTTGAGGGCATAGATGAGCTAAAAGATGAGAAAAAGGCGATCATCCGCACTCATGGCATCACTAAAAACGACCTTGCAGAGCTAAAAAAAACTGATATAAAAGTGATCGACGCAACTTGCCCGTTTGTGACAAAGCCACAACAAATTTGCGAAAAAATGAGCGAAGAGGGCTATGATGTGGTGATCTTTGGCGACATGCATCACCCAGAGGTAAAAGGTGTAAAGTCGTATGCCAAGGGCAATGTCTATGTCGTGCTTGAAGAGAGCGAGCTAGAGGGCATTAAATTTAAGCAAAAGGTTGCGCTCGTTAGCCAAACTACTAGAAAAGTTGAGAAATTTATGCAGATCGCAAACTATCTCATGCTTCATGTAAAAGAGCTACGCGTTTTTAATACGATCTGCAACGCGACATTTGAAAACCAAGAGGCTGCTAAAAATTTAGCAAAAAGGGCTGACGTGATGATAATAATCGGCGGCAAAAACAGCTCAAACACAAAACAACTCTACCTAATATCTAAAAATTTCTGCGAAGATAGCTATCTCATTGAAAGCGAAGAAGAGCTTGAAAGATCATGGTTTGATGGCAAAAATTTGTGTGGTATAAGTGCGGGTGCTAGCACACCTGACTGGATCATACAAAAAGTCGTTGACAGAATCAAAAAAGTATAAAATTTATCCTAGCTAAAGCCACAATTAACTATAATAAGCCAATTTGCCTATACTGGCATAATAAAATTTAAAGGATCAAGATGGCTGTGAACAAAAGTGTTCAATTAGGAAAAGCAAAATACGAAGATATCGAAGATATCGATTTTGCTGCGATGTTAGAGGAGTCTTTTAAAAAGACTGAAGAAGATAGTGACGCAAAGATCGTCAGTATCAATGGCGATGAGGTTTTAATCGACGTTGGCAAGAAGTCAGAAGGCATTTTAAATGTTTCTGAGATCACTGACGCAAACGGCAACCTGACGCATAAAGTTGGCGATACGATCAAAGTTGTAATAACTGGATCAAGAAATGGAAGACCTATAGTGTCGCACAAAAAAGCACTTAGAAAAGAGAAAGTTAAAGCTTTCATCGAAGCTTACGATCCTGAAAATTCTGGCGAAATCGACGTAAAAGTAGTTGGAAAAAATAAAGGTGGTTTTATCACTCAAGACGCAAATGGCGTAGAATTTTTCTTACCAAGAACGCACAGTGGATTTAAAAACGCTGAGGGTGTAGTTGGAAAATCATACAAAGTAAGAGTTATAAAAGTTGATAAAGAAGAGAATAGCATCGTTGTCTCAAGAAAGAAAATTTTAGATGACGACCGCAAAAAACGCAAAGAAGCTCTATCAAATATAGTAGAAAACGATAGTGTTATAGAGGGCACAGTTAAGAAAATCACAACTTATGGTATGTTTGTTGATGTTGGCGGCGTAGACGGACTTGTGCATTACAGCGAGATAAGCTATAAAGGCCCAGTAAATCCTAGCTCTTTATACAAAGAAGGCGATAAAGTTTTAGTTAAAGTTATCAGCTATGACAACGAAAAGCGCCATCTATCTCTATCTATCAAGGCTGCTACTCCAGATCCTTGGGAAGAGATCATAAATGATGGTCTAGAAGTTGGCGACACCATCAAAGTAACAGTTAGCAATATCGAGCCTTATGGCGCATTTGTCGATCTTGGAAATGATATTGAAGGATTTTTACATATATCTGAAATTTCATGGGATAAAAATATCAAAAATCCAAAAGATCACATCAGTGAAGGTCAAGAGATCGATGTTGAGGTTATCGAAATAGACGCAAAAGGACACCGCTTAAGAGTGAGCCTTAAAAATTTACTTCCAAAGCCATTTGATGAATTTAAAGCTAAATTTAAAGAGGGTGACGTAGTAAAAGGCGTTGTGACAACTATTACAAATTTTGGTGCATTTGTTAGAGTAGGTTGCGTTGAGGGCTTGCTACACAACGAAGATGCATCTTGGGATAGAAATGACAAGTGCAAAGATATGTTTAAAGCTGGCGACGAGCTTGAAGTAAAGATCATCAAAATAGACAGTGCTGAGCAAAAAATTTCTCTAAGCCTAAAAGATCTAAAACAAAGCCCAGTTCAGGCATTTGCTAATAAATTTAGTGTAGGCGACATCGTAAAAGGAACGATCCGTGACATTAAAGAGTTTGGTGTATTTGTTGAGCTTGGCGATAATGTCGATGCGTTAATCCGCAAAGAAGATCTAGGTAGTGTAGATGCTAGCACGTTAAAGATCGGCGATGAGATCGAAGCCGCTATCGCATTTATCGATGAGAAGAAAAATAGAATTCGCCTAAGCATACGCCGTTTAGCAAAACAAAAAGAGCGTGAAGTGTTAAATGAGATCAACGACAACGACGACAAAGTAACACTTGGCGACATCATAAAAGAACAATTACGCTAGTATAAATGGGCAGACGCACGCTTTTATTAGTAGTTGTTCTGCTCTTTGTGATGTTAGGTTTGGTTGGAGTTTATCTTGTTAAATTTGCAAGCGTAAATTTCAGCCAAACTACTGAAAAAAATATTACAAGTGAGCAAAATATAACCAAAAATACAGCCGGCAGTGAAAACTGGATCAACGAGCTGGCAACTATTAAGAAAAAAGATTACGTATTGCCCGTAAATGAAATTTTTATAGAATACAACCGACCTAAGATAGAAAAGCCAAAGATCACAGCATATGAACTTATGATAGATAAAAATGACATCTACTCTATGTTCTGCTTGATGCAGACTTTAAGAAATAGCGAGGTTGATTTTACTGTAGTAAGAGATGGCGCTAAGAGTCAGATCTTTTTAAATACCCAAGACTCAAGGCTTTTGCAAAATATCATTTTGCAGCTAAGGGTTTACGATATTCACTCAAGTGTGAGAGAGGTAAAATTATGAAAACTATCATTGTTTGCGATGCGATACACCCAGTAGGTTTTGAACTTTTAAAAAAAGAACAAGACATAAATGTAATAGATGCAGTTAATACCCCCAAAGATGAGCTTTTAAAAATTTTAGGCGAGGCTGATGTAGCGATCACTAGAAGCTCGACTGAGGTAAATGAGGCGTTTTTAGAAGCTGGTAAAAAACTAAAAGCTATCGTTAGAGCTGGTGTTGGCGTGGATAACGTTGATATAGATGGCTGTTCAAGAAGAGGCATCATCGCTATGAATGTCCCAACTGCAAATACTATCGCAGCAGTTGAGCTAACTATGGCACACATGCTAGCAGCTGCAAGATCACTTGAATACGCTCACAACGACCTAAAGCTAGATAGAATTTGGAAACGCGAGAAGTGGTACGGAGTTGAGCTTTTTAAGAAAAAGCTGGGCGTTATTGGCTTTGGCAACATCGGCTCAAGAGTAGCAGCTCGCGCAAAAGCTTTTGGCATGGATATCATCGCATACGACCCATATATAGATCCATCTAAAGTCATCGATATGGGCGGCACTTATACTAAAAATTTTGATGACATCTTGGCATGCGACTTCATCACGATCCACACTCCAAAGACCAAAGAGACAACCGATATGATCGGTGCTAAAGAGATAGCGAAGATGAAAGATGGCGTAAGGCTTATAAACTGCGCTAGAGGTGGTCTTTATAACGAAGAGGCACTTTATGAAGGGCTAAAAAGTGGCAAGATAGCATTTGCAGGTATTGACGTCTTTACAAAAGAGCCAGCGACAAGCCATCCGCTTCTTGATCTAAATAATGTAAGCGTCACACCGCACCTTGGGGCAAATACCCTTGAGTCGCAGCGAAATATCGCAGTAGAGGCAGTCGAGCAGGCTATCTTGGCAGCACGCGGTATAAGCTATCCAAACGCTTTAAATTTACCTATAAAAACAGAAGATCTACCGCCATTTGTTGAGCCTTATATCGATCTTACAAGCAAGATGGCATTTCTTGCAGCTCAGATAAACAAAAGTGCCATCAAGGCTATCCGTATAGAGACCCACGGGCAGATTGGTGAATATGCAAATTCAATGCTAACTTTTGCGATCGTGGGTGCTTTAAAAGAGAGTCTTGGCGATGCGATAAACTACGTAAATGCTAAATTTTTATGCGACGAAAAAGGCATAACTACCGAAACTAGCACAGGTGGAGACAGTATCTTTAAAAACAAGATCACAGTTCGTCTTACGACTGAAAATGGCATCGTAAGCGTTGGTGGCACGGTGTTTGGTGAAAATCAACAACGCATAGTAACCGTAAATGGCTTTAAGACTGACTTCAAGCCAAAAGGTAAGATGATCATCTTTAAAAACCACGACGTACCAGGTGTTATCGCTCAGATCAGTAAAATTTTAGCTGATGAGAAGATAAACATCGCAGACTTCCGCCTTGGTAGAGATGAGCACGGCATGGCGCTTGCGGTCATCTTGGTTGATGAACATATAAAAACAGAAACGCTAGAGAGATTAAACGCACTTGAAGCTTGTGTTTGGGCTCAATACGCAGTTATATAACAAATTACGAAAGGATAAAAAATGGCTTCATATTCAATGGGCGATCTAAAAAAGGGACTAAAGATCGAGATCGACGGCGTTCCTTATAAAATCGTAGAATATCAACACGTTAAACCGGGCAAGGGCGCAGCTTTTGTTCGTGCAAAGATCAAATCTTTTGTCGATGGAAAGGTTCTTGAAAAGACTTTTCACGCAGGTGACAAGTGCGAGCAGCCGCATCTTGAAGAAAAAGAGATGCAATACCTCTATGATGATGGTGAGTTTTGCCAGTTTATGGACACGACTACTTACGAGCAAGTTGCGATCAGCGACGAGGATGTGGGCGATGTTAAAAAATGGATGATCGATGGTATGATGGTTGAAATTTTATTTCACAACGGCAACGCAATCGGCGTAGAAGTGCCACAAGTAGTCGAGCTCAAGATAGTTGAAACTCCACCAAATTTCAAGGGCGACACACAAGGCGGCAAAAAGCCAGCTACTCTTGAGAGTGGTGCGGTAGTTCAGATACCATTTCACGTACTAGAAGGCGAGGTCATCCGCGTTGATACCGTTCGTGGTGAGTACATCGAGCGCGCAAATAAATAATCATACATCTGGCGCGTTAAATTTATGAAAGAGAAATTTGACGAGCTTATCGCTCTGCTAAAGCCGCTATTTAAGGATAATGGCTTTAGCAAGAGCGCTTTAAATTTCTACAAAAATACTCCAAATTTTATCTATGTTTTAAATTTTCAAAAAAGTAGTGGCAATAGCTCAGAGCGCACGAGATTTTATATAAATTGCGGCATTTATGCTCCTTTTATAGAGGCTACTCTTGGCAAAGAAGCGCTTAGCAAGCCAAAAGAGTATGAGTGCCACTTTAGAGCCAGAGTACATGAAATCACTCGCACAGCTGCTGCATACTACGAGCTAGAGCCAGATAGTGACATGTCTAAAATTTATGAAAATGTGGCAAACGACCTTGGTTTTGTTTTTGAATTTTTTGAGCAAAATAGCTCTGAAGAAAATTTAATAGAGCTAATGCTCGAACAAAATGGCCTTGCAGCGATAAATCAGCTCTACGAATATCTTTTGATAAAAGATAAAAGTGAAATTTTGATCTCTCATGCCAAAAGGCTCTTCGCAAAGCATGGCAGTGAAGCAAGATGGGCTAAATTTGACAACCAAATAAATGAGCTACTTAGAAAATATAAAAAAGACGAGATAAATTTTAAATGGTAAAAAACGAGCTTTGGAAAAATAATTCAATCCAAGCTCAATTAGAACTTCAGAAATATGTACTCTTTACTATGTAAAATTTTAAAATTTAAATTTAACCAGTCGATATGTCTTATCAAATCTAAACGTTAGTAGATTTTGCAGTATCCCAAAAAGTACCATGAAGGTGACAAAGCTGCTTCCGCCGTAGCTAAAAAACGGCAGTGGCACGCCCACAACCGGCGCAAAACCGATCGTCATCGAGACATTTACCCCCACATAAACAAAGATGAGCGCGGCTATTCCAGTGGCGGTCACCTGCGTGAAATAATCATTCTTAAGCCCGTAGTTTAGGCTAAGTAAGTGCGTTATAAGCGCTCCATAAAGCCCCAGCAAAAGAAGCGCGCCGTAAAAGCCAAAACGCTCGATATTATAAGCAAAGATAAAGTCGCTAGTGGCGATTGGCAAAAATTTAAAGTGCGTTTGCGTCGCCTCGTCCTTTGGCTTGCCTTTTAGCCCGCCGCTACCTATGGCGATGATACTTTGTTTGACGTGATAGCTTGGCTCTTCTGCGATGAAGTCGTGGATCCTCTTTTTTTGATAATCATGTAAATTTTCATACAAAACTGGCGCCGAAAATCCTATGGCAAGGATGATGCAGATCCAAATTTTCTTATTTACGCCGATGACAAAAAGGATTGTGTAGCCAACTATCAAAAGTATGAGTGCGGTGCCAAGATCAGGCTCTTTCATGATGAGCGCAAAAGGTAAAAGTATGTAAAAACTAAGCCTTAAAAAGTCTTTTAGCCCATACCCATCGACCTCTGGCGGGCGCTGCTTAACTAGATAGGCTAGCATCAGCAAAAAGGCTGGCTTCATGAGCTCTGAGGGCTGAAGCGTGAAGTGAACGAAGGGAATTTCCAGCCAGCGCCTAGCTCCAAGCTTGCTAATGCCAAAGATATCGACGCTTAAAAGCAGCACGATGCAGACCCAGTAAAATATCGGGATGATCCAGTCAATGCGTCTAATAGGCAGCAAAAATGCGATGCAAAATGAGACAAATCCGAT
Organism: Campylobacter concisus; assembly: GCF_002913745.1. Classification (GTDB taxonomy): domain Bacteria; phylum Campylobacterota; class Campylobacteria; order Campylobacterales; family Campylobacteraceae; genus Campylobacter_A; species Campylobacter_A concisus_R. The sequence goes on from NZ_PPCG01000080.1 coordinate 26,090, forward strand.
GCCAAAATATACAAGCTGTTTGTTTGCCAAAATGTCGTTTGCTTCGGAGACTAGGATGTATGAGATGGCTATGATTGGGATGATTAAAAACGGCTGAATAAAATCAAAATGTGTTAAAATACGCCGATCTAGTTTTATCAAGAAGCAAACCTTAATTTTTGGGCTAGATTATATCACAAACAAGGCTTTGATTTTGGTTAAATTTAATGTTTTAAATAGCTCAAGACTCGACGTTGCAGTGGCCAAAGAGCTTCAAATTTCACGTAATCAAGCTTTAAATTTGATAAAAGACTCCCTTGTAAGCGTGAATTTAAAACCAGTTTCAAAACCAAGCTTTTTACTGAGTGAAAACGATGAAGTTTGCGTAAATTTTGCCCCAAAAAAAGAGGTGCAAAACGAATACGAAGTAAATTTTGACATCCCGATAATCTACGAGGACGACGATCTCATAGTGCTAAACAAGCCCCCGCAAATCGTCGTTCACCAAGCCCCAAGCGTCAAAGAGGCGACACTTGTTGAGTGGCTTAACAAAAAAGGCTTTATGCTCTCAAATTTAAACGGTGACGTTAGAGCTGGCATCGTCCACCGCCTAGATAAGGGCACGAGTGGCGCTATCGTCGTTGCTAAAAACAACTTCGCCCACGCAAAACTAAGCGAGCAGTTAAGCGATAAGAGCATGGGACGAATTTATCTAGCGCTCACTGACCTGCCTCTAAAAGAGGACGTCATCATCGACAAGCCAATCGGCAGAAATCCAAACAACCGCCTAAAAAAAGCGATCGTTGCAGACGCTAAATTTGCAAAAAGCGCCTTTGTAAATTTGCTAAGCGAAGGCGGAGTAAATTTGATAGCGGCAAAGCTTTTTACAGGCAGGACGCACCAGATAAGAGTGCATCTTGCTAGCATAAATCGCCACATTTTAGGCGATGATTTATACGGATTTAAGAGCCAAGGCGATAAAATAAGCAGGGTTATGCTTCACGCTTATATGCTCTATTTTATCCATCCGCGAACTGGCAAAAGGGTAGAATTTACCGCAAAAACGTATGATGACTTTAACCAAATAATTTACAAAAAAATTCCCAAGGAGATTTTTGATGAAAAAATTTGCCATACGCATATTGACACCATTTTTAGTAGCTTTCTTAGCGGGATGCGGCTCTAGCGTACCAACTCAGCAAAGCACGTCACTACCAACGATTACAAGCTTAAAAACTATTTCAGATATGACAGAAGTTGGCTTCGAGTGGAACCCAGTGACCGATGAGAGCGTCGTTGGCTACTACCTTTACCGCTCAAATCCAAACGATGCAAACTCAAAAATGCAACTAGTTGCAAACATAAAAGACCGCTTTGCTACGCACTATGTGGATCGTGACCTAGCGCCAGAGACCACTTACTCATACCAAATGAGAACCTACTCAAGCAACGCCATCTCTCAACCAGGTGCGATCGCAACTGCGACAACTAAGCCACTACTTGACTCTGTGCCATTTGCGCAAGCTATCACAGGGCTTCCAGGCCGTGTAAAAGTGATCTGGAGACCACATCCTGATAGCACAGTAGCAAGCTATATCATCCAAAGAAGCGATGCAGGAGCTAATAAATTTAGCCAGATCGCAGAGGTAAATGGCAGACTAAACGCCGAGTATATCGATACTGAGGTAAAACCTGGCAGGTCTTATGAGTATAGGATATTAGTTAAAACTTCTTCTGGCGTCATCTCAAAACCAAGCCAAAACATAAGCGCCACAACAAAGGAGTTACCCTAAATCAGTAACAAACGTTCAAGCGACCAAAAATGCGCCAAAAAAGATCATCTTAACGTGGGATTACGCGCCAGCTGAGGATTTTGCTTATTTTAAGGTTTATAGAACGACAAGTAAAATTTTACCTTACACATATCTAGCAAAAACGACTAGCAACACCTACGAAGACCTCATAAATACAAACGCAGCGACAAGGTACTATAGAGTGACGGCTGTCGATAAAGACGGTCTTGAGAGCTTAAAGCAAGAAGAGCCGATCGTTGGTAGCACACTTGGCGCACCAAAAACTCCAAGCATAAGCGCTAGCTACGATGGCAGCGGCGTAAATGTAAGCTGGAACGCAGTTGATAGAGCTAGCTCATACACAGTTTATCGAAGCGGTGCTAGCGAGAAAGTATTTAGCGGTATAAGTGATACTGGACTTAGAGATGACAGCGTTCAAAAAGGAGCTAGCTACTCTTACAGCGTCGTAGCAGTCGATGAGTACGGCATCGCCTCTGATAAGTCATCAAAAGCAGAAGTTAGCATAAAATAATGCCAAATTTCATCGCTTCGTCCTTAAAAGAGCTCTCGTTTCCATTTGGTAACGACAAGATCAAATTTCTTTGGCAAGCAAATGGCCGAAACGAGAGGCTCATCTACACAAAAAATGAAGATGAAGGCTTTTTTCTAGTCGCAAAAGGCGGCAAAAATGGCGTCGTCGTAAAGGGAGAAAAGCTTACAAAGCCAGCTAAAGTTGGTCTTTTGCAAGAGGCACTTGAGCTTTTTAAAGAGCAAAGTTGTAACGACATCATCAGTCAAGCATTTGCTGTAAAAAAGACAAATTTGACCAAAAAAGTGAGTGAAATTTTAAGCCTTGAAGAGTTTGTGCCAGCTTTTTGTGAGCTAAAAGATAAATTTAAAGAGATTTTTATCGAGATCGGCTTTGGCTCTGGCAGACACTTGCTCTATCAGGCTAAAAACAACCCAAATGCCCTAGTTATCGGCATAGAGGTCTATAAGCCAAGCATCGAGCAAGTAGCAAAGCTAGCTAAGGTAAATGCCCTAGAAAACGTGCGTCTAATAAATACCGACGCAAGGCTCTTACTCTCGCTTGTTGGATCAAATTTGGTTGATAGAGTATTTTTACACTTTCCAGTGCCGTGGGACAAGGCCGAGCATAGACGCGTGGTCTCATCGGCATTTGCACTTGAGTGCGAGAGGATACTAAAAGTTGGCGGTAAATTTGAGTTAAGGACTGATAGTAAGGAGTATTGCGACTTTAGTTTGAGTAAATTTTTAGAGCCCACAAACTCAAAGATAGAGGCTTTTAAAAATAGAAATTTAGAAGTAACTAGCAAGTATGAAGACCGCTGGAGACGCCAAGATAAGGACATTTACGATGTTATTTATACTTGTGAGGTTGAAAGTGGTGAGAGCGTTTTGGCTGGGGATTTTAGTTTTAAAGAAAAGACAAGCGTAAAAAATATCATTAAAAATTTTAAAAATTTCATCATAAAAAAAGAGGATCATTTTTTACATTTTGAGGAAATTTATACTATAAACGAGAGTGAAATTTTGCTAAAAGTCGCCTTTGGAGCGTTTAACAAACCAGAGCAGTGTTTCATCAAAATAAGCGATGAAAAAAGCGAATATTTTATAAAAAAACCGATCTTAATACGTGAAAATTTAGCAGCACACGAGCTTTTGAAGGAGTATTTAGCTGATGCAAGAGATAATTAGCGCAAGAAATTTAAGCCTAGCTTATGAGCGCAACGAGGTTGTGATCAATAGCGTAAATTTAGACATCTACGCAAATGACTTTGTCTTTATCACAGGCAAGAGTGGAAGCGGAAAGAGCACGCTTTTAAAGTCATTTTACGGAGAAATTTCACCACTTGCAGGCGAGCTAAATGTCTGCATGACGCAAATGGACGATATCGATGACAAAAGACTTTACGAGCTTAGGCAGCGAGTTGGCATTATATTTCAAAACTATCGCTTGATAAATGAGTGGAATGTCGAAAAAAACGTCATGCTGCCCCTCATCATCAAAGGCGTCAATCAAAATGTGAGTAAAAAGCAGGTGGCTAAACTTTTAAAACATGTAAATATGCTTCACAAAGCCGATAAATACCCTCGCGAGCTAAGTGGCGGCGAGCAGCAAAGAGTTGCCATGGCAAGAGCACTCGCGCACAATCCAAATTTGCTCTTATGTGACGAGCCAACGGGAAATTTAGACGAATACTCAAGCGACGTCATCTGGTCGCTTCTAAAATCAGCCAGAGAATTTCTAGGCACAAGCGTCGTCGTGGTGACGCATCACATCCCATCAACGCTTCGCATCCCATACCGCCACTTCGTCATAGAAAATGGAGGCGTGCATGAGATCGCTTAAAAACCATCTTGGATTTATACTGCCGTTAATCGCGCTTTTATTTTCAGTGCAGTTTAGCCTCACAGCGGACAAGATCGTAAGAGAGTATGAGAGGCTTATGGGAAATGACTACAACATCGTGGTGGTCTCAAACAAAGAGCTAAGCGAGCCAGTGCTAAAGCCAGTGGTTAGCACGCTGGCAAATGTCGAGCCACTAAGCCCACAAAAGATAATAGATCGCCTATCAAACGACATCTCGGCTAAAAATTTATCCATCCTTCAAAATGCCTTGCCTAAATTTTACTCGCTAAGATTAAGCGAATTTCCATCGCCAGAATATATGGAGGAGATAAAACAAAAGCTTTTGAAATTTGATGGTATAAGCAAGGTCGAGACGTTTTCAAAGACCCATGATAAGGTCTTTAAGATGCTAAATTTAGCCAAAAGCATATCTTATGCATTTATGGCGATACTTTGTGTCGTTGGGCTTATGCTTATGCTAAAGCAAGCTAAAATTTGGCTATTTGAGCATAGAGAGCGCATCGAGATCATGACGCTTTTTGGCGCGCCATTTTGGCTAAAATCTGCCATGCTCTATAAATCAGCCATGGTTGATAGCATAGTTGCGACCATTGTTGTTGGTACGTTTTTCTTTTTCTTGCCTAGCATTGAAATTTTTAGAGAAAATGCCGCAAGCATCGATGTAGTCTTGCCTAGCCTTGATCTTTCAAGAGATATTTTTATCTTATTTGGCGTGGCTGTGGTTTTAAGCATTTTTGCTGTTAGTTTAGTGATGAGTAAGGCTAGAAAAAGCACGATATGAAAAAAGGAATTTTTACACTTTTGCTAGCTTTTAGTCTAGCTTTTGCATCAAATACTAAAGAGAAGATAAAAGACTCCAAAAACTCGCTAAGATCGACGCAGGCTATGAGCGAGCAGCTTAGTAAAAAGCTTGATGACTTGGCTGGCGATATCGTAAATGGCGAGAAAAAACTTCGCGGCATAAGCGGCGATATCACAAATTTAAAAGGTCAAATTTCAGTTCTTGAGACAAATGCTTCAAAAGCGCTTCTTGAGCTTGATGATCTAACAAAGCAAAACAAAGAGCTAGAACGCACCCAAAAAGAGCTAGAGCAAAACATGATAAGGATCATCGCAGAAGACCTTTCATTTGATCTTATGATGTCAGCAAGCGAGGGCAAACAAAGCGAAGAGAGCATCATCTCATCTCAAATTTTAACCAAGCTAAATGCCATAGCAAAAGAGGACTTTAAAAGGCTTAGTGAGAACTACGAAGACACGATAGAAAAGATAAAAAATAAATCAAGTAAGATAAATGAGATAAACTCAAGCATAAAAAACTATAGGCGCAAGCAAAATGATCTACAAAGCCTAGAGAGCACGCAGAAAAATACAATAAACGGGCTAAAACGTGATAAAGAAATTTACAGCAAAAAGCTAGCCAAACTTCAAGCCCAACAAGACGAGCTAAGAAAGACACTAGAGCAGCTTGCTATCATGCAAAAGCAAGAGGATGAAGCAGCCAGAGCTGCTAGAGAAAAGCAAGAAAGAGCAGCTAGTAAAGGTGGCAAAAAGGGCGAAAAGAGCCAGCCAATGGGTGGGGGCTATCAGACAAGCTCAGTTAAAAGATACTCAGGCGCAAGGACGATCGCTCCGCTTGATAGCTACTCTGTAAAGCAAAAATTTGGCAATTACGTAGATCCGATATATAACATCAAAATTTTCAACGAATCAGTCATACTTCGCTCAAGCACGCCAGATGCGAAGGTTAAAAGCGTTTTAAATGGCAAGGTCGTCTTTGCAAAAGCGACCCCTATGCTTGAAAATGTCGTCATCATCGAAAACGAAAATGGCATCCACACGATCTACGCCCACCTAAGCCAGATCGCGCCAACTGTAAAAGTAGGCTCTATCGTGCAAAAAGGCTACGTCATAGGCCGAGTTAGAAACGATCTAACCTTTGAAGTAACGCAAAGAAACTACCATATCGACCCGCTTGAAATGATCTCAAAATAGTCACTTTGTAAGCGTTATTAGCTAAATTTAAAGCCTTTTTGGCTAAAATGCGTGAATTTCAAGGAGCATGACAATGAGTAAGAGAAAACGCGTATTGGTCAAATTTTCAGGCGAGGCCTTGGCTGGAGAAAATGGTTTTGGTATAGACACAGCTGTGCTTAAATTTATAGCAAGCGAGATAAAAGAGCTTATCGAAAATGATATCGAAGTTGGCATCGTCATCGGCGGTGGTAACATAGTGCGCGGTGTGAGCGCTGCAAAAGATGGTATCATCAAACGAACAAGTGGCGATCACATGGGCATGCTAGCAACTGTCATCAACTCGATCGCGATGCGTGAAGCTTTAGAGAGAAGCGGGCTTGAAGTAAGAGTGCAAAGCGCGATCAAGATGGAAGCGATCTGTGAGACATTTATCGTGGGACGTGCGCAGCGCCATTTAGAAAAGGGCAGAGTTGTTATCTTTGCAGCAGGCACTGGTAATCCATTCTTCACAACAGATACAGCAGCTACGCTAAGAGCTATTGAGATTGGCTCAGATATGATCATAAAAGCGACAAAAGTTGATGGCGTTTATGACAAAGATCCTAAAAAATTCAAAGATGCAAAACTTCTAAAATCACTAAACTACGAAAAGGCGATGAGCGATGATATCAAGGTTATGGACGACACTGCCATAGCTTTAGCAAAGGACAACGCACTGCCGATCTTAGTTTGTAATATGTTTAAGGCTGGAAATTTATTAAAAATAATAAATGAAGAAGAAGCAGCCCTATACTCAGTTGTAAAATAAATTTCAAAAAGGATAAAAATGAGAACAGAACAAATCACAGCAAGAGCGCTAAAACAAGTAGGAGATGACAGATATAAGCTTTCACTTATCGTTGCAAAGCGCGCAGAAGCGCTAGCAAATGGCGCCATAGCTTTAGTTGATGCTGATACTTCAAAGATGAAATTCGCCGACATAGCACTACTTGAAGTGGCTGAGGGCAAAATAGGCTTAGAGGCAATAGTTGAAGGAAAATAGTCTTTTTTTAGAGCAGTTGATAGAGCAAATTTTAGCTTGTAAAAACGTTTCAGAAGCGATAAAACTGCTCTTTTCTCTTTGTGAGAGAAGTGAAATTTTAGACAAAGCCGTAGATAGCTGCGTCACATCTCACGCTGGACAATACCGCAAAAGTGGCGAACCATACGCCATCCACCCCATCTTAGTAGCCTCTATCGTAGCAAATATGGGCGGCGATGAGAGCATGGTTATAGCTGCACTTCTTCATGACGTGGTCGAAGATACCGACGTAACGTTAGGTGAGCTTCAGGCCGAATTTGGCGATGAGGTAGCAAAGCTGGTTGAAGGGCTTACAAAGATAGTTGCCATTAGAGAAAACAAGCTCGCAAGCTCAGATAGTAACGAAAAACTAGCAAGCTCGGCGCTAACTTTTAGAAAGATGCTCTTAATCTCCATAGAAGACATCAGAGTCCTTGTCGTAAAGCTTTGCGACAGACTTCACAACATGCTAACTCTTGAGGCACTAAGGCCTGAAAAGCAAAAACGCATAGCCGAAGAGACGCTTATGGTCTATGCTCCGATCGCTCATAGGCTGGGAATTTCATCGATCAAAAATATGCTTGAAGATCTAAGCTTTAAGTATGCGATGCCAGAAGAGTACGCAAAGATCGATAGCTACCTAAACAAAAACAAGCAGCAGCTTAGCCTAAAGCTAAATGCTTTTCACGAAAAAGTAAGTCAAATTTTGCTTGAAAATGGCTTTATCGAGGGCACTTTTGAGATACAAAAACGTATAAAACACTACTACTCGATCTATCTAAAGATGCAAAGAAAGGGCATTTCTATCGAAGAGGTGCTTGACTTGCTTGCCATTAGGATCATCGTGCAAAAGCCGCTTGATTGCTACCTTGCACTTGGAAATTTGCATATAAATTTTAACCCTCTCATCTCAAGATTTAAAGACTATATCGCGCTTCCAAAGCAAAATGGCTATCAAACGATACACACAACCATTTTTGATAACAAAAGCATATTTGAGGCGCAAGTTCGCACTTATGATATGCATAAAACCGCTGAATACGGCGTTGCCGCTCACTGGAAATATAAAAATGGTGAGGGCAGCCTCTTAAATCCAAAGCTTGAATGGCTAAATGACATCAGCATGCAAAATAGCGAGAACGAGAGCAACGTCGAAGAGCTATATGAATATGCAAAAGATAGCCTTTATATCGAAGATATCGCAGTTTATTCTCCAAAGGGCGAGGTCTTTACATTGCCACGTGGTGCTACGGCGCTTGATTACGCTTATGAGATTCACTCAGAGATCGGACTTTACGCAAAAGAAGCTTATATAAACCGCGTTAGGATGCCACTTCTAACGGAGCTAAAAAATGGCGACATCGTTAGGATAGTAACTGGCGAAGAGGCTAAATTTCGCTGTTCGTGGATAAATAGCGTGCGAACAGGCAAGGCAAAGGCGACGATAAGGTCATTTTGTAAGCAAAAGATAAGAGATATAAACTACAAAATGGCGATAGATATTTTAAAATCAGTATTTAACGTCTCAAAAGATAGAATTTTAGAGTGGGTAGAGAGTGAAAATTTAGGCAAAAAGGTATTTCGCGCAGCAACTGATAGCGAGTATCTGCAAGAAGTGGCAAATATGCTTAAAAAATACATCAGAAAAGAGCGTCCATTTATGATCTCTTTGGGCGACAAATACCAGATCAAAAAGCAGAAATTTGAAAACATAGTGATCTACTCAAACCATAAAATTTCAAATGTCGAGTTTGATTATTGTTGCAATCCAAAAAGGGGCGATAGCATAGTTGGCTTTAAAAATGGTCACACAGTGACAGTGCATCACAAGCTTTGCGAGCGTGCTGGCAAGCTAATGGATAAAGGCGATGAGATCATCTTTGTCAAATGGACGAGAAATGCCCCGCATAGGTATAAAATTTTATTAAATTTAGAAAACAGAAAAGGTGCGTTGGCTGAATTTTTAACATATCTTGCTAGACTTGATATAAATTTAGCTACAATCTCGCTAAACGAAGCAAATGATCTTAGCGGAGATACGTTTGAAATAAGCGTCGAAATAGCAGAAAATATCGATGCAAACGAGATCAAAGAGAAGATCAAAGATAGATATAAGATTATTGATTTTGTTTCGCAAAGCGACCCATATCATAATTAGGAGAGAAAAATGGTTCAAGATATAGACGATATTTTACAAGAGATAAACCGCGGCGTTGCCGAGATGATCGATGCTGAGAGAGTTGAAAATTTGGTTAAAAATTATTATGAAAAAGGCGAAAATTTCTACGTAAAAGCAGGCTTTGACCCAACCGCTCCAGACCTTCACCTAGGTCACACAGTCGTTTTAAACAAGATGGCTCTGCTTCAAAAACACGGCGCGATCGTGCAGTTTTTGATAGGCGATTTTACCGCTCAAATAGGTGATCCAACAGGCAAGTCAGCCACTAGAAAAAAGCTAGATCAAGAGACCGTTTTAAAAAATGCAAAAACTTACGAAGAGCAAGTTTTTAAAATTTTAGATCCTAAAAAAACGGTGATAATGTTTAACTCAAAATGGTCAAATGAGCTAGGAGCTGCTGGGATGATTGAGCTAACTAGCACATTTTCAGTAGCTAGGATGCTAGAGCGAGATGACTTTGAAAAAAGGATAAAAGCGGGCAATCCTATATCAATCTCTGAGTTTATGTATCCTTTGCTTCAAGGCTATGATAGCGTTGCTATGAAGTGCGACATCGAGATGGGCGGCACAGATCAGAAATTTAACCTTCTAATGGGCAGAACTTTGCAGCGAACATATAATATCGGCAAAGAGCAAGCTGTCATCATGATGCCACTTCTTGAGGGGCTTGATGGCGTAAATAAAATGAGCAAGAGCCTTGGCAACTACATAGGCGTAACTGAAAATGCAAATGATATGTTTGCAAAAACGCTTAGCATAAGTGACGAGCTTATGTGGCGCTGGTACGAGCTACTAAGCACAAAAACACTTGGCGAGATAGAAGAGCTGATGAACGACGTAAATAGTGGCAAATATCATCCAAAAAAGGCAAAAGAGGATCTTGCTTATGAGATAACAGCGAGGTATCACGGCGAGGAGGCTGCTAAGGCTGCTATGGCTGAATTTAACAGCGTTCACTCTCAAAATCAGCTCCCAACTGATATGAAAGAATTTAGCTTAAAAGCGCCGATTTGGATAGTCGAAGCCTTATCTCAGTGCGGGCTAAGTGAGTCAAACTCTCAGGCAAGGCGAGATATAAAAGCAAACGCAGTTAGCATCAATCAAGAAAAAATTAGTGATGAGCAGTTAAAATTAGGAGCAGGCGAGTATATCTTGCAGGTTGGTAAGCGTAAATTTGCGAAGATAAAGGTTGAATAAATGGAGTTAAAGCCATTAAAAATAGGTAAATACGAGATAAAATACCCGATATTTCAAGGCGGTATGGGGCTTGGCATCAGCTGGGACAAACTAGCTGGCAATGTGAGCTTAGAAGGCGGTCTTGGCATAATTAGCTCAGTTGGCACAGGCTACTATGAAAACCGCAAATTTATAGATAAAGAGTTAAACGCAAAGCCTTTTGGAAGCGAAAATTTCTACTCTACAAGAGGCCTTCGAGCGGTCATAGAAAATGCACGTAAAATTTGTGGCGACTTGCCACTTGGCGTAAATATAATGTATGCAGCAAATGACTATGCAAGGGTTGTAAAAGATGCTTGCGAGGCTGGTATAAATATCATCGTATCAGGTGCAGGCTTGCCTACAAATTTACCTGAATTTACACAAAATTTTAAAGAGATAGCACTAGTGCCGATCGTCTCAAGCGCAAAAGCACTAAAGATCATCTGTAAGCGCTGGCTTCAAAGATATGAGCGCTTGCCAGATGCTGTCGTGCTTGAAGGACCGCTAAGTGGCGGCCATCAAGGCTTTACATACGAGCAGTGCCTTGATCCTGAGTTTTCACTATTTAACCTTATCCCACAGGTAAAAGCAGAGATCAAAGAGTGGGGCGACTTTCCTCTCATCGCAGCTGGTGGAATTTGGGATAAAAACGACATCGAAAAGGCGATATCGCTTGGAGCAAATGGCGTTCAGATGGGCACACGCTTTATCGGCACTCACGAGTGCGACGCAGACATCGGCTTTAAAGAGGTCTTGCTAGCAGCTGAAGAGAAAGACATCGAGCTTATAAAGAGCCCAGTTGGCTACCCAGCTCGCGGGATAAGAACAAATTTGATAAATTTAGTCGATAAAAGAATGGGTCCAAAGATCCAGTGCATAAGCAACTGCGTAAGCCCTTGCCAAAGAGGCAAAGAGGCAAAGCAGGTGGGATACTGCATCGCGGATAGGCTATTTGACGCATATAGCGGCAAAAAAGAGAGCGGGCTATTTTTCACGGGAGCAAATGGCTATAAACTAAAAGAGCTAATAAGCGTAAAAGAGCTAATGCATAAGCTGGTACATGGTGAATGAAACGGGTTTTAATATCTCTTTTTCTGGCATTTAGTTTTCTTTTTGCGGCGACAAATTCGGAGACTTTTGCCAAATTTGATAGAAATTTTATGGCTCTAAACAGAAGCGCTAAGATCAAGCTTCACAACGATATAAAAAATATCTACGTTGATGCGATCATTAAAAACGACAAAAACACGAAAAAGCAGGCACTTACTAGGCTAATAACAAGCTCAAAGGCGCTTGGCTTTGACTCAAGCGCATATATAAGAGACCTAAATGCGATAAATGGCGTAAAAGGTGCCAGTGCGCAAGCGGTTTTGCCAGCTTTAACGCTACTAAGTGCCACAAAGGTAAATGACACCTTGGTGCTTAAATTTAACACAAAGCTAGATACCGCAAGGCTAAAAACATCGTTTGCCAAACAGCAAAATGCCTACAAAAATATCATGGATATTGATGGCAGGCTAAATGGCAACCCACTAACTTATAAAAATTTCATCTCAGACTACATCCACATCTCGCAGTATGACAAAAACACCGTCAGGATCATCTTTTCTGACAAGGTGCAAAAGACTATAAAAGCAAATGCGACTGGGGATTTGCTAATAATCAGCGCTCAAAATTTCATCTCAAATGAAAATGTAAGAGCACCACTTCATAAGCTTAAAAATAAAAATGAAAAGCCAGCACAAAGCGTAGTAGAGCCAAATTTAAAGTCTGAGCCAGCACAGAGTGAGCCAGTAGAAGAGCCTTTGCCTCCAGTTGCTGCGGGTAAATTTTCACGCAACAAAACGATCGTCATCGACCCAGGGCATGGCGGCACGGACCCAGGTGCGGTAAATGGCAGTTTAAAAGAAAAAACAGCCGTTTTAGGTGTAGCCAAAAAGCTTGGCGAGATACTAAAATCTCATGGCTACAAGGTCTATTTCACCAGATCAACTGATGTTTTTATAAATTTAAGAACAAGAACGAAATTTGCAAACGACAAGATGGCTGATCTTTTCGTCTCCATCCACGCAAACGCCGCTCCAAACGCTACTAAAGCAAAGAGCATGCACGGCATCGAAACCTTTTTCTTATCGCCTGCAAGGAGCGAGCGTAGCAAAAACGCAGCCGCACTCGAAAACAAATCAGACATCGAAGAGATGAACTATTTTTCGCAGCAGACATTTTTAAACGTGCTAAACCGCGAGAAGATCATCGCCTCAAACAAGCTTGGTATCGACATCCAAAAAGAAATTTTAGCAAGTGCTAGAAAGGTCTATGCAGCCAGCGACGGCAGCGTGCGAGAAGCGCCATTTTGGGTGCTCGTGGGCGCTCTTATGCCGGCGGTTCTTGTCGAGATCGGCTACATCACGCATCCAGTCGAGGGCGAAAAACTCTTTGACGAGGCCTATCAAAAAGCCCTTGCAAACGGCATCGCAAACGGCATAGATGGATATTTCGCAAAAAATAGATGAAAAATGCAAATTTGAGCTTTAAAGGGCAAATTCCATTTAACGAAGAGTTTGGCGATATCTACTTTAATACCGACAAGCCCTGGCTTGAGAGCGAATTTGTCTTTGCAAGCGCACTTGAAGAAATTTGGCAGAGCAAAGATAGCTTTATAGTCGCTGAGACTGGCTTTGGCGCTGGACTAAATTTCTTCACACTTTGCAAGAAATTTAAAAATAGCTCTAAAAAACTTCACTTTGTTAGCATCGAAAAAAGTCCTATAAAAAAAGATGATTTTTTAAAAATTTATGAAAATTTAGGCATTTTTAAAGCTTATGCTAAAAAGCTAGTTTCGCTCTATCCACCGCCAATCTCAGGCATACACCGCATAAATTTCGCTCCAAATATCACCCTTGATCTTTGCTACGGCGAGGCAGATCAAATTTTGTCTGAGCTTGAATTTAGCGCTGATATCTGGTTTTTAGACGGCTTTGCCCCAAGTAAAAATGGCTCGATCTGGAGCGAGGACGTCTTTAAACAGATCGCAAGGCTAAGCAGGGTTGGCACCATAGTTAGAACTTACTCGTGCGCAAAAATGGTGAAAGTTGGGCTAAAAAATGCTGGCTTTTTGCTGAGCCTAAAAGAGGGCTACGCTAGAAAACGCCAGATGAGTAGCGCCGTGCTAGAGAAAAAGGATGAAAATTTAAAGGACGCTTGGTTTGCGAGGTGCGAGCCTGTTGGTAGTCCAAAGGGCAAAACTGCGCTTGTCATAGGCGCAGGAGTGGCTGGGCTTGCAACAGCCAGCGAGCTAGCTAAAAATGGCTTTAAAGTGGTGATCGCCGAGGCAAAGAGTGAGGTCGCGACAAATGGCTCAGGTAATCACTGCGGCGCCTTGATGCCATTAGTTACGAAGCCTGGGGTAAATTTAGGCCGCATGCACATAAATGCGTTTTTGCAAGCAGTGAGATTTTACAAGGCAAATTTGCCAAAAAGCCTCATCAAATTTAATGGCTGCATCGACTATGCATTTGATGATGAGCTCGTTAAAAGATACGCTTCATGGCAGGATCAAAGTGCGGAGGATCTTTTTAAATTTGATGAGAGTTTAAAGCCATATCCTGGGATATTTATAAAAGAGGCGGCTTATGCTAGACCAAGAGAAATTTGTAAATTTCTATCAAGTAACTTTGAAATTTTATTTAACCACGAGTACGAGAGTAGGACGCACCTGCAAAATGGCAAGATAAGCGTTAAATTTAAAAATAAAAAAAGCTTGGAGGCTGATATCTTAGTCTTTTGCACAGGTAGCAAAAGTAGTGAAATTTTTAAAAACTATGACATGCAAATAAGTAGTGTCAGAGGTCAAGTTACGTACCTAAAACCGGTTCTAAAAAATGAGCTGCCACTAAGCGCAAAAGGCTACATCTGCCCAGCCGTAAAAGGGGTGCAAGTCATCGGCGCAACCTACGCTAGAAATGAAATTTGTGACATGCCTAAAGACGAGGATAACGCTAAAAATTTAAGCGACGTGAGCGAGTTTTTTGACACGTCAAAAGCCACCATCATCGGCTCACGTGTGGGATATAGAAGTTATAGCGGAGATAGATTTCCGATAATTGGCGCTTTACACGACGAGGAGTTTTACAAGCAAAACTACAAAGGGCTATTTTGGAGTAAAAATAAAGATAATAATCCAAAAGCAAGCTACGAAAGAAATGTCTTTGTAAATTTCGCTCACGGCTCGCGCGGCCTTGGTACAGCGATACTTGGAGCAAATTTGATAACCAATCTTGTGCTTGATCGCCCACTTTGCATAGAAAGATCGCTATTTTACGAGCTTCATCCTGCTAGATTTTTGATAAGAAAGCTAAAAAAAGGACTAAAATAGTCAAATTCCTTAACATAAGTTAAGAACTGTTATCAAAACTTGCATTATAATCCTTCACAAAAAAGGATAAAAAATGAGTCAAATTTACAATCTCGATAAAGACACAAAGATAGTTGAAAAAAGCGTCGTTAGCAAAAGGCTCTTTCAAAACAAAAACGCAAGCGTAGATATATACGCATTTGACGAGGGCGAGGAGCTTGATCACGAGATGCTTTTTATAGATAGCCTTGCCTTTGTCATTGACGGCGAAGCACAGCTTGAGTATGGCGAAAAGCAGATGAAGCTTGGGCGTGATGAGGCCTGCCTTATCGAGGCAAAAACCTGGCGAAAACTCAAATTTACAAAGAAAACAAAATATTTACTAATAGATTTTAAGGAGAATGTTATGATAGATCATTTAGACAAAGCGAGTGTCTTTAGCCTCGCAGATGCCGTTAGCTACGAGAGTGGCAAGATAGTTAGCAAGACGCTTGTCAAAAACGAAAATGGCTCGATGTCGCTACTTAGTTTTGACAAAGACCAAGAGCTCTCGACCCACGCTGCCCCTGGCGATGCGCTACTTATCGCGCTTGATGGCGAGCTTGATTTAAAGATAGCTGACGAGAGTTTTCATTTAGTAAAAGGCGATAGTATCGTGCTTCCAGGCAAGATCCCACACGGCCTAAAAGTGAAAGACAAATTCAAAATGCTTCTAATCGTCACAAAAGACAAAATGTAAAAAAAGCCCTATTTTAGGGCTTTTTTCTTTTATAAATCACATTAAATTTACCCTTAATAACCCAAAAAGCAAAGTCATAATATAATCCCTTTAAAATTTAAAGAAGAGCTATGAAAAAAGAAAATTCCAAACTATTTTTACTGCTATTTTTGGGCGCGCTTTCGGCATTTGGTCCATTTGTCACAGATCTTTACCTGCCAGCACTTCCAGCCATAACTGAGTGGTTTGGCACAAGCGTTTCAGCAACCCAGCTAACTCTTACAACCTCGATGGCAGGCCTTGCGATCGGTCAGCTAATAGTTGGTCCAATCAGCGATAAATTTGGGCGAAAAACACCACTTACCATCTCGCTCATCATCTACACGATAAGCACGATTTTTATATTTTTTGCGCAAAATATCCAGTTTTTTATCTTTATGCGCATCATCCAAGGGCTTGCAAGTGCGGGCAGTCTGGTTATCTCAAGAGCCGTTGTGAGCGACCTTTACAAGGGTCACGAGATGACTAAATTTTTTAGTCTTATGATGGTTGTAAATGGTCTTGCCCCGATATTTTCACCAATAGGCGGTAGCTTACTACTTAAATTTACCGACTGGCGCGGCATCTTTATGGCGCTAACGATTATCGGTATTTTGCTATTTATCGCAAATTTTTACTTCAAAGAGAGCCTAAGCCCTGCTAACCGCCTAAAAGTGCCTTTGCTAGAGACTTACAGCGTCTTTGGCAAAATTTTAAGAAAAAAGAAATTTATGCTATTTATTGCGATCCAGACATTTACGATGGCTGCGATGTTTGCCTATATCGCGGCATCTTCTTTTATCTTACAAGAGTTTTACCTACTAAGCCCAGTAAGTTATAGCTTTTGCTTTGCGGCAAATGGCCTAGCCATCGTCATAGGTGCTAGGCTTGCAAGCTTGCTAAATGAACGAAAAGCACTAAAAACTGGGCTTTTTGGCACCTTGTTTGCTAGCATTTTTATAGCGTTTATGCTTTGCTTTAAATTTGAAGTGATCGGCGTTATCATCGCATTTTTCTTGCTTTTACTCTTTACTGGCTTTATCTTGCCAACAGCCTCATCACTTGCGATGAATGAGGGCAGAGAGTACGCTGGCTCGGCCTCAGCAGTGCTTGGATTTTGC
Organism: Campylobacter concisus; assembly: GCF_002913745.1. Lineage (GTDB taxonomy): Bacteria > Campylobacterota > Campylobacteria > Campylobacterales > Campylobacteraceae > Campylobacter_A > Campylobacter_A concisus_R. The sequence goes on from NZ_PPCG01000080.1 coordinate 42,923, forward strand.
CCATTTTTCTTAGGTGGCATCATCTCGCCACTAGTTGGGCTTGGCGACATTTTTTACTCGACGTCAATAGCTATTTTAGCTTGCAGCGTGCTTGCCTTTATCTCATTTTTAGGGCTAAAAAGAGTTGCGTAAAATTTATCTTGTTTCAAATACAAAGACGACTGATGAGAGCGTTGTAAATTTAAGCGTTAGCAAGATAGAGTTTTTGAAATTTGAGATAAATTTAAGCGAATTTGACGCGCTTGTGGCAACTTCAAAAAATGCCTTTAAGGCTTTAAAATTTAATAGCATTTTGCCTATAAATTTGCCAGTTTTTGCTATCGCAAATAGTTGCGCAGCGGCTGCAAGAGAGTTTGGTTTTAGTAAAATTTACACTGGGCAAAATGCTCATGGAGATGACTTTGCAAGAGAAATTTTGCCACTTTTAAAAGGCAAAAAGGTTCTTTATCTAAAAGGCAAAGATAGCGCTTCAAATTTCTTAGAAATTTTACAAAAGAGTGGCGTAAATATAAAGGTGGTCATCGCTTATGAAAATGTCTTAAATCCTTGCAAAATGGAGCTAAAACCACCAAAAAATAGCATTTTAATATTTGCTTCTCCGATAAATGTGAGAAATTTCCTTGCTAATTTTGGCTGGGACGAGAGCTATCAGACGATAAGCATCGGTAAGGTCACTGCAAAAGAGCTAAAATTTAGCACGCCACTTGTTAGTCAAAGTCAAGATATAAACGCTTGTATCGCACTTGCCAAAACGTTACTTTAAGCAAAGAATTTATATAATTTTATTGCCTGAGTGAAGCGAGTCAGCATTTTATGGGGTCCAACACTTTTTTGTTAGCGAAAAGGTATGGGTGCCTTGCGATGTGGCTTCGTTTGAGCCTTAAACAGCGAGAAGTTGCAACCTTTTGGTATCCATCTATTTGCAAGATTGGCTTTGTTTATGGGCCACTCTTCTATGCGACGCCCACTTGGGTTTTTAAATTTACGGAGATAATATGAACATTCTCATAATAGGAAGTGGCGGCCGCGAATACGCCATTGCTCTAAAACTAAAAAGCGAAAAAAATATAAATTTATACTTTGCTCCTGGAAATGGTGCGACCTCACGCCTTGGTGAGAATTTAAACATAAAAGACTTTCATGAGCTAGCTGAATTTGCTAAAAAAAATAGTATCGAGCTAACTATCGTGGGACCTGAAGCGCCTCTTAGCGAAGGCGTAGTGGATATCTTTAAAAAAGAGGGTTTACTCATCTTTGGACCAAGCAAAGCAGCTGCTAGACTTGAGGCTAGCAAGGCCTATATGAAGGACTTTTTAGCTAGAAATAATATAAAAACTGCAAAATATTTAAACACAGACGATAAAGAAAAAGCATTTAAATTTATTGATACCCTAAGTGCTCCGATGGTTGTAAAGGCTGACGGACTTTGCGCTGGAAAAGGCGTGATCATCGCAAATTCCAAAGAAGAAGCCAAAGAGGCAGTTAGCGACATGCTAAGTGGGGCTAGCTTTGGTGATGCTGGTAAATTTGTTGTGGTTGAAGAGTTTTTAGACGGCTTTGAGTTAAGCTTTTTTGCCATTTGTGACGGCGAAAATTTTGTAAGCTTGCCAGTGGCACAAGACCACAAACGCCTACTTGATAACGACGAGGGTCCAAATACTGGCGGCATGGGCGCTTATGCTCCAAGTCCGCTTGCTTCAAAAGAGCTTATAAAAAGAGTCGAAGAAGAGGTTGTAAAACCTACGTTAAAAGGGATGAAAAAAGAGGGCAGTCCGTTTTGTGGAGTGCTTTTTGTGGGGCTGATGATCGTGAAAAATGAGCCTTATGTGCTTGAGTTTAACGTGAGATTTGGCGATCCTGAGTGCGAGGTCTTGATGCCATTAATCGACGGAAATTTGAGTGAAATTTTACTAAACGCTGCAAGGGGTGAGTTAAAGCCTATTAGTTTAAAAGATGAATTTGCTGTTGGCGTCGTGATGTCTAGCAAAAATTATCCTTATAAAAGTAGCCCAAAGGCTAAAATTTCTGTTTTAAATGATGTAAAAGATGCCCATATAGCTTACGCAGGCGTGAGCAAAGAGGGCGATGAAATTTATGCAGATGGGGGCAGAGTGCTAGTCTGCGTAGCGACTGCAAAGAGCATAAAAGAGGCACGTGATAAGGCCTATGAGCTTTGCGAAAATGTCAAATTTGACGGAGCACACTTTAGAAAAGATATCGCGTGGCAGGCTCTAAAATGAGTATGCAGATAGAAGAGAAGCTTCAAAACGAAGAAATTTCACTTGCTCCTTTTGCTAAAAGGATCATGGCGTTTTCTATCGACGAGATCATAGTTTCGTTTCTTTTTATGATCATCTATTGGGAACCTCTTTCTACTAGCACTAACTATGATGATGCTAGAAATTTAGTATTAAATTTATTTTGGCAAGTGGTCGCTTTAAAAGTCATCTATCACACATTTTTTGTTTGGTATTATGGCGCTAGTTTAGGGCAGATGATAACAAAGACGATGTGTATAAATGTAGAAATTTTAGATAAGCCAAATTTAACTCAAAGTCTTGTTAGGGCGATATTTAGGATAGTTAGTGAAGCTTGTTTTTATCTTGGCTTTGCTTGGGCACTTTCAAACCCTGCAAGGCAGACGTGGCAAGACAAAATAGCAAAAACAGTGGTGATAAATGCGTAAAATTTTATTTTTGATTCCAATTTGTGTTTTTAGTTTAAGTGCAGCAGTGCAAGATGTGCAGCTATTGGCTGATGATGTGAAGCAAGATAAGGGCATCGTAACGGCAAACAAAAACGTCGTTGTATATTCGCAAGAGTATCTTGTGACGGCTGATTGTGCTGTTTATGATCAAAACAACTCAGTCATTGAGCTCTTTGGTAATGTCAATATGATGAAGGGCAAAGATGAGGTCTCTCGCTCAAACTACGCTAAGCTAAATTTAAAAAACAACAACGCTGCTTTTGAGTCGCTCTTTATGATGAACAAAGACATGGAAGTGTGGATGAGAAGCGATGAGAGCAGCTCTGATAGTGAGTACTACAGAGTAAGAAAGGCGATGGTTTCAAGCTGCAACGTCCAAGATCCTGACTGGAGCATCACCTCAAGCTCAGCCATGCTAAACAAACAGAGCAAATTTTTGCACCTTTTTAACCCAGTCTTTCGCATAGCAAATGTGCCAGTCTTTTACCTGCCATACTTTGGTTTCTCAACTGATACTACAAGAAGGACAGGCCTTTTGCCACCAGAGCTTGGATATGGTAAGTCAGAGGGCTTTTACTATAAGCAGCCAGTCTATTTTGCACCCTATAATGAGTGGGATCTGGAGTTTGATCCGCAGATAAGAACAAACAGGGGCGCTGGAATTTACGGTGCTTTTAGATTTACTGATTCACCTGATTCAAGAGGTGAGATCAGCTTTGGTTCATTTACTGATAAAAACAGCTACCGAGCCAAGCAAAAAAGCGAGACTTCAAACAGAGCTGAGCTAAAAAACAAAACCCATAAAGGTGTCGGGCTAAAATATGAAAGAGATAAACTCATAAAATACCTTAGCGAGGCCGATCTGCAAGAGGGCATGTGGATAGATGCAACCAAGCTAAATGACATAGACTATCTAAATTTAAAGGGCAGAGATGATGACTACGACTCGCTTGTGACCTCTAAATTTAACTACTTCATAGCAAATGACGATCACTACTTTGGCGCCTATGCAAAATACTACATAGATACCGAAAAGATCGGCTCAAAGAATGAAAACAAAGATACGCTTCAAGAGCTTCCATCGCTTCAGTATCATAAATTTACAGACGATATAGTCTTGCCAAATATCTTATATTCAATCGATCTTCAATCACATAGATATGATAGAAAGATAGGCGTTAGAGCAACTCAGTATGAATTTACTCTACCAGCTTCAGTGCATGTGCCACTATTTGATGATAGCCTAACGTTTTCATTTTACGAGTACCTTTACGCTTCAAGGATAAACTACGAAAACAAGATAAATTCATTTGATGACAAAAGAGAAGATAAGCACGCAAATTTTGTAAATAACTACCACAAATTTGCCTTTCACACAGACCTTGCAAAGGCGTATGAGAGCTTTTATCACACTTTAAATTTTGGTGCTGAGTATTTGCTACCAGGCTACAGAAAAGGAAATTTAGACGACGAGTTTATCTATGACAAAGATCTAAATGAGTATGAAAATTTCTTAGCTCAAGATCAGAGCAAAGAAGAGGTTTCTGGCTATTTGACGCAGTATTTCTTTAACGGCAGTGGCAGAAAAGTCGTAAAACACAGCATCTCACAAGGCTACTACACAAAAGATGATGAGTATTCAAATTTAAAAAATGCCATCTACCTATATCCGTTTGAGAATTTTAGCGTTTATAACAAGCTTGAGTACTCACACAAAGATAGAGAGCTTAAAAAGGTGCAAAACGGACTTTACTATACGCACGATCTATTTTGGATAAATATGCTCCATACGATGAAAAAGAGCGATAGCAAGGCTAAAAATAGTGCAACAAAAGATAGCTACTTTACCAGCAGTGCTGGTGTGAAGCTCCCTCATCAATATAGCTTAATTGGCGGCTGGCAATACGACCTTGAAAGGAGCTACACAAAGAGCTGGAGAGTTGGCGTGCTTCATCAAAGGAAGTGCTGGAACTATGGCCTGATTTACCAACACGATGTCGAGCCAACAACAACGACAAATGGCTCAGCCTCAACTAAGAAAAGCGGCATCTACTTTACTATAAATTTCTATCCGATGGGCGGCTTGCACTATGACTTTTCACAAAGCAGCACCACTTCATCAAGTAGCAAATAAGATGGCTAAATAATGGCAAGCGTTAAATTTAAAGATCAACTAGATGCAGCTAACAAGCTCATCGAGATCTTGCCAAAAAAGGAGCTAAATGACGCTAAGACGATAGTTCTTTGCATGTCGCTTGAGTCAGTTATCCTGACTGATGTGGTTTGCAGGGGGCTAAATTTAAGCTATGAGATGCTCTTTAGCGAGCCAATCCCTGCGCCAAACAACAGCGAATGCGACGTAGCGATAGTTAGCGAAACTGAGGATATCGTGCTAAATGATCCTCTCATAAAAGCTTTTAACATAAGCTATGACTACATCTACGGCGAGGCGCATAGAAAATATGAAGAGAAAATTTTAAAAAATGTCTATAAATACAGAAAAGGAAATTTGATAGGAGAGCTAAAGGGCAAGAATATTTTACTGATCGATGAGGGGTGTGAGACTGGCATGACGGCACTCATCTGCATAAAGACGCTGCTTGATGTGAAGGTAAAATCTATCTCATATGCAACGCCGATGATAGCCACTGATGTCTTTGCAAATTTAAATGATATGGTTGATGAAATTTACACGATAAACAAGATCGTTGATTTTATCGATGTGGATTCGTATTACGAGAAAAAGATCGAGGCTACGAGCGAGCGCATCATGTCGATATTAGAAGAGAGCCCTCACTATTTACCGTTACAAAAACAACAAGGAGATAAAAATAATGCAATATAGTATAGAAGTCAATAATCAGGTCGAAATTTTTGACCTTAATAAAGTAGCTAAACAAGCTAGTGGGGCAGTGCTTTTAAGGGTGAAAAACACCGTAGTTTTAGCAACTGTGGCAAGAGAAGATGTGCAAGTTGAAGAGGACTTTTTGCCTCTAACCGTGCAATACATCGAAAAGGCTTACGCTGCTGGTAAAATCCCAGGCGGTTACGTCAAGCGCGAGACCAAGCCAGGCGACTTTGAGACGCTAACGGCTCGCATCATAGATAGATCGCTTCGCCCACTTTTTCCAAAAGGCTACGCATATCCAACGCAGATCGTTGTCATGGTACTTTCAGCTGATCCTGAGGTTGATTTACAAGTTGTGAGCCTAAATGCGGCTTCAGTTGCACTGTATCTTAGTGACATCCCTGTAAATCGCCCAGTTTGTGGTGTAAGAGTTGGCTACATAGATGATAAATTTGTTATAAATCCAAGCAACTCTGAGCTAAAACAAAGCGCGATCGATCTTTATGTTGCTGGCACAAAAGATGAGCTTTTGATGATCGAGATGAGAAGCTTGCCTCAGCAAACTACGCAGCTCATACCGATGGTAGCGATAGAGCCGATGATAGATCCTAGCCTAAGCGATAGCATGGCGCAAAAGCAAGTGATGAATGAATTTAGCGAAGATAAGATGGTTGAGGCGATCGACTTTGCTGGCAAGGCTATACTAAGAGCTAGCAGCGCTTATGAAGAGGCGTTTAAAGAGCATAAAAAAGAGGACGCTGCACTTGAGCTAAAACCAGAGATAGAAAACGAAAATATCGCTATTTACATCGATAAATTTTATAAAGCAGAGGTTAAAAACGCGATCAATCAAATGGCAAAGAGCGAGCGTGCAAGCGAGCTTGGCAAGATCGCTAAACAAATTTCAAGCGATGAGGTAGCTCAAAAAGAGGGCTGGGACGAGGCTGTCATCTCAAATGTCCTTGGTAAATATAAAAAGAAAATAGTAAGAGAGCAGATCATAAACGAGGGCGTTAGAGCCGACGGACGCGGACTTGAAGAGGTTAGGCCTATTAGCATTGAGACAAATGTCCTTCCAAACGCTCACGGCTCATGCCTCTTTACAAGAGGTCAAACCCAAGCTCTAGTTGTCGCTACTCTTGGCACAGATAGCGATGCTCAGATGTATGACATCCTAACTGAAAAAGCTCCTTTGGTTGAGAAATTTATGTTTAACTACAACTTCCCAGGCTTTAGCGTCGGCGAAGCAAGCCCACTTAAAGCTCCAGGCAGACGTGAGCTTGGACATGGAAATTTAGCCAAACGTGCCCTTGCACCAAGCATCGATCTAGCTTCTCCGTATACGATAAGAGTCGTTTCAGAAATTTTAGAGAGCAACGGCTCAAGCTCAATGGCTAGCGTTTGCGGTGGTTCGCTCGCACTTAGAGCAGCTGGGGTCAATACTCAAAAACTAGTCGCTGGTGTTGCGATGGGTCTTATATTTGAAGGCGATAAGCACGCTGTTTTAACCGACATCATGGGTCTTGAGGATCACGACGGAGATATGGACTTCAAAGTTGCTGGCACAAGTGATGGCATCACAGCGCTTCAGATGGACATCAAGCTTGGAGGCATCAGCCTAGAAGTGCTAAAAGAGGCGCTTTATCAAGCAAAACGCGGCAGAGAGCACATCCTTACTCTAATGACACAGGCTGATAAAAATATAGAGATAAACGAGGATGTATTGCCAAAACTTGAGCTATTTAACGTCGATCCAAGCAAGATCGTAGATATCATCGGTCAAGCTGGCAAGACTATAAAAGAGATCATCGAGAAATTTGAGGTTTCGATCGACCTGGATAGAGAAAAAGGCGAGGTTAAAATCGCAGGCGGCGCTAAGAAAAACGTCGATGCAGCAAAAGACTACATCATCTCCATCACTTCAAAAGAGAACTCTCGCTCATTTGGCAAAAAGCCGTTTAAACACGACAAAGACCGTGTAAAACCGACATTTAATATCGGAGATGAGTTTGTTGGAAGTGTAAAAAGCGTGGTTGATTTTGGAGTATTTATAGAGCTAAAAGACGGTGTTGATGGTCTGCTTCATATCTCAAAGATAAAAAGCCCATTAAACGTAGGCGATCAGGTAAAAGTGTGTGTGAGCGAGCAAAAAGGAAACAAAATTTCGCTCTCTTTGGTTGAATAAATTTTTAAAGGATAGATGATGAAATACAAAAAGTTGCTTTTTCCAATAGGAGCAGGGGACGATATCGAGCCAAGAATTTACGGTGCTTTAAAGGTTGCACAATGGTTTAAAGCTCACATGGAGATCCTCACTTGCCAACTAGATCCAAGCGTGGTTTATAATATGAAAATGACGCTTCGTGGTGGAGTGCTTTTTGAGGAATTTTTAAAATCAGCCAAGTCTGAGCTTGCAGTTGAGCACGAAGAGAATGAAAAGCTTTTTAATAAAATTTGTGCAGATCTTGGCATAAAGGTGAGTGATGAGATCATTGAAGATGTCTGCACTGCAAATTTCACGATCCATAATGGAAAAAGAAGCGCCATAGTCGAGCAAGAGAGTAAATTTTGCGATCTAGTCGTAGCTGCAGTGCCACTTGATGGCAAGATCACTGGCACATTTGAGTCAGCTGTTTTAAAAAGCGGCAAAAATGCGATCGTTATACCTAGAAAGATGCGTGAATTTAAGGCTGATAATATCCTTGTGAGCTGGACAGGAACTACTCAAAGCTCAAGAGCCCTAACTGGCGCGATCGATCTTTTAAAGAGCGCCAAAAAGGTTCAGTGCATCACTTCAAAAGCAAGCCTTGGCGATAACGCTGAGCTAAATCTTAAAAAGCTTGAAGAGTATTTTAAAATCCACGGCATTAGCGCGTCTTTTGAGATTATAGCAACTACAATGATACCTGGCGAGGCACTTTTAAAAGCTGCAAATGATAGAAATGCAGACCTCATCGTAGCTAGCAGATACGGCGAAAACGGACTAATGGAGATGGTCCTTGGCGGAACATCAAGATTTTTCTTAGAACATACAAATATCCCAGTTTATCTATAATGGATTGCGGCTTGGTCCGCGATCTAATTTATTATTTTACAAATTTTTAAATTCCATTCACCCCTAAGAATCGACTACTAAAATTTGGCTTCGCTTACAGCTTAGCTTAAATTTTAGAGCCAAAATTACTCGCTCATGAAA
>NZ_PPCG01000081.1 GCF_002913745.1 Campylobacter concisus
AAATTTACGGCACAACTCTTGCTTACTCTTTGAAGCTAAATTTCAAGGAGTAAGCTATGAAAGTCTCTTATAACTCCATCTTAACAAAACAGCACTACCAAAAACAGACAAAAAGCGAAGGCTTTGCAAATTTCCTACCTAACACTCCAAATATAAATTCGATCGGCCAAACCACTATTCCTAAAAATGACTTTGTTTCATATAGTAGTATCGACTCTCTTTATCAGGCCAAATTTACTTCACAAGAGGGCTATGGATATAGTGTAGATGCTAAAGGATTTATGGGAGCTGACTTTAACAAAGCTGCAGGCTTGCCACAGGACTTTAAAATCCACAAAAGCACGCTTGATGCGATAGTGCTACACAATCAAAAACACCCAAATAGTATAAATTTTTCAATGGAAACAAAGAAAGATAACCAACTCTTTGGAGAGGATAGCTTTGCAAATATCGATCTAGCAAATACTATCAAGCAATACTATAAAATTTTTGATCAAATTTCAGCTGGAGTTATTAGTAAGGGTAAAGAGTTTTACTCAAATGAAGATCTAGCAAAGATGCCAAAAGGCTACTTTTCAAAAGATAAAAAAAT